>JBAUIN010000274.1:0-10725 GCA_049682975.1 Pontixanthobacter sp. | reverse complement strand
GCATCCACGATCAGCAGCGCCCCTTCGCATGCGGCGAGGGAGCGGCTGACTTCGTATGCGAAATCGACATGGCCGGGCGTGTCCATCAGGTTGAGCTCATACGTCTCGCCATCCTGTGCGGTGTAGTCGAGGCGCACGGTCTGCGCCTTGATGGTAATGCCGCGCTCCTTCTCGATATCCATGTTATCAAGGACTTGCTCCGACATCTCGCGCTGCGTCAGGCCGCCCGTCTGCTGGATCAGCCGATCGGCCAGCGTGGACTTGCCATGATCGATATGCGCGATAATGGAAAAATTGCGGATTTTGGAAAGGTCAGTCATTGCCGCCGCAGATAGCGGGTGCGCGGGGCCGTGTCAGCATCTTTGCGCGGCGATCATATTCGCTGGCCAGATATTCCAATTCCGGTGGTAGGTTTGACGCGTATCGATCGCCGTTCTGGCTCAGGCTCGTTATCTTCACCGATCAACCCAGCATGTTTGAGATCCACCGGCTGATCGAACTGTACACCGATCCGGTCGCCGTCTTGCCATACACTTTGACCACCTACTGCGTGATCGTCGGACAGAACTAGTAAAACACGCGTGCCGACCCTTATGTCGCAAGTTCCTGCAACAACTGCACCGCCCGACGCAATGTTGCGGATCGTCACGTCGAACGACTGACCCATCGCCCTCATTTTAACCTTGCGCAAAGTCCGATGGCGCGGTGCGCGCGCCGATTGCGGACCGCTCGCGATAATCTTGTTGGTATGCTCCACTAAAGCGGCGGCGTCGCGAGCGTCGACGGCTTTAGAATAAATGTAGCCTTGCACATGGCTGCATCCGAGCGAACGGACGAGTTCGAGCTCATCCAGTGTTTCGACCCCCTCCGCCGTCGTATCCATGCCGAGCGACTTTGCAAGGCTGGTGATGGAAGTGATAATTGCACCGTTCCGGCTGCCGGGACGGGTGGCGCCGCGAACAAAGCTTTGATCAATCTTAATCTTGTCGAACGGTGCTTTTTTCAAATAACCGAGCGATGAATAGCCGGTGCCGAAGTCGTCGAGCGCCAGCCTGACGCCGATGCGTTTCAATGCGGCGAACATGGCGTCGGTATCGGCATCGTCGTTGAGGAAAACGCTCTCGGTAATTTCAAGTTCAAGGCGCGCGGGATCGATATCGGCGCGGGCCACTGCGTTGGTGATAATCGCCGGTAATTGCGGGTTGGCGAATTGCAATGGCGATACATTGACGGCGCAACGAATATTCTCTGGCCATCGCGCCAAATCGTGGCAGCATGTGCGAATGGCCCATTCGCCAATCGCAGCGATCAGGCCGGTGTCTTCTGCGATCGGTACGAATTTCGCCGGCGACATCCATCCTTCGACCGGATGTTTCCACCGGAGCAAGGCTTCGAAGCCAGCGATGGTATCACCATGCGCATTGACGATCGGTTGATAGAACAGTTGCAAATCACCGTGGGCGATGGCGTCTCTCAGGTCTTGCTCCAACCGGCTACGTTCCTCAGCAGCGATATGCAGATCGTTGGAATAGAAATGGAACTTCCCTCGCCCACCATCCTTTGCGGCATACAAGGCGAGATCGCAGTTGCGGATAATCGCTTCGCCGGTGACGCCATTTTGCGGCGCCGCGGCAATACCGATCGAAGCACCGATGACGGCTCGTTGGCCATCGATTGAGTAGGGTTCCGACACCGAATGTATGATGCGTTTGGCCAGATGGCTTAGCTTCTCGCGTTCCATCCGTCCGGGAACGATAATCTTGAACTCGTCCCCGCCAAGACGCCCCACAAGACCCATCGTGCCGACCGACCGTTCCAATCGCTGGGCGACCTGTTTTAGCATCGTATCGCCTGCTGGATGACCGAATGTATCGTTGACATGCTTGAAACGATCGAGGTCGAGCAGCAGCACCGTACATTCGCGCTGCTGAATCTGCGGCGTATGCAGGATTTTGTCCAAGGTCTGCTGCATTTGAAACCGGTTGGCCAATCCGGTCAACGAATCATATTGCGCCAGCCTGTTGACGCTCTCCTCATTTCGTCGTTGTTCGGTAAGATCGGTACCGGAACCGCGAAACCCCACGAAGTTGTGAAAGCTGTCATATGTGGGTCTGCCATTGACGGACCACCAGCGTTCTTCGCCATCGGCAGCGGCGCGTACGCCCAACTCCTGAAACGATGATCGGGCCGATAAATGGAAAGACAAGGTCCGCTCCCCATCATGATTGTCGACACCTTGCTCGAACAAATCCAAGAATGGCTTGCCGACGATTTCGCTTTCGGCCCGTCCCAAGACCGCTATCGTCGAAGGGGATAGGTAGATGATCGCACCCCGTCGGTCAGTTTCCCAAAACCAACCCTGCCCGGTTTCTTCGTAATCGCGCAGAATATCTTCGGCCCGATTGCGTCTACGCTCTCGCGCTTGCGCCGCTTCGAACCGACTGGCGATCACCATCGTTTCGTAGCGGCCGATGGCGGCGGCAAAGCATACGGTAATTGTCAGCGCTACCCCGGCCTTCATCGTACCGGCAAAAAGAGCTGCCACGCCCCACATTATGGCAAGGCATATGACTCGGTGCAGCGGTCGTTCGATCAGTAAGCTGTTCACCAACAAGTTGAAGATAAAAAGGCCAGCGAGAAATAGCGAAACATCCAACCCCGCCTGAACAACCCACAAGGCAAGTCCGGCACTGAAAGTAATTATGGGTACGATGATTGTGACCCATGATAACACCTTCAACACCATGGACGGTTGGCGGCGATCCCGTTCAAGTTTGCCGATGGTGCGCGAAAGATAGGCAAAACCGAACGCAGCTGCAGTCAGGATTGCAATCTCGATCGTCGGTAGTGATCGCGCTAACAATGCGGCCATGAAGCACGCAATAAAAATCGCGATACACAGGAACCACCATGTTCCCGGGACGACGTGACGTGTCCGTCGTGCTTCCAGTGGCGGCATGCGTTTCTTTCGGGCGACGAGCTTGCGCCGATCGATAACATCTTGGCGATCATCTGCGATCAGATCGGGTGGGGTGCGAACAGTGCCTACTTCTTCAATTGCCGCCGCCGAAACGGTTCGTTCGGACGGGTCGTCACAAATGCGCTTACTAGCCGCCGATTTTCGCTGGACCTCACCCATGGTCGCGCCATCGTCAAATTCCTTTGAAAAATGGTTAAGTGCTTGCTGCCAGTCAGTCGCGCGAAGACTGTAAATTCACGCCATTGTTAGCCGACTTGCAAAGAACAAAGGCGGGGTGCAATGTCATTCATCACAAGGTTCAGAAACTTGCTAGGGGGAAGCGTCATGACCGAGGGTACCAAGCTGGAGCACGAGGCAGCGCAGTCGACAACCGCGTTAGGCCCTATGATCGGTCTGGCGCGTGAGGATTTCGTAAGTGCAGTGGCGCTCCTTCTACGCGAAACCGCTGCCAATCCGATGCGTTCGATGAAGCATGCGCAGGAAATGGGACAGGACATGGTGAAGATCATGACCGGCAAATCCGATCTCGCACCCGACCCGAAGGACAAACGGTTTCGCGACCCGGCCTGGCAGTACAACCCTTTCTTCCGGGCCGGCGCGCAATATTATCTTGCCGTGCAGAAGGGCATGCATAATTGGCTCGCCGATCTGGAACTGGACGAATTGGAACGCGATCGGGCGAACTTCATCTCCAATATTATTATCGATGGCCTTGCCCCGACCAACACTTTGATGGGCAACCCCACTGCGCAAAAGCGACTGGTGGACAGTGGCGGCCTCAGCCTGATCAAAGGGTTGAAAAACGCCTATACCGACATGGTCCACAATAAGGGCATGGTGAGTCAGGTCGATAAACGCCCGTTCAAACTGGGCGAAAACATTGCAACGTCGAAAGGGGCGGTGGTCCTGCGTACAGAAATGATGGAACTGATCCATTACGCGCCGACGACGGACGAGGTTTATGCAATACCGCAGCTGACCATCCCGCCGCAAATCAACAAAATGTATATCAACGACCTCAGCCCCGAAAAATCGGTGGTCAAATGGCAGGTCGATAATGGTATCCAGACTTTCGTCATATCCTGGCGCAACCCTTCGAAGGATCAGGGCCATTGGGACATGGCGGATTATGTCGCGTCCTGTCGGGAGGCGATGAAGGCGGCGGCGGCGATTACGGGCGCCAAAAAAGTGAACGTGTCTGCCGGTTGTTCGGGCGGACAGACAGCGGCGATGCTGGCGAGTAAATTGGCGGCGGACAAGTCCGATCTGCTAGGCGCGCTTACGCTGATGGTATGTGTCCTTCATCCCAAGCAGAACGACATCGAAGCCGGATCGCTTGTAAGCGAAAACGGCATGGCACTGGCGCGGCGTCATGCGTCCAAGAAGCGCGTTATTAAGGGCGACGATCTGGCCCGCGGGTTCGCGTGGCTACGGCCGAACGACCTTATCTGGAACTATGTCATCAACAATTACCTGCTGGGCGACGATCCGCCAGCATTCGATGTGTTGTTCTGGAATGCCGATGCAACCAACCTCTCAGGCGCGTTGATGGGCGACTTTCTGACTGCGTTCGAGACCCTCGCCTTTACCAAAAAGGGCGAAGTCGACATGGTTGATCATAGAGTCGATCTGTCGAAGGTGAAAAGCGATCTATTCATTCTAGGCGGGGTGACCGATCATATCACGCCTTGGAAAGCGACGTATCGATCCACGCAATTGTTTGGATCGAAAGACGTGACTTACGCCCTCAGCCAATCGGGTCACATGCAGGCCATCCTCAATCCGCCTGGCAATCCCAAGGCGAAATATTTCGTTCAGAAAAAAAAGGGCGCCCTGCCCGCTACGGCGGATAAGTGGCTGGAGGGAACGCAAGAGGTTGCCGGCAGTTGGTGGCCATTCTGGATCGAATGGCTTCAGGAGCGTGCGGGTGAAAAGAAGCCGGCTCCGAAGAAACTTGGAAACAACGAATATAAAGTTCTGGACCCTGCGCCCGGTCCCTACGTTTCGGAGGAGGTTTGATCCGCCCCCTGCATTGTAATCGAAGGAAGTATCTGTGACCGACCCCATGGCATCCGCAACCGTCAGCATGGAAACCGTGGGGCGCCGCCGACTTCGTGTGGCCCGCTGGAACCTCGACAAGCCGAGCGATCATCCACCCATCCTGTTTTTCAACGGCATCGGCGCAAATATCGAGGCAGTCGCGCCGCTGGTAACGGCAATGCCCGAACGCGGATTCATCATGTTCGACATGCCCGGTACTGGCAAATCACCCGATCCGGTCGTGCCATACAACACGGTATCGATGGCGTGGACGGCCGCCCGCTTGCTCGACCGGTTCGGCATCGATGTAGTGGACGTGATGGGGATCAGCTGGGGCGGCGCGATGGCGCAGCATTTCGCATTACAGCATAGCGGCCGCACACGCCGTTTGGTGCTGTTGGCTACGAGCGCAGGAGCTTTGATGGTGCCGGGCAATCCCAGCGCGCTGACCAAAATGGCCAATCCCCGCCGTTATGTGGATGCCGATTATATGGCGAAGCATTTTCGCACATTGTATGGCGGCGCACTTGGCGATGAGGTCGCCCCAAACGAATTGGCGGCTACAAAGGAGGATGGAAAGAACGACCATATTGGTCGCCTGACCCCGCCCAGCCCGCGCGGTTATATGTATCAGCTGATTGCCATGCTCGGTTGGACCAGCGCCCCCGCGCTCCCTTTCATGAAGAAAGAAACGCTGATCATGATGGGCGATGACGACCAGATCGTTCCCGTCATCAATGGCAAGTTCCTGAATAAGCTCATTCCGAACAGCGAACTCGTTGTAATCGATGGCGGCGGGCATCTGTTCCTTCTTAGTCATAGGCAGGAGAGCGTAGCGGCCATTACGAAATTCCTCGATGCACCCGAGGGTGCCGACAAATCCGGAGAACGACCGAAGGCGGCTTGAGCGCTGAATCAAACAGGATTCGATCGAAACGGGGGAACGGCATGCGGCATATTGCGATCATCGGTTCGGGCCCGGCAGGCTATTACACGGCGGAGGCGGCGCAAAAGCATTGGGGGGATGCAGTGCGTGTCGATATCTTCGACAAATTGCCCGTCCCCTACGGCCTGATCCGCACCGGCGTCGCGCCCGATCACCAATCGATCAAGGGGGTCGCGCGCAGATACGAAAAGACTGCATTGACCGATAACGTCCGTTTCGTCGGCAACGTCTCTATAGGCGAAGATATCGCGATTGCCGAACTTGGCGAACTGTACGATGCGGTCGTGCTGGCGACCGGGGCACCGAACGACCGCCAGTTAGGCATTGCCGGGGAACAATTATCGAACGTGTTCGGCAGCGCCGCATTCGTGGGATGGTATAATGGGCATCCGCAGTTTGCGTCGCTCGATCCCGATCTGTCGGGCCAACATGCGGTCGTCATCGGCATGGGAAACGTCGCGCTAGACGTTTCGCGCATTTTATCGAAAAGCGCAAACGAGTTTACCGGCAGCGACATCGTCACCCATGCACTGGATGCACTGACGCATTCGAATGTGGAACGTATTACGGTCGTGGGTCGCCGCGGTCCGCATCAGATCATGATGACGCCGAAGGAACTGGGCGAGTTGGCGGAACTGGAGCGCGCCGCACCGCATGTCGATCCACACGACTTGCCGGATGAAGCGGACGATGCGCTGCTGGAACCGGGCCAGCGAAAATCGGTTAAGCTCATTCGCAATTTTGCCGCGATGCCCGATATTGTGCGGAACGCCAAACGCATCGCCATCGCATTCGATTTCTTTGCCAATCCGGTTACAATCGAAGGCGGCGAAACCGTGACAGCCGTAACCCTGGAACGTACCGAATTGCGGGGTGGCAGGGCGGTCGGAACCAACAAGCATTATACCATTCCCGCCGATCTGGTCGTCGCGTGCATCGGATACTGCACGTCCCCCATTCCCGGCGTACCTTTCGATGAAAGCGCCGGTCGGTTCGCCAATGAGGAAGGGCGAATCTCTCCCGGCCTGTATTGCGTCGGTTGGGCAAGACGCGGACCATCCGGCACGATCGGCACCAATCGGCCCGATGGATATGCGCTTATCGAAAAACTTGCCGAAGACATGGATCATGGAAAGCTTGGTGAAGGCACGAAAGACGGACGTCGCGGTTTCGATCAATTGGCCGAAAAGCGCGGGCTCGATGTCGTGACGTTCCAGAACTGGAAGAAAATCGAAGAAGCCGAATTGTCCGCTGCCCGTGATGGCGCTCCGCGGGAGAAATTCGTCGATCTGGACGCCATGATCCGGGCCGGTCGCTAGAATTCGACAGGCAAAACCGCGTCAGCCGATCAGCCAGCGGCGCAGTTCGGCATTCACCTCCTCCGGTACATCCTGTTGCACCCAATGCGATGCGTCCGGAAAGCGTCGAACAGTCAAATCGCGAACGTAATCTTCAGTCCTATCCAAGCAATGAATGTCGATCGCGAGATCCTGTTCACCCCACAGGACCAATGTCGGCACGTCGACCTTTGCTTCCCCAACCTCCCCCGCATCGGAAAAGCGCAGCAGCGCACGATAATAATTCAGCATAGCGGTCAGCGCGCCGCGTTCGTTTGCGGCACGACGATAAGGTTTCAGCGCATCGTCAGAAAAACGCGCTTTGTTCACTGCCGAACCGCGAAATATGTCGATCATTGGAGCGGCTCTCCCGCGGGCCAACAATTTTTCGGGTAGCCATGGCAGCTGAAAGAAGAAGATGTACCAGCTTTTGCGCAATTGACGCCATTTGCGGATTTCGCGCCGTCCGCATTCGGGATGCGGCACATTCATTATAACAAGATTGGTCAGCGGCCGGATCTTGCGAATGGCGAAATGCCAAGCGATGATCGCGCCCCAATCATGCGCTATCAACGTAACCTTGCGCGCCTCGCTCGCATCGATCAGCGCGGCAACGTCCTGAACAAGCATATGCAATCGGTAATTCCCGATCCCTTCGGGTCGGCTCGTCTGGCCATATCCCCGCATGTTCGGCGCCCAAACGCCGTAACCCAACTCGGCCAGCATAGGCATCTGATGGCGCCAGCTATAATGCAATTCGGGAAATCCGTGCAGACATAGAGCCAGTCGGTCGGTCGATCTCATTCGGGGGTCTTCGCCCGCCATGGCAACTTCGAATTGCCATCCGTTCGCCTCGACGAACTCGATCGTTATTCCGCTTTCCGAATGCGGTTGCCAGCTTGTTTTGCGTACCATTCCGCATGCATAGCGAAATGTCGCATAATGTGGTAATCGTGAAATAAACGACTAAATATCGGGAGATTTACTATGCCGACATTCGATTGCATTATTCGCGGCGGAACCATCGTCGATGGCACGGGCAAAGCGCCATTCACCGGCGATGTCGCCATCCGCGATGGCCTAATTGCGCAAGTCGGCACGGTTCGCGGTGACGCGAAAGAAGAGATCGACGCTGCCGGATTGCTGGTCACGCCCGGCTTCGTCGACATTCACACGCATTACGATGGGCAAGCGACCTGGGATCAGGAAATGGCGCCATCCAGCTGGCACGGCGTCACCACCGTCGTCATGGGCAATTGCGGCGTCGGTTTCGCGCCCGCTAAACCCGATCGGCACGAATGGCTGATTAGCCTGATGGAGGGGGTCGAGGACATTCCCGGCACCGCCCTGACCGAAGGGATCGATTGGGATTGGGAAACCTTCCCTGAATATCTCGATGCGTTGGAGAAGATGCCACGAACCGTCGATATCGGCACGCATGTGCCGCATGGGGCGGTGCGTGCCTATGTTCTAGAAGATCGCGAGCAACCGGGTGCGGTGCCAACAGCTGATGATATCGCGCAAATGTCGGCAATCGTGGAAGAAGGCGTCGCCGCCGGTGCGTTGGGCTTCTCCACTTCGCGTACGGTACTACACAAATCGGTCGATGGAGAGTTGGTGCCGGGCACTACCGCCACCGCACAGGAATTGGTCGCCATTGGCCGTGCGATGGGCCGCGTCGGCCATGGCGTGTTCGAGATGGCCAGCGATCTGCAGCGCGACTGGAATGAATTCGAATGGATGGGCGATCTCAGTCGCGAAACCGGCCTGCCCGTCAGTTTCGCCGCGCTAGAATCCATTGCGAAGGACATGCCGCTGAAAGAACAGATCGCCACCATGCGCGCGCAAAACGACAATGGTGCCAATATCGTTGCGCAGATCGCCTTACGCGGAAACGGTATCATCATGGCCTGGCAGGGCAGCGTCCATCCCTTCGTCTACCGGCCCAGCTGGCAACAGATCGCGGAACTTCCCTGGCCGGAGCAAAAAGCGAAGCTGCTCGACCCGAAGTTCAAGGCGCAACTGCTGGCGGAAGAAAATGATTATTCGGATGCGCCGAAGGATATCATGGAAGTGGTCATGGTCATCACCCAAGGTTGGGCCATGCAGTATGAAATGGACCCCGATTTCGATTATGAACCTGATGAAACCGCCAGCGTCGCCGCGCGAGCCAACGCAAAGAATGTCGATCCGCAGGAATATGCCTACGATCTGCTGTGTGCCGACGAGGCAAGCGGGTTTATTTACCTGCCGATCCTGAATTATGCGGACGGCAATCTCGATTTCCTGCACCCGCTGCAGCATGCCGACGATACGGTAAATTCGCTGTCCGATGGCGGGGCGCATTGCGGAACGATCTGTGATGCAGCGAGCCCTACGTTCATGCTGGAACATTGGGTCCGGGATCGCAAACGCGGCCAGCGTATCACCTTGCCAAACGCAATCAAACGCCAATGCCGGGACACGGCGTTGCTATACGGTCTGGAAGATCGCGGTATCATCGCGCCCGGCTACCTCGCGGATATCAACATTATCGATTTCGACCGTATCAAACTTGGAAAACCGTGGCTCGCATTCGACCTGCCCGCGGGTGGTAAGCGCCTGCTGCAAAAGGCGGAAGGCTATGTCGCCACGATTAAGAACGGGGAAATTACGTTCCGTGACGGCAAATGGACCGGTGCGACACCCGGCGGGCTCATCCGCGGACCGCGGCAATTGGCGCTCGCGGAAGCGGCGGAATGACGCCTTACGTCCCCATATCCGGGGACTACGCGCTGGTAACGGGCGCGGGTAGCGGGATCGGGCGTTTTCTTTGCCACTATTTCGCGCGTCGTAAGATGCAGATCATCTCGCTGGATATCGATGGCGATGCGGCGCGCGAAACGGCGGCGCAATGTAAATCCATGAATGTCGAGGCGCGTAGCGAAGCGGTCGATGTGTCGGACCGGGATGCAATGGTTGGGTTGGCGGACCGATTGTCTGCGGAGAGCATCGTTCCGTCCGTTTTGTGGGCGAATGCCGGCGTTGGAAGCGCGGCGGCAACTATTACCGCAAAACCTGCGGCAATCGAATGGTTGTATGGCGTCAATGTGCTTGGCTCGATATGGACCGGGCAGGCATTCTTGCCCCATATGCTGAAGCGCCGCGATGCCTGCCATGTTGGCATTACCGCATCGTCCGCTTCCGTTACGCCCGTCAGCGGTCCGTTTACATTGTACGCCACGACGAAACAGGCCACCGCCGCAGTCGGGGAGGCATGGATGGCGGAACTGGCGGAGTACGATATCGGGGTGACGATATTATGTCCGGGAATTCTCGACACAGCCATATGGAACAGCGCCCGTTCCCGCCCCGATCGGTTCGGCGGGTCGCGATTAGCGCCGGACGATGCGGGCGCGCACTGGCGCAAACAACCAGCGCCC
>JBAUIN010000273.1:0-2216 GCA_049682975.1 Pontixanthobacter sp. | reverse complement strand
CGGACACTTTGACGGGCGCGTTGAACTTGCGATCGCGCAAAGTGGCTGCCGGAGTAAAACCATCACGCTCGTAACCCGCGCGCAGGAACTCGAACGGATGCGCTTTCAACGATAGCCGCATGGTCTGATAATCGGCGACGACATGTTCGCATTCGGGCATTGAGGGTAACAAAACCGGCTGCTCCCCCCCTTCGTCGCGCTGTTCGGTAAAAGTGAACAGCGGCAGATCGGGCGCCTGTTTCAACGCACGCGTATCCCACAACGCTTGCCGACGATCCAGTCCGGCGGATCGGAAGGCGTCAGCAGCCGCCAGTTTCTCAATTCCCGCGACCGGAATGCGGGTGCGTTCCTTTATATCGGTAACATCGGCATAGGGGGCGGTGCGATGATGCATGATTGCCTCCGCATCAACTTCCTTGAAACCACCGATCTGGCGGAAGCCCAACCGCACCGCCCATGTATCCGGTTTGCGCCCCGGCTCCAGCAAATTGTCCCAGTTGGAATAATTTACGTCTGGCGCGCGCATTTCGACGCCATGCTCCTGCGCGTCGCGAACGATCTGGGCCGGGGCGTAGAACCCCATTGGCTGCGAATTCAGCAGCGCCGCACAGAACGCATCGGGATAGAAGCATTTGATCCAACTGGAAATGTAGACGAGATGCGCGAAACTGGCGGCGTGACTTTCGGGAAAGCCATATTCGCCGAACCCCTCGATCTGACTGAAACAGCGTGTTGCAAATTCACGGTCGTAGCCGCGTTCGACCATCCGCCCGACCATCTTGGCCTTATGTTCGGAAACCAGGCCGCGGCTGCGGAATGTCGCCATGGCTTTACGCAATTTGTTCGCTTCCTCCGGCGAAAATTCCGCCGCGACGATCGCGATTTTCATCGCCTGCTCCTGAAAGATCGGCACACCCAATGTGCGCCCCAGAATATTCTTCAGCTCGTCCGGATCGTGCTGCGGACCCGGTGAAGGGTAAGTGTCCAGCTCCCGCCCTTGCCGCCGTTTCAGATAGGGGTGCACCATGTCCCCCTGAATGGGGCCGGGGCGTACGATGGCGACTTCGATGACCAGATCGTAATAACGGCGCGGCTTCAGCTTGGGCAGCATGTTCATCTGCGCGCGGCTTTCCACCTGGAACACACCGATGGAATCGCCCTTGCACAGCATGTCGTATACCGCCGGTTCTTCCTGCGGGACGGTCGCCAGAGTGAAGCGTTTGCCGTGATGCGCGGCGATCAGATCGAAGCTTTTGCGGATGCAGGTGAGCATGCCCAATGCCAGCACATCCACTTTCATGATCCGCAATTCGTCGATGTCGTCCTTGTCCCATTCGATGAAACTGCGTTCGGGCATCGCGCCGTTGCCGATGGGTACGGTTTGGGTAAGCGGCCCCTGTGTAAGAATGAAGCCGCCGACATGCTGCGACAGATGGCGCGGCAGGCCGATCATCTGATCCGCCAGCATGACCGCGCGCTTCAAATAGGGGTCGGTCATATCCAGCCCCGTCTCGCGTTCCACCCGGTCGCCATCCATCTCGCTGCCCCAACTGCCCCAGATGGTGCGCGCGATGGTTGCAGTGACATCTTCTGTCAGGCCCATCGCCTTACCGACTTCACGAATGGCACTGCGCGGGCGGTAATGAATGACTGTCGCGCATAGACCGGCACGTTGGCGACCGTATCTGGCGTAGATGTGCTGGATCACTTCCTCGCGCCGCTCATGTTCGAAGTCGACGTCGATATCGGGCGGTTCCTTGCGTTCTTCGGAAATAAACCGTTCGAACAGCAATTCGACCTGCGCCGGATCGACGGAGGTGATGCCGATGCAATAGCACACCGCGCTGTTGGCCGCCGATCCGCGCCCCTGGCACAATATGGGCGGATCGCAGCCGCGCGCGAAATCGACGATATCCTTGATGGTGAGAAAGTAGCGGGCGATATCCATCTTGCCGATCAGCACCAGTTCGCGGGTGATCAAACCGCGGACCTTATCGGGAATGCCATCGGGATAACGCCGTGCCGCGCCTTCCCATGCGACCTGTTCGAGATAATCCTGCGGCGTGCGGCCGCCAGGTACGGTTTCCTGCGGATATTCGTATCGCAATTCGTCGAGCGTGAAGTCGCACGCATCGGCCACTTCGCGGGTGGCGCTGATGGCATGCGGCCATTCGGCGAACAGGCGCTGCATGTCGGCCGGACTTTTCAAATGGCGC
>JBAUIN010000272.1:0-17540 GCA_049682975.1 Pontixanthobacter sp. | reverse complement strand
GTCGAAGGGTATCAGCCGTTCCTCGGCCTCATCCTCGCCATAGACGTTGAAGGTAATACCGGTTTTGCGGAAATTGCTTTCAGCTTCGGAATGCTTGCCTTTCAGCCATTTGCTGTCCTGACCTTCGAACCATTCCTGATAACCTTCATAGGCCGGACGCACACCGCCATCGGCATCATGCATCTCGTCGAAATTCGCCGGAGTGTCGCTCATAGGTCCCTATCGTGCCATCTATAATACGCCGGGGACTTTAGCTCGTCGAAATGGCGACGTGCCCCCCACACGGTCGCGTCCGCAGTCAACGGCGGTACTCTAACATAAGTGCCGCGCCAACCTATAGTTCCGAGATAACCGCCCGGATGCATTGGGGGGAGTAGGAAAAGCCGATATGGTTGCAGTCGATTTCGACTGCGCGGTCGCGTTCTCCCGCTTCGCCCTTCGTGGTGGACGGGCTGACGATACCGTCGCGGCTACTCCAGAAAGCGACCGTTTCCACCGGCGGTTTTTCGCGCACATCGCCGTCGATCGGCGGTTCATCCACGGGATGTCCCGCGACGAATTGATAGACGCGCCAGGCGTTGTTGGCACGCGGATTACCGGAAAAGGGCGAACCCATCGTGATGACTTTCACCACCGCATCCGGCTGCCGCTTCGCCAGTTCACGTGCGAACAGCCCGCCAAGGCTCCACCCGATCAACACGACCTTGCGGCCATAGCGTTCATGCACCTCGATCAGCCTTTGTTCGAGGAACGCGACGTTTTCTTCCGTCGGGCCGAGATTGAAGCCCATACCCCAACGCTTCACCGTATGGCCAGCGCGTTCGAGCTGTTGCGCCATGTATTTCATGCGGATCGGATGCGTCGCGAAACCGGGAAGCAACATGATGGTCTGCGGGTCATCAGTCGTCGGTAAATCGAGACTGCGGAACAATCGCTTCGCCGGCTCCAGCACGACGCGCGCCTCGGCCAGAAAATGCCGCAATTTCGGGCGTTCGACCGGTTCCGGGTTGGGCTGCCGCGCGAGCTCCAGCCGTTTCGCCAGTTCGACTGGCGCGATGGCGGGGGGCAGTGGCGTGGTATCGCCGTTCTTCGCGTCTGCCTGCCGTGCCATGGTGCCTACTCTCGCTCCGTCGTTCGCCATTCTATATGGAGCGTGGCTGAGCTTGGCGCAATCCGCCAAGAGGTAGCTTGCCCGTGCGCTCACCTTTCCCCATATCGCCCGCATGAGTGAACTCGTCATCCGCCGCGGCCTTGAAGAACCCGATACTACGGGGGAATTCGTCCCCCACAAACCCAGCCGTCCCGACAAATCGATGGGGGGCAAGCGGTTCGAATTGGTGTCGGATTACGAGCCGGCGGGCGACCAGCCGACGGCGATTGCCGAATTGGTCGCCGGTGTGGAGGAAGATGAAAAGACGCAGACGCTGCTTGGCGTAACCGGCAGCGGCAAGACTTTCACGATGGCCAAGGTGATCGAGGAAACGCAGCGCCCCGCCCTGATCCTCGCGCCGAACAAGATCCTCGCCGCGCAGCTATACGGGGAATTCAAAAACTTCTTCCCGCACAACGCCGTCGAATATTTCGTCAGCTATTACGATTATTACCAACCCGAAGCCTACGTGCCGCGCAGCGATACCTATATCGAAAAGGAATCTAGCGTAAACGAAGCGATCGACCGGATGCGCCATTCGGCCACGCGATCGCTGCTGGAACGTGACGATGTCATTATTGTTGCGTCGGTATCGTGCTTGTACGGTATCGGTTCGGTCGAGACTTATTCCGCGATGATCTTCGACATCAAAAAAGATACCGCCGTCGATCAGCGCGAACTCATTCGCAAACTGGTTGCGCTACAATATAAACGCAATGATGCGGGTTTCGCGCGCGGCAATTTCCGCGTGCGGGGCGACAGTCTGGAGATCTTCCCCAGCCATCTGGAAGACACCGCCTGGCGCATCAGCTTCTTCGGCGACGATATCGAAGAGATCAGCGAATTCGATCCGCTGACCGGCAAGAAAGGCGAGAGCCTGAAAACCGTGCGCGTCTACGCCAATTCTCACTACGTCACACCCGGCCCGACAATGAAACAGGCGAGCGCCGCCATCAAGTTCGAGCTGGAGGAGCGGCTAAAAGAATTGAACGAAGAAGGCTTGCTGCTGGAAGCGCAACGGTTGGAGCAGCGGACCAATTTCGACCTCGAAATGATTGCCGCCACCGGCAGTTGCGCGGGGATCGAGAATTATTCCCGCTTCCTGACCGGTCGCCTACCCGGCGAACCGCCGCCCACCTTGTTCGAATATCTGCCCGAAAACGCATTGCTGTTCGTCGATGAAAGCCACCAGACCGTGCCGCAAATCGGCGCGATGGCGAAGGGCGATCACCGCCGTAAGATCACGCTGGCGCAATACGGCTTCCGCCTTCCCAGCTGCATCGACAACCGTCCCCTGCGCTTCAACGAATGGGACGCGATGCGCCCGCAAACATTCGCTGTCTCTGCCACGCCCGGTGGGTGGGAGCTGGAGCAGACCGGCGGCGTATTCGCCGAACAGATCATCCGCCCGACCGGGCTGATCGATCCGCCAGTTGAAATCCGCCCGGTCGAGGATCAGGTGCAGGACTGCATCGACCAATGCCGCAAAACCGCTGAACAGGGCTATCGAACGCTCGTCACTACGTTGACCAAGCGGATGGCGGAGGATCTGACGGAATTCATGCACGAAGCCGGGCTGCGCGTCCGTTATATGCACTCCGATGTCGAAACGCTGGAGCGTATCGAGCTGATCCGCGATCTGCGGCTGGGTGTCTACGACGTGCTGGTCGGCATCAACCTGCTGCGCGAAGGTTTGGACATTCCCGAATGCGGGCTGGTGTGCATTTTGGATGCCGACAAGGAAGGCTTCTTGCGCAGCGAGACATCGCTGGTACAGACCATCGGCCGTGCGGCACGGAATGTGGATGGGCGCGTGATACTTTACGCCGACCGCATCACCGGCAGCATGGAACGCGCGATGGCGGAAACCGACCGCAGGCGCGAGAAGCAGCAGGAATATAACGAAGAACACGGCATCACGCCGACCACGATCCGCAGCAATATCCAGGACATCGTTGCACACACCGCCAGCCAAGACGGCGTAACCGTTGGCACCGGAGATGATGAGGTCAACAATCTGGTCGGCCACAATCTTCGCGGCTATATCGAAGACCTCGAAAAGCGGATGCGTAATGCCGCTGCCGATCTGGAATTCGAGGAAGCCGGGCGACTGCGCGACGAAATCCGCAAGCTGGAGTCCGACGAACTCGGCCTGCCGGACGATCAGAAACGTGCGCAGCCCGTCGGCCGCGCTACGGAAGGTCGACCCGGCACGCGCAAAACCCGTTACGGAAAGTCGAAACGCAAATGGGGCGGATAGGGTTCGCGGCCACGGCGGCGCTCGTTTTGCTATCGTCCTGCAAACCGCCCGCGACCGACGATATGTTGGATCGCGGTGGCCGTCAGGGCGTGCGCGAAACCCCCATGACGCCGATCGCATCGCCCGATACGGCGGGCGCGATCTGGGCGCGATCGGCGGACGGGGAGCGCCTGTTATATGGCACGCCGGGGGAGCGGCCCACGCTCGCGCTGCTCTGCGACGATGATGGGCATGCGCTGGGCATCGATCGGTATGTCGCGACCGATCCGCAGGCGAAGGCATTGATGGCGTTGATCGGCAACGGGCATATTGCGCGGCTCCCGATCGATGCGGCGCAGGCAGGCGACATTTGGTTCTGGCGCGGACGCTACGCGATCGACGATCCCGACCTGGACGTTCTGCGCGGACGCCGCGAGGTGGAATTGACCATTCCCGGGGCAGGTAGCGTCATCCTTAATCCCAGTGCGGCTCCGGCCGAATTTATCGATCGTTGTCGTTCGCCCCGACCGACTGCGCGAGATCGACCAGCGAATTTGGAGTAAGCACCTGCGGCAACACCTGTTTTTCGCCATCGGGTGTGTACCACACATATAGCGGAATGCCTGCCACGCCCTGCTCCGTCAGATAGCGCGTAATTTCCGCGTCCCGCTGCGTCCAGTCGCCGCGAATGGCTATCACCCCCGCTTCTTCGAATGCCTTACGTGTAGCTTCGCGCTCGATGGCGGCCCCTTCATTGACTTTGCAGGTGAGGCACCAGTCGGCGGTGAACCACAGGAATACCGGCTGTCCGGTGTCCCGCGCACGCGCGAGCGTTTCAGGGGAATAGGCCTTTGGCGTCAGGATCGAACGGTCGCCGGTTTCGGCGCGCGCGTCGTAGCTCGCCGGTAAGGCGAAGGCGCCGAACAATGCGAAAGGTGCGGCAATCAGGCCGAATGCCGGCCATGCCAGCTTGCCATGCCGCTGAAGTGAACCGGTGACCGCAAGTGCGCCGAGAACGCCCACGACGGTCAACAACGCGATCATCGCGAATGCCTGCCCGCCCAACCGGCTGACCAACCAGATCAGTGCCAGCGCGGTCAAACCCATCGGAATGGCCAGGAATTTTCGGAACCGCTCCATCCATTGTCCCGGTTTCGGCAGCGATCGACGTAGCGCGGGAACGATCGCGATCAGCAGAAACGGAAGCGCAAGACCCAGCCCCAACGAAGCGAACAGCAATAACGCCGGGCCGACCGGCAGCAGCAGGGCCGCCCCCAACGCCGCCGCCATGAACGGCCCGGTGCAGGGCGTCGCGGCGATGGCGGCCAGCAATCCGGTTGCAAATGCGCTGGCCGGTTCGCCCCCACGGGTAATCGCGAATGATGGCAGCTCGAACAGCCCGGCCAGATTGGCGGTAATCGCGGCGGCCAGAATCAGCAGTGCCACCACCACCCATGGTTCCTGCAACTGGAACGCCCAGCCAATCTGCTCCCCCCCGGCACGCAGAGCAAGCATCAAACCGCCCAAAGCCACGCAGGCGAGAATGACGCCGGCGCTGTATGCCACACCTTCGCGGCGGGCCTGCGTCTCATCCGTGCCTGCACGCGCGAGGCTCAATGCCTTCAGGCTGAGGATCGGGAAGACGCACGGCATGATGTTTAAAAGCAAACCGCCAGCCAAAGCGGCCAGAAACAACCAGGGTAAATTGGGCGCGGTAGGGGAGGCATTGGTCAGCGGCTCGCCATCGGTCGGAACCTGACCGCGTATCGCCGCAAACCGCACGCCCTGTCCGGTATCGAACGCCATAATTCCTTCGATCGCATCGGGGAGTATGAAATTGGCGGCGAGAGGTATGTCGGCGACCAGCCAATTGCCTTTGCGCGCAAAACGCTGATCGGCGGCGTATCGCACCAGATCGATATTCGCGATATAGACATGCGGGGTCGCCGGTGTCGCTGTCGCCGGTAGCGGTATGGCCAGCGCGAGAGTCGAGTCCCGGACGGCGAAGCGCGCTTGGCTGTCGAGAACCGGCGGGATCGCCGCGCGCCATTCATCGAACCGGGCATTCGGCGTCAACCGGTCGGCCACCCTTACATTCGCAGACAAAACCGCCTGTTCGGGGACGCAGATCGCATCGGTACAAGCGAGCCACTGCGCCTCCACCGAGACCGGAACGATCGCGCCAATCGCCGCATCCGCCGGGACTTCGACAGGGATCAGAACTGCGTAGTCGCCTTCGTAGATATGGTTCATCAGCCCGCCGATCAGCAGGCGTTGCGGGACGGGATATAATGGCTCGCCCGCTTGCCATCCGGCGGGTAGGCTCCAATCCAGCTCCATCCCGTAGCCCGCATCGCCCGGATTCCGCCAATAGCCATGCCATTCGTCGCTTACCGGAGAAAAGTGGATGGCCAGATACGCCGTCTCGCCCGGCACCGCCGCACCTTCCGCGATCAGGGTCGCTTGCAGATTGTTCGGAGATCCTTGCGCATAAGCCGGCGGAGCGCCCAACACAGTAAGCGCACATAACCAGCCGAGGACGATCCGCAGTAATAGGTGGTGTGCGCCCGATGGCACGGCATGCTCCTGGCGTCGAACGGTGTGCTGCGCTGCATGTAGGGTTGCTGCTGCAAAGGTGCAATCGGCCAACCGGCGCTTGCGGATCGTGGCGCGAGCCCTCAAATATGGCGACATGACAGATATTGTTCCTTCCTGCGCAGACGAAGCGCGCGACCTTCTCATTCTGGGTGGAGGATTGGTGGGAATGACGCTGGCGCTGGCTGCTGCGCGCAAGGGCATGACTTGCCATGTCGTCGATCGCGCCGATCCTGCGGAATTGACGGCGGACGGGTTCGATGGTCGCGCTTCCGCCATATCCACGGCCAGCTGGAACCTTTTTACCAATATCGGTCTTGCGGATCGGCTGGAAGAACATGGTTCGCCGATTGCCGCCATCGCCGTTTCCGATCAGCTGAAACCGGGCGAAATACGTTTCGCACCCGAACCGCATGAGGGGTCGCTTGGCCGGATGTTCGCCAACCGCCAATTGCGCCTCGCCCTGTTCGAGGCGGCGCGCGGTGAGGCGAACATACGCTGGCACGCGAAAAGCGAAGTCGTCGAACGCGAGCGAAGCGAACATGGGGTGTCGGTAACGCTCGCCGATGGACGGGTCTTGCGTGGCAGCTTGATGGTCGCAGCCGAAGGGCGGCAATCCCCCACACGCGAACAGGCCGGAATTGCGCTTGCCAAATGGGAGTACCGCCATCGCGCGATCATCGCGGGTTTGACGCACGAGAAATCGCATGAACAGGTGGCTTGGGAAATTTTCTATGCCGATGGCCCGTTTGCACTACTCCCCATGCTGGACCTGCCGGATGGGCGCCATCGCAGCGCTCTGGTGTGGACTGTGGACGAACGCGATGCGGCCGGAACATTGAAACTGGGAGACCGGGCGTTTCTGGCCGAAGTTGTGAAGCGGATGGGTTCTATCTTCGGCGATATCACCGGCGTCGGGCCGCGCACATCCTATCCGCTGGGCTTTCACCATACCGCGAAGATCACCGATCGTCGGCTCGCACTTATCGGCGATGCGGCGCATGGTATTCACCCGATCGCCGGGCAAGGCCTCAACCTGGGTCTGCGCGATGTCGGGGCATTGGTCGAAGTGCTGACCGATGGCATGCGATTGGGGCTGCAGCCGGGCGATGCGCAACTGCTGAAGAAATACGAAAACTGGCGTGGGCTGGATGCGTTCATGGTCGCGCTTGCCACCGATGGATTGACGCGGTTGTTCGGCGTACCGGGCCGTAGCGCGTCGGCAGTACGTCGGTTGGGTATGGCGGGAGTACAACGTACCCCGGCGCTCAAGAACTGGTTCATGGACGAAGCGCGCGGCGTGACCGGCGATTTGCCGATGCTGCTGGGAGCTTAACGGATCAGGTTTTCCTGACCGGGCGTGGGCTGGCGCACTGGAGCGCCCTCCCCATCGCGCAGCCGCTGCGGTTCGACGACGGCCGATGTTTCGATGAGATCGAGCGCACGCTGGGCGGCCGCATATCGTTCCGCATCCGCAATCCATTTGCGGGCATTGGCTGCTCCGGGAAGCTGACGAACCTCGTCGATCGCCGGTGCGACGCGTCCACTCTGAAGAAACCGACGTGCGCGTTCCAACCGTCGCTGTGGCTGCGGTGACGGAGCACTTTCGCGTCGGATGATGAACAACTCGCCCAATTCGCGCTGGAAACGGGCGAAAGACGGCTCTTCCGTCGTATCGGCAAGTTGGGGTCCGAGTTTTTCCAACCGGGCGATCAATCGGTCGATCGTGATCGGATCGCGCGAGCTGGCGATGATAGTGTCCACCGCGTTGGGCAGCGCATCGCTGAACCGCAACCGCAACTGATCCGCCAGATAGCCGAGTTCCGCCCCACGCTCCAGCGACCGGCGGGCGGCGAATGCGATCAGCAGCCCTTCGGCGCGGGCTGCGTTCCCGGATGCCGCCTGTGCCTGAAGGTCGAGCCGGGCAAGTCGCTGTTCGGCGGCGGCAAGCCGCTGATCCAGCCCGCCCTGCTGTTCCGCGACGCGCGCCACGGATGGATTTTGTTGCACCGGCGATGCATTCTCGGCAATCGTTGGGGTCGACGCTTCTGCGGATGGTGCTGCGCCAACCGCAGGTTCATCAGCGATTGGCAGCACCTCGTTCTCTTCATCACTACCAATCACCGCCTCGAAACTTTCGGCGAATTGCGGTGTACCATCCCACGTCGCATAGCCGACCACCAGCGCGCCGAGTAGGAAGGCGCACAAACCTATACCGAGCATCGCCTGCCACGAGCCACCGTCTTTCCCCTTTTTCTGGGCGTCGCTGTCCATCGAACTCCGATCCGGCCCGAATTGTCTGCGGCCATGCTTGTCTCGGGCGGTCATTGGCACATCGCCGCGACCAATTCCAGCAGAGCGCCATCGCTAGGGCGCGCGGCGCTTTCGATCCGGGCCCAATTCATTCCTGCCGCTGCGGCGATACGCGGGCCGAGAGTGGCGATCGATATAGTGCCTGTGTCGATTTGCAGCCGACTTAGTTCTTGCCGCAACTGCCTCGCCGCCGCTGCCGAATGCAATGCGACGATCGCGCGTTGCTGCAGCAATTCGCGAACCGGTTCCCCAAATTTGCATGGCTCTGCACGATAGACCGTACACTCATGCATGGACTGTCCATCCGGAAGGGTCAGCTCCACGCGCTCTTCGCCGCCCAGCCGAAGGTAAGTGCGCGGTTTCCGTCCATGAGCGGTGATTACACTTTGAAGACCGCCGCTTCCAATATGTTCGACATGGAAACCCAACCGCTGGGCCGCGATTGCCGTGCTTTTGCCGACTGCGAAAACGGGGAGATGCCGGTATCGGCCAAGGCGATCGCCGCCATGGCGAAGGACGTTGGCACTGCCGATCAGAAGCGCGTCATATTGTGCAGGATCCGGCGCCTCCCAACCAGCCGGTTCGATTGTAAACAGCGGATGGCCATGCGCATCCAGCCCCAGATCATGCGCGCGTGTGACGGTTTGACGGCACCCAGGTTCCGGCCGAACGATAAGAACCGGCCTGCGAAACGGACCATTCATGGATTTTCGAACAATTGGCTTATGATCGAAGGAGCATTCTGCAGCAGGCATCTGCCCAATTCACGAAACGCCGAAAGGTCGCCCACATTTGCCGTAATCTCATCGTCGATACGCACGGCACCGTTCGCGCTGAAAATGGCGGCGCGGATCGTCAGTTCGGTGCCTGCATGTTTGGTGATAGCAGCAATCGGGCTGTGGCAGGTGCCGCCCAAACCCTCCAGCAATGCGCGTTCCGCCAGAACGCTTGCGCGGCTTTCGCGGTGGTCGATCGCGGATAGCCAATCGACGGTGCGATGATCGTTGCGATTGCATTCGATACCGATCGCACCCTGCTGCGGCGCGGGTAGAAACGCATCGCTATCCAACGGCGTTCCCGTGCCGGCGCGCCCCGATCGGTTCAGTCCGGCGGCGGCCAGCATGGTCACATCCGCCTCCCCCGACGCCAGTTTCGCAAGCCGCGTGGCGACATTGCCGCGGAAGGAAACGATCGCACAATCCGGTCGGTGGTGAAGCATCTGGGCGGCGCGGCGCGGGGCACTGGTTCCGATACGCGCGCCCTGCGGAATGCTGCGCAAGGACGAAGCCCCAATCAACACATCGCGCACATCCTCGCGTGGCAGGATGGCGCCAATGGTCAAGCTGTCGGGACGCAACGTTTCCACGTCCTTCATCGAATGGACCGCAGCATCGATGCGTCCTTCCGCCAACCAGATGTCCAGTTCCCGCGTCCATAGAGCCTTGCCGCCTATTTCGGCGAGTGGACGGTCCTGTATCTTATCGCCACTGGCGCGGACTTTCACCAATTCTACGGCATCGACCGTCCAGCCATGCGCTGCACATAGCCGCTCCTGCGCCTCTTCTGCTTGTGCCACAGCGAGAGGCGATTGGCGTGTCCCCAGCCGCAGTTTCGGCGTCGTCATGGCCGTTCCATGTGTTGCGCATTATGCATCGCGCGCTTGCCCTAGCCACCCATCTCGCTAAGGGAAAGCGCCATGGGTATCGTGCTGGGCATTGAATCGAGCTGCGACGAAACCGCCGTGGCGCTGGTTTCGACCGAACGCACGATCATCGCCGAGCGTATTGCCTCCCAAATCGAAGCGCATGCCCCCTTCGGTGGTGTGGTTCCCGAGATCGCTGCACGGGCGCATGCCGAAAAACTGGCACCGATGATTGCCGATGTGCTGGACGAAAGCGGCGTAGCTTTAACGGATTGCGATGCGATTGCGGCAACCGCGGGGCCGGGGCTCATCGGCGGAGTGATGGTCGGGTTGGTAAGTGCGAAGGCGCTAGCCATGGCGAGCGCCGTACCGCTGATCGCAATCAATCATTTGGAAGGGCACGCTTTGTCGCCGCGGCTGGCCGATCCGGAACTCGATTTTCCCTACCTCTTACTGCTGGTTTCCGGCGGTCATTGCCAGATCCAGCGAGTCGATGGCATCGGCGAATATCGCCGCCTGGCCACTACGATCGACGATGCTTTGGGCGAGGCGTATGATAAGACTGCCAAGATATTGAAGCTCGGCTATCCCGGCGGGCCGGCCGTCGAGAAGATTGCTTTGCAAGGCGATCCGAAGATCGTGCCCCTGCCCCGTCCGCTTAAAGGCAGCCGTGAACCGCACTTTTCTTTCGCCGGGCTGAAAAGCGCCGTCATGCGGGCGAAAGAGAAAGGTCACTACAAGGATGCCGACATCGCCGCCGCGTTTCAGGCTGCCGCAATAGATTGTCTGGTCGACCGGCTGCAATTCGCCATCCGGAAACATGGTACTTCGCCCACGCTGGTCGTCGCGGGCGGGGTCGCTGCCAATAATGCGATCCGCTCCGCACTGGAAGATTTCGCCGATATGCACGCGATGCGCTTCGTTGCCCCCCCACTGGCTTTATGTACCGACAATGCGGCGATGATCGCTTGGGCTGGAGTGGAAAGGCTCAAACTCAATCAATCCGATCCGCTCGATTTCATGGCCCGCCCTCGCTGGCCTCTCGACCCCGATGCAGAGCCGGTTCGCGGCGCGGGTGCGAAAGCGTGACCGAGACGACAGCAGCAACCGTCGGCGTTATCGGGGGCGGGGCGTGGGGTACGGCTCTGGCGCAGATGCTCGCGAGCGACGGACGTCACGTGAGGTTATGGGCGCGCGAAAGCGAACTTGTGACCGAAGTGAACGAAAGTCGCACCAACAGCGTATTTCTGCCGGATACGCGGTTGAGCGACACGATCGAAGCGACCGACGATCTGGACGATTTGAGCGAAAGCGACATTGTTCTGGCTGTGACGCCGGCTCAGCATCTGGGCACGGTGCTCAAGACGATGACGAAATTCCCGCGCGATCTTGTCTTGTGCAGCAAGGGGATCGAAGCGACCAGCGGCCGGTTGATGAACGATGTGGCGCGCGAAGCGGCACCGAACAGCGCCATCGCAATCCTTTCGGGCCCGACCTTCGCGCATGAAGTCGCCGCCGGGCTTCCCACCGCCGTGACGTTGGCCTGCGGCGATGGTCGGGCGCAATGGGAACGGCTGAAACCGGCCATCGCTCGCCCGCAATTCCGCCCCTATTACAGCGACGATGTAATCGGCGCGGAAATCGGTGGCGCGGTCAAGAATGTACTCGCGATTGCTTGCGGGCTGGTCGACGGGTTGGGCTTGGGGCAGAATGCCCGCGCCGCCTTGATCGCGCGTGGTTACGCGGAAATGCTACGTTTCGGCGAAGCGCTTGGCGCACAACGCGAAACGCTGTCGGGGCTTTGCGGATTGGGCGATCTGGTCCTCACCTGTTCCTCCACCTCCAGCCGCAATTTCTCGCTGGGCAAGGCGTTGGGCGAAGGCCGGTCGGCCGAGGAGCTGTTGCAAGATCGTACCACCGTGGCGGAAGGCGCGCATACCGCGCCGGTGTTGCAGAAACTGGCGGTAAGGCGATCCATAGATATGCCGATCGTTGCCGCCGTGAACCGCCTGATCGAAGGCGCCCCGGCGGATCGGATCGTCGCGCAGCTTCTGTCCCGCCCCCTCACGGCGGAAACCGGCGCGCCCGTGTGAGCGGCGCAGAACAGCAGGAAGATTTGGCCGCGCTAGCGAAGGGCGGCCGAACCAATGTTTTCGGATTTGTACTGCGGTTGGCGGCACGCATCCCGTTTCTGTTCATTGCCGGGCGCCTGTATAATGTCGATGCGGTAGGCCGCTTCGCATCGGCCCTGGTGGTCATCGAATTGATGGCCCTCATCTGCTCGCTGGGCGAGAAACGCGGGCTGGCGCAACGATTGAGCGAAAGCAAAGCGCATCCGGCCAATGTCGTGTTCGATGGTATGTTGCTGACATTCGGCCTCAGCATGATTGCCGCGGCATTCTTCTGGTTCGTTCCGCAGCCGATGTTCCCCGCCGGTGAATTCGACCGGATCGACAAGCTGCTGGTGCTGGCTATTCCAGCCTACGCGCTTACCGAGATCGTGTTGGCGGCGCAGGCATATCGTTACGATATCGCGACGACGGTGCGGGCGCGGGCGGTGGTGGAGCCATGGTCGATCTCCATTCTGGCGGGCGCGTTTTTCTTCGTCATTCCGGAAAACGGGCTGGAAATGGCCTATCTCGCATCGATCTATCTCGGGTTGTTGACAGCACTGTGGCCGTTCCTTCGTGAATATGGTCTACCCAAAGCCTGGCGTCCGCAGTTGAAGCCGATGATGCAGCAGACCTGGCGCGCTTTACCTTTGGCGACGGCGGATGCGGTGGAATGGGGAACGCGGCGGGTCGACATCTTCATCCTCGGCCTGTTCGCGGCCCCTGCAGCGGTCGGCATCTATTACATGGCACAACAGATTGCCAGTCTGCCACAGAAGCTGAAAACCAGCTTCGAACCCATACTTGGCCCGGTCATTACCAAGAACCTGAAAACGAAGAATTACGGTGCGATTGCGGCGCAGGTGTGCCAGGTCGGGTTCTGGGTAATCGCGGCGCAGGCGGGTATCGCACTGGCGCTGGGCGTGCCGGGCGAAGCGGTGATGGGCTTGATCGGACCGAGCTATGTCGGGGGAACGGGGGCGCTGGCGTTCCTGCTAGCGGCGGAGGTCGTGGCGGCAACGGCGGTCGTATCGGAAGCGGCGCTGGTCTATGTCGCGCGGGTCCGCAATCTGTGGATTTCCATCGCCACCATCGCTGGACAAGCGGCATTGACATTCGCGCTCATCATGCTGGTCGAAAGCTACAATCTTTCGGAACCCTACAAGGCCGCTGCCGCCGCCGGCGCATTGATGATCGCCCTGGGCACGGCATCGTTTATCAAGGCGTGGCTGCTGTCGCGTATTTTGGGTCATCCGATCAACAATTGGCGTATAGCGATCCTGTGGGCGACCGGCCCGGCGATCGTGGTGGGATATTGCGCCACCTTCCTGCCGGAATGGGCGGAGCTGGTCTTTGGTATCCCGGCCATTTTGGGCGTGTATTGCTACATCATCTGGAATCGCGGTTTCGACGAGGAAGATCGCGTCCTTTTCCGCAAAAATCTGGACTGAGGCGTCCCGGACAATCGTTCGGCCCTTCCCTGCGTAGCGTGCGACCGATAAAGAGGATGGCATGTCGATCAGGACACCCATCGCGATCCTTGCCGGTTCTATCGTCACGATCATCATCGGGCTGATCGGTGCCGCTTCGGGTGCGCATGATTTTGCCGACACTCTCGACGTGCAAGCGCGAAGCGCGCTCGAACGGGCGGAACTGACCATGATCCGCGCCGATTTTGCGACCGCGAACAATTCGCCCAGCCGCCATCCCTTGTTGTCGGGAGGTGGAGCGCTCAACGAACAACGGCGCGAAGAGGCGGCGATCCTCGTCGCATCGCTCCCCGGTGTCGGCGGTATTCGCTGGGCCGATGGTACGATGGTCGCATCGCAAGGTTCGCAAAAGGCGCAGCCCCTGACCCCGCTGCATTGCCAGGACGATGTCGAGGCGCTGCTGCGTGCGCGTACCATCCGGTTCGAAGAATCGAGCAGCGACATCAATATCGGCAGTCGCGAATTGCTGGACGAAGTGGCGGATGCGTTGCGTCCCTGTTTGGGCAGTATTATCGCGATCATCGGCCACACCGACAAATCAGGGCCGGAACCCGGCAATCTGGAACTGTCGCGTGAACGGGCGCTGGCCGTGCGACTGGCCCTGCAACAGCGCGGCATCCCGCGCGACGGTCTGCGTGCAAGCGGTGTCGGTTCGAGCGAGCCTGTCGACGGCCTCGATCCCGCAGACCCGGCCAATCGCCGTATCGAATTTTCCGTCATCGCGACCGAACCCATTCGGCCCACCCCGGTCGACACACCGGGGCCGCGCTGATGCCGATCTGGTTCGAACTGATCTTCCTGCTGCTGATTACCTATTTTCTGGGGATCGGTATCGGCTGGATATTCTGGGGTCGGCAGGACACGCCGCCCACCGACGCACAAAAGGATGAACACGCATCATGATCGAATTGATCGAAGCCAATTGGCCGCTTTTCCTAATCGTTTTGGTAATCGGAATTCTCATCGCGTGGTGGGTTTTCGTCGCCATGCGTCGGACATCGGTGGAGACGGACCGATCCGATGTATTGGATGCCGGCAAAGGCCCTGCCGCGCGAAATCAAGCGTTGATGGATGCGCCACCGGCGGCGGATACGCAAATTTCCGAACGGCCCGCGACGGACGTGCCCGCAAAAGCGGCCCCGACCACAGATGACAGCATCGGCGCCGGCCCCCAATCGGCCGCGCAAAAACCTGAGATACGCGAAACGATTGCGGTTACGCCAACGGAGGTTAATCCGGTCGCCCCTGCGAACGATCCGGTCATGGCCAATACCGTCCGCCCTACCGCCGCCGCAGCGGACCGTACCGGTTCGGGCGACGATCTGACGCGGATCAAGGGTGTCGGGCCGAAATTACGCTCCCTATTGACCGAACATGACGTCACCACTTTCGCGCAAATTGCCGGATGGACCGATAGCGATATCGATGCGATCGACGCGAAACTGGGCAAATTTCAAGGCCGTATTCGGCGCGATGATTGGGTCGC
Source organism: Pontixanthobacter sp. (assembly GCA_049682975.1). Lineage (GTDB taxonomy): Bacteria > Pseudomonadota > Alphaproteobacteria > Sphingomonadales > Sphingomonadaceae > Pontixanthobacter. Next base: position 2,514 of record JBAUIN010000272.1, on the reverse strand, counting down.
GCAGGCCCGCATGCTCGAAAGCGGAGACACCGCCGAATATGAAAGCCGGTTCGGCAAACTGTAGCCACAGACTGCGCCTTCCCCCTTGCTCCGCCCCGCCATCCCTGCGATTGACGGCGCAGACAAACAGGAGTGTTTATGGTCGGCATGGTGCCTTTCAACTGGGAAGATCCGTTCAATCTTGAATCGCAGCTGAGCGACGAAGAACGGATGATCCGCGACGCCGCGCACGGCTTTGCGCAAGGCGAATTGCAGCCGCGGGTGCAGGATGCCTATCGCAACGAAACCAGCGCGCCCGAACTGTTCCCGCTAATGGGCAAAGCCGGCCTACTGGGCGCGACCGTGCCGGAGGAATATGGCGGCGCCGGATCCAGCTACGTCGCCTACGGCCTGATCGCGCGTGAGATCGAACGGGTGGATAGCGGCTACCGGTCGATGGCGTCGGTTCAATCCAGCCTCGTGATGTATCCGATCCAGGCCTATGGGAGTGAGGAACAGCGCAAGAAGTACCTACCCGGCCTCGCCAGCGGGGAATTGATCGGCTGCTTCGGTCTCACCGAACCCGATGCCGGGTCCGATCCCGGCGGCATGACGACCTATGCCAAGAAAGACGGTGACGGCTATTCGCTGTCCGGGTCGAAAACCTGGATCAGCAATTCGCCCTTTGCCGATGTGTTCGTGGTCTGGGCCAAATCGGAAGCGCATGGAGATGGTATTCGAGGCTTCGTGTTGGAGAAGGGGATGGAGGGGCTGTCCGCCCCTAAGATCGAGGGCAAACTGTCGCTGCGCGCATCCACCACCGGCATGATCGTCATGGACGAGGTGAAATTGCCTGCCAATGCGCTGCTGCCGGACGTGCAGGGATTGAAGGGGCCGTTCGGCTGCCTCAACCGCGCGCGCTACGGCATCAGCTGGGGGTCGATAGGCGCGGCGGAGTTCTGCTTCCATTCCGCGCGGCAATATGGGCTGGATCGCAAGCAGTTCGGGCGGCCACTCGCCAATACGCAGCTCTATCAAAAGAAGTTGGCCGACATGATGACCGATATCGGGCTGGGCCTGCAGGCATCTCTGCAGGTCGGGCGTTTGATGGATCAGGGTGAATTCGCACCGGAAATGATCAGCATCGTCAAACGCAACAATGTCGGCAAGGCTTTGGAAATCGCCCGTCACGCCCGCGACATGCATGGCGGCAATGGCATTAGCGACGAGTATCAAATCATGCGCCACATGATTAACCTCGAAACGGTGAATACCTATGAGGGGACGCATGATGTCCATGCGCTAATCCTCGGCCGCGCGATCACTGGGCTGGCCGCGTTTTAATGAAACTGCATGGCTATTACCGCAGCTCCACCAGCTATCGCCTGCGGATCGCGCTGGAGCTGAAGGGTCTGCAATTCGAGAACATTCCAGTCAATCTGCTGAAATCGGAACAGCGCGGCGATGCGTTCACCAGCCGCAATCCCTTCGGCACCGTACCCATGCTGGAGACCGATCGGCGTGACCGGGCGCAAAGCATGGCCATCATCGAATGGCTGGACGATGCCTATCCCGACAATCCGCTTCTGCCATCGGACATCGAGGACCGCTACACGGCGCGAGAGCTGGCCTATGCCGTCGCGACCGAATTGCATGCACCGCTCAATCTGCCGGTGTTGAAGTATCTCAAGAACGAATACGGCAAAACGCAGGACGAGATCGACGTCTGGTACCGCCATTGGCTCGCCAGAACGCTCGATCCGGTGGAGGCGCGGCTGGCGCAAATCGGCAGCGGCGATTTTCTGTTCGATGCGCCGGGAATATTCGAAACTGTCCTTTTGCCGCAGATCTACAACGCCCGCCGCTTCGGCTTCGATTTCGGCGATAAACCGCACACGGTGCGGATAGAAACGGCGTGCCTCGCGTTGGACACATTCCAGCGGGCACATCCCGACAATCAATCCGACAACCCCGAAAGAGGCTAACACGCATGAAACTCGCAACGCTGAAAGACGGAACGCGCGACGGTAAGCTGGTCGTCGTATCGAAAGACATCACCCGCTATTGCGAGGCGGGTAAAATTGCGCCCACGATGCAATATGCGCTCGACAATTGGGCTCAAGTCGCGCCCGATCTGGAAGTTCTGTATCGCGATGTCGAACACCAATCGGTGCCCTGCGAACGCTTCCACGAGAGCGAAGCGGAAAGCCCCCTGCCCCGTGCCTATCAATGGGCGGACGGCAGCGCGTACATCAATCACGTCGAACTGGTTCGCAAAGCACGCAACGCCGAGGTGCCCGAAAGTTTTTATCACGATCCGCTGATGTATCAGGGCGGCAGCGACGACTTCCTCGCCCCACGCGATAATATTCCTTTGAAGGACACCGCTTGGGGCTGCGACATGGAGGGTGAGGTCGCCGTAATTACCGACGATGTGCCGATGGGCGTGTCGGTCGAGGATGCAGCGGATCACATCAAGCTGATCATGATCATGAACGATGTGTCGCTGCGCGGTCTGATCCCCGGCGAACTGGC
>JBAUIN010000271.1:0-8877 GCA_049682975.1 Pontixanthobacter sp. | reverse complement strand
TTGGCGGCGTTCTGGGAAAGTCTTGGCTCGCGTGTCGAGATTATGGACGCGAACCATCACGATCTGGTCCTAGCCGTGACCAGCCACATCCCCCATCTGATCGCCTACACCATCGTCGGCACCGCATCCGATCTGGAGGATGTGACACGCAGCGAAGTCATTAAATATTCCGCCGGTGGCTTCCGCGATTTCACCCGGATCGCTGCATCCGATCCGACCATGTGGCGCGATGTGTTCTTGAGCAATAAGGATGCGGTTCTGGAAATGCTGGGCCGTTTCACCGAAGATCTGACTGCATTGCAAAGGGCGATCCGGCGCGGCGACGGGGACGCGTTGCACGATCTTTTCACCCGCACGCGCGACATTCGCCGATCGATCATCGAACAGGGACAGGACGATGCGCGGACCGATTTCGGGCGGGGAACGAATTCCTGATTCGATATCGCTCAATCGTTGAGCGCGTTGATCGCTTCCTGCACCCGTGCCTCCACTTCGTCGCGCGGTAAACCCGGCGGGATCGGGGTGCCGAAGCGATAGGTGATGGTGCCGGGCCGCTTCAATCGGTGATGATATAAGGGTCCGCTATTTACAGCGACCGGCACCACCGGCAATCCGATCAGCTTGTACAATCCGGCAAATCCCGCCCGCAATTCGCCGCGCTGGCCATGCGGCATTCGCGTACCCTCCGGGAAGATTACCAGAGAGCGCCCTTCCCCCGCCAGTTTCTTCGCGGCCGTCACCATCGCGCGCAGCGCCTTCGCCCCTTCGGCGCGCGCGACCGGCACGCAGCCATAGGTTTTGGCCGCCCAGCCCCAGCCGGGGATCAGAAACAGCTCCCGCTTGGCGAAGGGGGCGGAATTGGGCAAATTCGCGGGCGTGTCGATCGCTTCGAAAAAACTTTCATGCTTGATCGCATAGAATACCGGTGCATCGGGTTTCACCCCCTCCACCCGCACATCGATCCCGACGAACACCCGCAGGCACCAGCGATGGAACTTGCACCAACCCCGTACGATCGCCCGTAAAGCCGGTTCGCTCACATACATCACCAGCACGGCGGATATGATGTATATCGGACTGACGAGGTAGAACACGAGATAGAAGGCGAAATTACGCAGAAGGAGTAGCATCAGTCGTCAATCGCGCCAAATCGTGGAAATCCGGCTGGCCAGAAGTTTGTGATATTCCACGAACAATATCCGCAGGGAAGGTTCGGTGGCAACACTGTCTTGCATCAGATCGATGTTAGCGGGAAGCGTCCTGCGCAATTCATGGGCGGCACGGCGCATATGCCAGTCGGACGTGACCAGCCGGATCGATCGGACCTGCCTGCGTTCCAGCCAGCTTTTCGTTTCGGTCGCATTGGTGCGCGTATCCACCGCGAAGAAGCCCAGCGTGACGCAGCATTCCATCCGTGCCATCGGCACATCGAATTGCGCGGCGAATTCCTCCGCCGTAACATCCGGATCGACACCGGTAACCAGCACATTATCGGCGCGATCTTCGTCGAGGATGTCCATCCCCCGCTCGATTCTGCCCGCGGCGCCTGTAGGCACGATGACCGCCTCGCTCACGCCATCTTCCAGCGGACCCGGCAGAGTGACGGCAAACCATAGGAAACCACAGAACCATGCGATTATGGATATGGCGATCAGGCGGCGGATCACAGTCTGCGTCGCAAATTTGTCAGTACGGTTAGACGCGCTGTCAGCATGGCGATTGCAACAGCGAATAGCGGAATGGTCGCGATCAGCAGCCAATCGATCCAGCCAAGCCCGCCATAAGATGGACCCGGCAGACCCGCACCGCTCCCGTCGGCGCTGCCTGCATTAACGGCCATGCCCATTCCCAGATCGGCGAACTGACTTCCCAAAATCAGGACCGTTGCCAATCCAAACGCCAGACCCAGAACACCGCCGAATATGGCATCGAAGCCCAGCGATCGTTCGAAAATGCGTGCGATTTGCCGGTCGGTGCCGCCCAGAAGATGCACGATCGCAATCGTATCGGCATTCACCCCAAGCGCGGATCGAGCCGCCAGCCATACCGCCGCCGCGCTGGTAATCGCCAGCAATGCAACGAGCGCCGCCGACAGCCATTGCAGCGATCCGATGGCGGAAAAGATGGGGGCGAGCCAGCTCGACTGCGCATCGATCCGGGCGGCAGGCGCGGTTTCGATCAGCAAGCGGCGCAGCTGTGTCAGCATTTCTTCGTCCACTTCGCGGGTCAGACGCACATCGATCAACGCGGGAATGGGAACTGCGTCTTCCTCCACCCCGACGCCCAACCATGGTTCCAGCAAAGCGTCGATCTCCGCATCGGGAACGCGGCGTATCTCCGCGACCAGAGGACTGTCGCGCAATGCCATTTGCGCCGCACGCGCCTGCCGATCGCGTTCGCCGGGTAAGGCTTCCAATATCTGCACGGTCGCACCGCCCGCCAGTTCTGCTCGGGCACCCGACGCCATATTCGCCAGCGCCAGTCCGCCAGCCGCCGCAATCACCGTCAGCGCGACCATGATCGCGATCAGCCACGGCATCGGTCCGGCCAGACGGGGCTGCGGTACCAATTGCGCAGCGCGATTGCCGCGAAAGGGGCGTCGGCCGCGTGCAGCATCGTCTGCGACGGTTGGCGGTTTCCTCATGCCCCGGCACCCCGACGCCCCGGCGGATGCCGTAGCGCACCGGTCGGGTCCGACAGACGGCCCTTATCCAGCCGCATGATGAGGGAATCCGGCATGTTCTTCAAAAGATGCACATCGTGCGTTGCGACCACGACCGTCGTACCCAGGCGATTGAGCGATTCGAACAGGCGCAGCAGCCGTACCGCCATTTCCGGATCGACATTGCCCGTCGGTTCATCCGCCACCAGCATGTCCGGTCGATTGATGACCGCACGTGCGATCGCGACCCGTTGCTGTTCCCCGCCCGATAGCGTTTCGGGCCGCGCATCCCTGCGTTCCGCCAGACCAACCCAATCGATCATATCCGACACCGGCCCATCCAGATCCTGTTCGCGCATACCGGCAATGCGTAGCGGCAGAGCGATGTTGTCATAGGCCGAAAGGTGCGAAACCAGCCGGAAATCCTGAAACACCACGCCCAGCCTTCGGCGAAACGCGGGTAATGTGCGGCGCGGTAACGTAATGATATCGGTCCCGAACATCCGGATCGCCCCGCGCGAAGGGCGTTGCGCCAGATACAGCATCCGAAGCAGCGACGTCTTTCCTGCGCCGCTCGCCCCGGTCAGGAAGTAAAATCGACCGGGGTGCAGAGTGAAGGAAACATCCGTCAGCACTTCGCGATCCGCCCCATATCGCAGGCCGACATTGTCGAATGTCACACCCTCGCGCGGGGCGGTGTTCACGAACTGCGCCCGCGATGTGTCGTAGTCCATGCTTTCCGCTGGCTCGCCCTGACTATCGTATTCATGCGTGTCGCCCGCAGATCGGCCCCATAGTTTCATCGGACGGCGCCGTAATTGGGCGTTGCGGTGAGGGCGATAACCATATCGCGGTGGGCTATAGCCGCGCTTCGGTGTGGAAAAAAGCCACAGTCTGCTGCCGTCCTACGCGCGATGCTCTTGTTGCGATATCCGCACGGTCGTATGATTACATTTACCATGATCATCGCATGTCCCGCCTGCACGACGCGATACGTCGTTCCCGATAGTGCCATCGGGGTCGAAGGGCGGACCGTTCGCTGTGCCAAATGCCGCCATAGCTGGCATCAAGATGGCGCTACTGGCGAAGAGGAGGCTGGCAAAGAGAGGGCTGTCGAAGAGCGCGCCGAGGATAAGTCTGCGGTCGAAAAAACGGCCATCGACGAAACCGCACCGGCAAATGCCAAACCTTTGGCGGAACCCGTGTCTCCGGCGGAGCCCGCCACGGCATCCCGCCCCGGCTTCGGCGATACGCATGGCGCACCCGCCGAACCGGTGGCCACCAACCACGATGTTCCCAATGATCCTGCGCCGCTGGAGCAGGACGAGCAGCAAAAGCATTCCGACTTTGCCGATCCGTATGTTGGCGGATCGTACGATGGCGACTCCTATGATGCCGATCCCTACGAAGACGGCGTTTCGCAGTTCGATCACCGCCCGCCTTTTCACCCCCGCCGCAATCCGTTGAAGATCTGGACGGCCGCCGGGGTCGCTTTCGCATTATTAGCATTCGGCGGCGTGTTTGCGGTCAGTTATTTCGGGTTTCCCGACTGGGTGCCCATCAGCCGCCCGACTTTCGCCGTGGCGGAACCTGATCTTGTTCTCGACTTCCCGGACGACCAGCAGGACCGGCGCACTTTGCCCGATGGTTCGGAATTTTTCAGCGCAAGCGGCACCATTACGAACATTGGCCGGGAAACGCGCAACGTTCCTTCGATCCTCATCGTGATGCGAAACGAGCGGGAAGTGCCGGTCTATAGCTGGGTTCTGGCACCGCCCGAAGATGTGCTGGCGCCCGGCGAAACCGTCACGATCAATGAAATCGCGACCGATGTACCCAAAAGCGCCAAATACGCGGATATCGGCTGGAACCCAACTTAAGGCTCAGCCCATGCAATCGCATGCTTGCGAACGTACAGGCCCGGTGCTACTTGCGCGCACCTACCGGGCGGGGTGCTTGCAAGTATCTCGCTGATCTACGTGCGGTCGTGGCGGAACTGGTAGACGCGCAACGTTGAGGTCGTTGTGGGCTAACGCCCGTGGAAGTTCGAGTCTTCTCGACCGCACCAAACAGTCTTTAACTGAACCTAATATCTACCGTCACACCGAGACCTCGTGGAAAACGGCGCAGTTCTGCGGGCTTTTTCGGCTGCGATGAGGTGCCTGCGGCCTGAGACTGACGCAGGAGGCGTCTCCAGAAACGCGAAACCCGCAACATTCTCTGTCGCGGATTTCCGGGCTTCACCATGCGTGGTGCTACGATGCAGTAGATCAGGCAGCGAACCCGAGAAGCTTCTCCTGCGCGCGCCAATCTGTTGGCAGTTCACAATTCAGGACTCGCGTGCGCTTGAGGCTCGTAGGCTGATCGCCAGTGACGATCGCTTCGACAATCCTCGGGCTCAGCCATGAAAGGCGTAGGTACCTGGCAAGCTGTGTTCGGCATCGCCCTTCTCGTTTGCCGATTTGACTGAGGCTAAGCTCGGGTGAACCCAGCACCAACTTTTGGATTTCCTTCGCATCTACAAGCAGCTGGATCAGTTGGGGATCTGGCTCTGCCGACTTGCCTGCCGGATCAATCCGCAGCTTAGTTTCACGAAACGGTTTGCGAGGAGGAGCCGAGATGCTCCAGCGCCACGGATTAGCTGCCCCGATACCAAGGGCACTTGGATTGAGTTCGATGTCCAGACGACCGTCAGCAAACTGGATCGATACTATCAGCTTGACGATGGTAGGCCTTCGCAGTTCGCCAATGATCAGCCGTGCAGCCAGTTCACTCCCCGTCTCGAACATTCCCGATAGCTCATTAGCCTCAGTTGATCGCGATAGCCTCCGCAATCCATGTTCGTCTTCCAGCAGCGCTGTGACCTGCGCTATGAGATGACGTTCCAGCTGGCCTTGGCCAATGCGTGTAGCTGGAGCATCGTTGGGCCGTGCCAAGTCCTTTCGGGTCTCATAATAGGCATACCGCCTGCTGCCTTTGGTTGCATAGGTTGGCACCATGGGCCGGTTCTGCTGATCGACAAGTAGACCTTTCAGCATTGCATCTTGCGCATCGTTCTTCGGACGTTTGCGCGGCGGGGCCTTCTGCTTCAATCGTTTCTGGACCTGATCCCAGAGTTCCTGATCTACGATCGCCTCGTGTTCGCCGTTATAGGCAGTACCCTTATGGACGATCTTGCCGCGATAGATCGGGTTCTTGAGAAGGTGGAACAGGCTACCGCGCTTAAACGGGATGCCGCCTCTATGCGGGCCACTGGTTCTTAACTGGATCTTGGTCCGAATACCCTCGGCTTCCAGTTGCGCGATAAGTTCGTTGGCCGAGCCCGAGGCTATGTAACGTCGCATGATTGTGCGCACTCGCTCAGCCTCTTCTAGGACAGGGATGAGTTTGCGTTCGATCACCTCGTAGCCAAGTGGAACCGGGCCGCCCATCCACAGGCCCTTCTTCTTGGAGGCCGCGATCTTGTCCCTAATCCGTTCGCCCGTCACCTCCCGCTCGAACTGAGCGAATGACAGGAGGACGTTGAGCGTCAACCGTCCCATGCTGGTAGTCGTATTGAACGCCTGCGTGACCGACACGAAGCTGGTTTCTTTTGCATCAAGCTGCTCTACGATCTTGGCAAAGTCAGCAAGACTCCGTGTAAGCCGGTCAACCTTGTAGACCACAATCACATCTACGAGCCCTGCTTCGACATCCTCCAGCAATGCCAGAAGCCTTGGTCGCTGCATGCTGCCGCCAGAAAACCCGCCGTCGTCATAGGCGCGCTCAACCAGCGTCCATCCCTCGTGCCGCTGGCTGAGAATGTATGCTTCGCAGGCCTCGCGCTGGGCATGCAGGCTGTTGAACTCCTGTTCGAGCCCGTCTTCGGTCGATTTGCGTGTATACACCGCGCAGCGAACGGGCTTCATTTGTTCGGCTCCGTCAAACCGAAGAAGCGCGGGCCGTTCCAGTGCGTACCGGTGATGGCTTTCGCAATCGCGCTAAGCGACCGCCAAGTCGTACCTTGGTATTCAAACCCCTTCTCCAGCACAGTGACCGCGTGGCCGGTACCGTGCCAGTCGCGCACCAGCCGAGTTCCTGGTGTGAGTTTACGCGGCGGCGGCGGCGATACTGCCGCTGCCGCAGCTTTAACGTGCCGCCGCAGCAACGAACGCGCCTCTCTGCTTAACCCGCCCAGCTTTTGCTCTTGCAGCTTGTAGCCGAGGCCCAGCCGCAATAGCGCCCCTGATATGTTTGGAGTGGGCGTATCGAACCGACGCGCCCACTCTTTCTTCAGCTCGGCTGGAGAGAATTCTTCCAGTTTCGCTAGCGAAACCTGCTTACCTCGGCCCATCAGGCGTTGGCCCCACCGGCATCCAGCGGGGTTAGCTTGTAGAGCGAGGCACCTTTGTCGTCCTTATACCGGATCAACTCGCGGCCCTTCTTGCGCAGGCCGGACAAGAAGGCTCGGGAGCTGTGGGCCTGCCAGCCGGTTGCCTTGCCAATTGCTTCAAGGCTGGCGCCGTCTTTACGCTCAAGCAAGGCTTCGACGATCGACGCTTTGGTCTTCTGCTTCGGCTTCGACTTCGTGACGGTCGGGTTCTTATCGGTGGTCTTGGTCATGGATGGTTCTCCAGAACTGAAGCAGCACCGTGCTGCTCCCACCACCGAAGACCCCGGTATCACTCAGCGCGTCGGGGCAGCGGCTCCTATGAGCCGCGATTCAGTAAGGACACCAATGCTTCGTTTGTGGTAGTAGTCGAATGGAATCTGCGGGGATGCGCGATTGTCTGAAATGCGATCCAAAGTCGGTCGTTCCTGAACTCCCATTAGCCGCTCAAAAGCTGACTCTTGGACCGCTTATAGCTCTTCACATCGCCCATTGGTTTCGAAAGCTGACTTACAGATCAGAGTTTCAACTTTCGCCGGCGCTGGGAGGGGCGAGCTGCGAGAAGGTCTTCTGCGAAAAAAAGCTGGGCCTAAGCGCCAAGCGTCGAACACGGCGCACAGAATGCATCGATTTTGTCCGCGAAGGCGATACTCTTATGGTGACCCGGCTTGACCGTCTGGCCCGCTCTGTTGGTGATCTCTTCCAAGTCATTGAAAGGCTGCAGGAGAAGAGCGTGGCGTTTCGATGTCTTCAGCAAAGCGGTGTTGATACCGACAGCTCTACCGGAAGGCTTATGCTGGCAATCTTAAGCGCAGTTGCCGCATTCGAGGCGGACATCAGAAAAGAGCGGCCGTGGAAGGGCTTCGCTAAGGCTAAAGCTGCTGGCGTCTAAAAGGGGCGGAAGCAGGGCATTTCAACCGACGAGGTTCGGCGCCTCTTCGAAGAAGGAATGCGGCCGAAGGACTAAGGGACGAGGCTCGGCAAAATAGTGTATTTTTAGGGAAAATTCACTGCATTCCCATTGCAATTATTGATTTCTCCCTTTCAATATGGCGCCTCCGAAAGAGGGAGGATTGCGTGCGTTTCATCGATAATCGCTATTTGGTCGATGCTGGCTGGGGGCCGCACGAAGGAAAACTGAGTAGCGTCTTTAAAGCGGTCGACTCGAAAGACCACATGCGACCAGTGGCAGTGAAGGTTTTCGAGCGGGCCGCTTTCGATCAACCTACGGTAGCAGAGGGCTTCCAGAGGGAATTGAAAAGCTTTGAAAAGCTTATCAGCCACAACAATATAGCGAAGCTTTTGGAAGCAGGAATTGATGAGGAGACAGGCGCCAGATTTCTCGTGCTTGACTGGTACGCAGAGAATTTGGATGCCCTCATCAATGAAGTCGAGGGAATGCCGTGGGGCCAGTTTTGGGAGGACCTTGGGCGTCCCATTCTGGATGCACTCGTGTTCGCGTATAAGCAAGGCGTTCTTCATCGCGACATCAAGCCATCGAACATTCTCCTCGATAAAGACCGAAGGCCTAAAGTCACTGATTTTGGCATCGCAAAATTTCGGCAGTACTCCCGTCCTGGCGTAACCTTAGCTTCGTTCAAAACAGTTCCGTATGGTCCGCCGGAGGACGAAGAGTTTTCGGGAGAAACGAGGGATGTATTCTCCTTTGCAGCTCTTTGCCTTGAATGCGTTACAGCCAAAAGGCTGGAAACCTATGAAGATGTCTATGAAAGTCTTTATTCGGCAGATCTTCCGCCTGAAATTAGAGATGTCTTTTCGATTGCGCTATCCAAAAACCCGAAGGACCGGCAAGCGAATATCGAAATCTTGGCAGCCGCCCTTGAAC
>JBAUIN010000270.1:0-5897 GCA_049682975.1 Pontixanthobacter sp. | reverse complement strand
GTATCGTCGGGCGTGCGCCGGATCGAAGCACTGACAGGGGATGCAGCGCGGCAATGGCTCGTCGGGCGCGAAGATGCCTTGAAGCAGGTAGCCGATGTTTTGAAGACCTCACCCGACGATGTCGCAGGCCGCGTATCCTCTTTGGTCGAGGAACGGCGCGTTTTGGAACGTGAACTAGCTGAAGCACGCAAGCAAATTGCGCTTGGCGGAAATGCGACGGCGGGCCCGGCCGACGAAGAAATTGGCGGAGTTAAGTTCTCCGGGCAAATTCTGGAAGGTTTGAACCCGAAGGAACTGCGCGGTCTTCTGGATGAGACGAAAAAACGCCTATCATCGGGCGTTGCGGTGGCTGTCGCCGTGAATGACGGTCGTGGTGCGATCGCGGCGGCGGTAACGGCGGATTTATGCGATCGTTTCGACGCCGTCGAATTGGTGAAAGTGGGCGTTGCCGAGATGGGTGGCAAGGGCGGCGGTGGCAGACCGGACATGGCCCAAGGCGGTGGACCGGACGGATCGAAAGCCGATCAGGCTCTCGATGCCGTCCGTCGTATACTCGAAAGCTGAGTCAACCGCCGGATTTCGAAGTTTCCGGTTCGCTCCCGCGCGATACGTCGTGATCCATGTTGCGGTCCTTGCGACCGCCGCCGCTTACACTGCCATGGCTTTCATCAGCCACATTTTGCGGTTTGAACTTCTCGTCGTTGCTGCGCGGCTTGCTGGGGTCGTTCTTGGTCATCATTGCTTCCTTTCATTCGATCAACGAACCCAAAGGTGATTTTGTGCCAGGAAATCAGACTTCCGCCGGCTGAGCCCCGGAGCCCGACACAGTGCTGGTGCGCAGTTTGGGCTTGTAATCCAACGCGCCCTCATCCTCGATACGATGCCGGAATTCGTCGCGTTTTTCGTGAATCGACGCGATGACCGGCCCCATGGCGACGCCGATATCGACCAGCACCGCTTCCGATAATTGCAGCGAACTTTCCAGATTTTCCGGAACCGCGTGGCTCGCCCCGGCGCGGTACAATTCGGCTGCATGGCTCGCATCCCGCGCACGGGCGACGATCAACAGATCGGGGTGCTCCTTGCGCATCTTGCGGGTGAGCCGTTCGGCCAACACAGGTTCGTCCATCGTCAATACGACGGCAGGCGCGCGTTCGACACCTAGACGGCTGAGCGCATCGCCGCGGGCCGCATCGCCATAGATGGCGCGAAACCCCTTACGCTTTGCCGCTTCGATCAGATCGGCATTGGAATCGATCGCGACATAGGGCTTATCGTGTGCATCCAGCATTTCTGCGATCAACCGGCCGACCCGGCCCGCGCCGATAATGATGACGGGGGGAACGCCGCGATCGTCCTCTTCCAATTCGGGCGCCGGTTCGACGCGGCGCGCGATAACACGTCCAAGCCGCGCGAGAACAGGCGTAATGGTCAGGCCGATTGCTGTCACGATCTGCCAGAATTGCGCCGTTCCGGGTTGGATCAGCAGCGCCGCACTGGCCGCCGACAGCACGATCAGCGTGGTTTCGGACGGGCTCGCCATCAATATGCCGGTCTCCGCCGCCGTACTACGACGCGCGCCCATCATGCGCAGCAGGAAGCCGGTCACGAACGCTTTGAACGTCAGCACGCCGACCACGGCCAGCATGATCGGGCCGAGATTGGACCATATCGTCAAAAGGTCGATCGACATGCCGACGGTGATGAGGAAGATGCCGAGGGCCAAGCCCTTGAACGGCTCCATGATCCCTTCAACTTCGCCGTGATATTCGGTTTCGGCAATCAACAGGCCAGCGATCAGCGCACCCACGATCGGCGACAATCCCACGACGGCGGTGGCGAGGCTCGCGCCAATGACGACCAACAGGCTTGCCGCGAGGAACAGTTCGGGGCTTTTCGTGCGCGCCGCTTGTGCGAACAGGCGGGGCAGGGCGATGCGGCCCAGTATCAGCAAAGCTGCGATGACCGCGCCGCCCTGCCACAAGGTCGTGACCAGTCCTTCCCAACCGTCTTCCGCCGCCGCCGGCCCCATCGCGCCGAGCAGAAATATGATCGGCACGATCATGATATCTTCGAATAACAGCATCGACAGCGCCGCGCGTCCCACCGGGGACTGAGTGCCGGATATAGGCAGCACGATTGCGGTGGAGGAAAACGCCAGCGCCAGCCCTAGCGCCATCGCGCCCGTCCAATACTGTCCCATCATGGCAAGAACGATCCCCATGATCGCCCCTCCGATCAGCACTTCCAACGCGCCCAATCCGAACACCAACCGACGCATCTGCCATAATCGTTTGAACGACAGCTCCAGCCCGATGGTGAACAGTAACAAGATGATCCCGAATTCGGCGTAAGGCTCAAGTGCTTCGGGATCGGATATCGTGACGTAGTTGAGCCAGGGCGTATCGAACACCAGCTTGCCCAGACCGAACGGGCCGACAGCCACGCCGATCAGGATGAAACCGATAACCGGGGTCACGCGAAACCGAGTAAAAACGGGGATCACCAGCCCGGCTGCCCCGAGAATTACGAGTGCATCGCCAAACGATGATGTGTCGAGTTCCGCCGCCATGCCGGTGGCTTACCGTTACCGGCACGCGCTGTCACCGCAAAGCTGGGAAGAATGTTCGACCTTATCCGCCGCCGGGCGAATGGGGGCCTACAGGCGCGCGGCGCGGACGTGTCTTGCCCGGGTGCTCGCCCGCCTCGTCCCATTCGATGCGATAGAGATCGAACCGGCGGTCGGCCAGATTGCGCACCGTGCCTTCCGCGCGCGCCCAGGTGAGATCGGCCAGATTGATATCGCTGATGGTCAGCGTTTCCACATTCTCGCTCGCTTCGGCAGCGATACCGTCGCGGGCGAAAGGGAAATCGCACGGCGTCAGGATACAGCTTTGCGCGTATTGAATGTCCATATTCGCAACATTGGGTAGGTTTCCGACATTGCCCGACAGGACGACGAAACACTGGTTTTCGATGGCCCGCGCCTGACCGCAATAGCGCACACGCAAATAACCCTGGCGACTGTCCGTGCAGAACGGCACGAAGATGATGCGCGCGCCTTCATCCGCCAGACGGCGCGACATTTCGGGAAATTCGCTGTCGTAACAGATCTGCACGCCGATCGGGCCGCAATCGGTAGGGATCACATCGACCGAATCGCCGCCCTTGATGTTCCACCAATATCGTTCGTTCGGGGTCGGATGGATCTTTTCCTGTTCGTAGATCGAACCATCGCGCAGACAGACATAGGCGACATTATGAATATCGCCATCGTCCATCCGCGTGGGGTGGGAGCCTGCGATGATGTTGATGTTGTACCGCATGGCGAAATCGGAAATATCCGCTTTCAGGCGCGGCGTGTATTCGCTCAAGCGTTCGATGGCCTCGACCGGCGACAGCTCCTTTTCTTCGAAACTCAACAGCATCAGCGTGAACAGTTCGGGAAAGACGATGAAATCCGATTCGTAATCGCTTGCGACGTCGACGAAATATCGGATGGCGCGGAGGAATTCGTCGTAATCCTTCACGGCGCGCGCTTGCAATTGGCACGTCGCAACGCGCACGGATTCGACGCCGCGTGGGATGCGCTGCTTTACCGGCTCATCGCGATCGACGTAGGGATTGCGCCAGACCATCAGGACAGCATTGGCTTCCGACCGTTTGTCCTCGGGCAGATACCCTTCCAGAATGCGGTCCGGTTCGAACCCGTTGGCGAGCTGGAAACGCAGCACCTGATCGTGAATCTTGCCGGCGATGACCTTGTCGAGATAATCCTGCGGACTGTCCGCACCATTCGTCTTGCGACGTTTCGCGCGGGAATAGCCGGGCATGCGGCCGCCGAAGATAATACCGGTCAGCTCTTTTTCTTCGGCCAATGCGCGGCGTTCTTCATACAGACGCCGCCCGATCCGCACGCCGCGGACTTTAGGGTCGACGCACATCTCGTAGCCGTAGAGCCAATCGCCCGTCGGATCATGACGGCTGCCATAGCCGTTACCGGTAATCTCGTCCCAATTATGGTTCGCGAACACGACTGGCTGCGGCAATTGCATCGACGCGCAATAGCCCACGACCTCGTCATCCAGCAGCGCGACGAAGCAGCCTTCGGGGAAATTGTTGATCTGCCCACGGATCTCGCCCTGCGTGTAAGGTGGCAGTTCGGTATAGACCCGCTTGATAAGAGCAGCGATTCCGCGAACATCCTTCATCCGCCCGTTGCGGATCTCCAGACGTTTGCGACCGAATTTTTCGGTCGTTTTGCGGGGCTTGGCTTTCGCCGATGTCGCTTTTTTAGCTGGTGAGTTGGTCACAATGCAATCACTTCGTCATCGCGAGCGGAGCGCGGCAATCTAGGGTTTCGTCAGATTGCCATAAATCGCCGCGTCGCCTACGGCTCCTCGCAATGACGAGCCTTACATAACCGGTTATCGTTTACGCAGCCATCTTCTTATCGAGATTGGTCACGATTGCTTCGAAGAACTGCTCCGTCGTCAGCCAATTCTGTTTGGGACCGATCAGCAGCGCCAGATCTTTCGTCATCTGGCCGTTCTCGACAGTCTCGATGCAGACCTGTTCGAGCGTTTCGGCGAATTTCACCACTTCGGGCGTTTCGTCGAATTTGCCGCGATACATCAGGCCGCGGGTCCAGGCGAAGATCGATGCAATGGGATTGGTCGAGGTCGCCTTACCTTCCTGATGCTGGCGGTAATGGCGGGTGACGGTGCCATGTGCGGCCTCCGCCTCCACCGTCTTGCCGTCGGGCGTCATCAAAACCGATGTCATCAGACCGAGCGAGCCGAAGCCCTGCGCGACGATGTCGGACTGAACGTCGCCATCGTAATTTTTACATGCCCAGACGAACTTGCCGTTCCATTTCAAAGCGGCGGCGACCATGTCGTCAATCAGACGGTGTTCGTAGGTGATCTTCGCCTTTTCGAACTTGTCCTTGAATTCCGCTTCGAAAACTTCTTCGAACAGATCCTTGAACCGGCCATCGTATTTCTTGAGGATGGTGTTCTTCGTCGACAGATAGACCGGCCATTTGCGGTCGAGGCCATAGGCGAAGCTGGCGCGGGCGAAGTCGCGGATGGAATCGTCCAGATTGTACATTGCCATGGCCACGCCGCTGGACTGGAATTCATAGACGTCCAGATCGATGTTCTCGCCATTCGCGCCTTCGTAAACGAGGCGCAGCTTGCCGGGGCCGGGGATCAACGTGTCTTTCGCACGATACTGATCGCCGAACGCATGGCGGCCGACCACGATCGGGTCTGTCCAACCGGGGACGAGGCGTGGCACATTGTCGATCACGATCGGCTCGCGGAAAACCACGCCGCCCAGAATATTGCGGATCGTGCCATTGGGCGAAACCCACATTTTCTTAAGATCGAATTCCTCGACCCGCGCTTCGTCCGGCGTGATCGTAGCGCATTTCACGCCGACACCGTGTTCCTTGATCGCATTGGCCGCATCGACAGTAATCTGATCGTCGGTTTCATCGCGTTTCTCGATCGACAGATCGTAATATTTCAGGTCGATATCGAGATAGGGCAGGATCAACCGTTCGCGAATCCACTGCCAGATGATTTTGGTCATTTCATCGCCATCAAGCTCGACGACCGGGTTCGCGACTTTGATCTTCGCCATAGTAAATTGTGCCTCTGTCTGGTGTTTGCCAGTGCCTTAGCAGAGAGCCACGTTTTGTTAAGAGAGATGTTGGGCGGTTCGCAGCGATCGGCGTGGTTCATCCACGGAAGATTGGCCCAGATTCTGCAAAGGGGAAACGATGGTGGGCGTAGAGAGAGTTGAACTCCCGGCCCCTACAATGTCAATGTAGTGCTCTACCACTGAGCTATACGCCCGCACCGTCGTTCCGGCTGCCGAAGCAGCGAAAG
>JBAUIN010000269.1:0-29358 GCA_049682975.1 Pontixanthobacter sp. | reverse complement strand
CCACCGTCAGCGCATCCAGCGTGTCGGATACGGGATTGAGATCGGGCATACCGAGGGGGAGCGCGAACACCAGATAGCCGACCCCAACATACAGGATCGGCATCGGCAAAATGCTGCGCGCCAATTTACGTTCGAGCGCGACAGCCCCCATCAACGCGAGGCCGAACAGAACGAAGACAAAAATACGTGGTTCCATAGGCATTTGTATTAGACGGTCGATTCTTCGCGTCCAGCCTGTAATCGCCAGAGTAGTCGGCGGTTAAAAATTGCCGGACACGCTGAAGCGAAAGATCGGACCGATGCGCAGATTGCGGTTCTCGATAAAGGCTATGTTCCCATCCGTACGCGGTCCGTCGAACACCGTGCGCGTTTCACGCTCCCGCCCGCCGAACAGGTTGGCAGCGGCGGCGCGCATGGTCATGCCCAGCACGTCCTTATGTTCGACAAATGCGCCGATAAAGGTCGGCCCTTCGAATTCGCGGCTGATTTCGGACAAGCGAAAACCGGGCAGGCGGCGGCTGTAATTGAGACTGGCGCCGTAGGCGATGTCGCTGCGCGGAATATCCTGCCGATAATCCAGTTCGAGCTCGCGGTCTTCCACGTTGGAGAAGGGGCGAACAATACCATCCAGCGGGTCGCGCACGCTGCTTTCGAACAATTCCGCTTCCACTTCCAACTGGCCGCCAGGAATGCCCAGCGTGTCGAGCCGCAAGGTGGTGTTCCAATCCACCGCCAACCGCCTCGCACTGTCTATGTTGCCGCGCGATTCTCCGCCGCCTGACAATGGGATGACGTCGATGTAATCTTCGATCCAGCGTTGCTCGACGCTGAGCGTCGTGGAACCCAATGCGCCCAGCGATTTGTTGGCTTCGACATTCACGCCCCAGCTTTGTTCGGGCACGAGTTCGTTGTTGCCGGCATCGGCATTGCCGTCGTCCAGAAAAACCTCGGCCAGAAAATCGCCGAAGGACAATTGCCCTACTTCGCGCACCAGCTCTACCGATACGTCGAACCCATTGTCGATTTGCCACGCGATGGAAGCCGACCCCTTCGGACGAACCGCGGTGCGCGAATTGGCGGCCGCGCCCGTCTGCTGCAGTTTCGAATATTCCGCACCCAGCGAAGCTTGCACCGACAGGCCCGACGCAATCTGTCGCGAAAAGCTCACATTCCCTTCGTACCGATCTTCCGTCACGCCGCCGGTGCCGCCGGGGAAATCTACGCGCGTAAATTCTCCATCGGGTGCAAGAGTGAACAGGCCTGCAACCCGGTCCAGGCGGTTGAAAGCCGCCTCGCCCGAAACTTGCCAGGAGGCGCCCCACATCGGCCAGCTATATTCCGCACGGGCGATACGTTCGCCCGATCCGCCCGTCTGGGTAAAGCGACTGCCGGTGGGGGCGGTTCCGTCGATTGGTGTATCGACGACCTGACTGTTGGACACGTCCGCATCGTAGGCTTCGAGGGCGATCAATTTCAATCGGCCCGATCCGACCGGGAACTCTAGATCGCCGCTGATCTCGTATTCGGGTGACCCGCCGGTGCGCAAATTGTCGCGCAGTCCGTCCGGGCGGCCTGTAAGAATGCGCGTTTCCGCCTCCAATCGGTCGAAGAAGGATCGTGCGTAATTCACATTGAGATTGCCGACTACATCGTCGGAAAAATCATAGCCGAAATTACCGCTGATCCGGGGAACGTCGAATGCTCCGGTGAAAACGACATTCGTATCTTCGATGAGGGCACCGTTCCCATCGGTAATGACGATCGGGCCGGTCGCGCCGAAACGGTTGTTGTTGTTGGCGAGAGCGACGGTGAAATCGAGCTTGCCGGTACTGCCGGATATCGAGATTTCTCCGCCATAGAACTCGGGATCGACGGCGGTCGTGCGAAACGCGCCCTCATACATGAACTGACCGCTCAAACCGCTATTGTCGACGACGATATTGGCGACCTGGCCGGTAAGGCCGGGTATGTCGAGCGCGATACCGTCGATGATTTCGATCCGTATCACCTTGTCTGACGGAATACGTCCCAATTGGTCGCGCGCGCTTTCGGATTTGCTGGAAAGACGCGCGCCATTGACGATCACATTCTCGCTCGCCTGCCCCAATCCGCGCCCGCCGTCGCCACGCGAGATCGAGAAGCCGGGAATGCGCTCGACCATTTCCAGCGCCGTTCGCGGGGAGAATTGCGCGAAGAAAGCCGGTTCGAACACCCGGCCGCGTGTTTGGGGTGCATCCGCGCTTTCCGCCTCGTCCGAGGTTTCCTGTGCCGAAGTCGCCGTGCCGACATGGCCCAGTATTGCCGCAAGCAGACAGCGCGCAGCCAGTCGGCAATATCGCGAAGATGCGCGTATGGTCATGATCCGCTTGTAAGCTCCCGGTCCGCGCAACCGTAAGGGAAACGGGCGCTATGACGACTATTTCGTTGCGCGGTCACGTAACGCACGGGTGGGCATGGTGCCAGCCCTGTCGGTAAGGGGAGGCGGATTTTCGCGGCGGTAGAACGGCATGGTTAAAGGGCTTGAACATCCCGGCGGCAGTCGCGACATAGGCGTTCATCCAATTCACCGCTACCAATCCGACACTAGGGAACATTCATGATCGATCTTTCAGCGCAGCTTGGCGACACGCACGGAACGCAGGGACAATTCACCCGCGATCCGCTGACCGGTGCGTTGGTGCCAGTCGTCGTCGAACAGACGAGCCGGGGCGAGCGCAGCTTCGATATCTTCAGCCGTCTGCTGCGCGAACGCATCGTATTTATTACAGGGCAAGTGGAAGATGGCATGGCGTCGCTCATCACCGCCCAATTGCTGTTCCTGGAAAGCGAAAATCCATCGAAGCCGATTTCGATGTACATCAATTCGCCCGGCGGTGTGGTGACGGCCGGCATGGCGATCCATGATACGATGCAATACATCAAACCGCGCGTTTCCACCGTCTGTATGGGGCAGGCGGCATCGATGGGCAGTTTCCTGCTGGCGGCGGGCGAGCCGGGCATGCGCGTCGCGCTGCCCAATGCGCGGATCATGGTGCACCAGCCATCGGGCGGTGCGCGCGGCATGGCGTCCGACATCGAAATTCAGGCACGCGAGATCCTGCGCATCCGCAAGCGGATGAACGATCTATACGTCAAATATACCGGCAAGAGCCTGAAAGAGATCGAGAAGGCGATGGATCGCGACACCTTCCTGGAAGCGGAAGAGGCGATGAAATTCGGCCTGGTCGACAAGGTGTTCGAAACGCGACCTGAAGGCGAAGACGAGCCTACTGCCGATGCCGATAAGAACGACAAGGATGGCGACAGCAAATAGGCGGCGATCATTCTTTCAGACTATGAATGAACCATGCCGGCACCCCTCTTCTTCAGCTTGTCGTAAGGGCTTCTTGCTAGAGGGTGCCGGTTGATTATCGAATATCCGGCTTTAGAGTCGGGCGAATCACGCCGCCCCCAGCGTTAACGGGTGGGTTTTTTTGGCGATGATTCAGGAAAACGGGATATGACCAAATTGAGCGGAACCGACTCCAAAAGCACCCTGTACTGCAGCTTCTGTGGCAAGTCGCAGCACGAGGTGCGCAAGCTGATCGCCGGGCCCACGGTGTTTATTTGCGACGAATGCGTGGAATTGTGCAACGATATCATTCGCGAAGAAACCAAGGCCGGTATCGCCGGTAAGAGCGAAGGCGATGTGCCGACGCCGATGGATATCTTCACCACGCTGAACGATTACGTCATCGGGCAGGACCGCGCCAAGCGCGTTCTTTCCGTCGCAGTTCATAACCATTACAAACGGTTGAAGCATGGCGGCAAGGCGGGCGATGTCGAACTTGCCAAGTCCAATATCCTGCTTGTCGGCCCAACCGGCTGCGGCAAGACCTTGTTGGCGCAAACGCTGGCGCGTACTTTCGATGTGCCTTTCACCATGGCCGATGCGACCACGCTGACCGAAGCGGGTTACGTGGGCGAGGACGTAGAGAACATCATTCTCAAGCTGCTGCAGGCGAGCGACTACAATGTCGACAAGGCGCAGCACGGCATCGTCTATATCGATGAGATCGACAAGATCACGCGGAAGGCTGAAAACCCCAGCATTACGCGCGACGTATCGGGCGAAGGCGTGCAACAGGCGCTGCTGAAACTGATGGAAGGCACCACCGCCTCCGTCCCGCCGCAGGGTGGGCGCAAGCATCCGCAGCAGGAATTCCTGCAGGTCGATACGACCAATATTCTGTTCATCTGCGGCGGCGCGTTTGCGGGTCTGGAAAAAGTCATCGCCGACCGTTTGCAAAAGCGCAGCATCGGATTCGGCGCGCATGTCGCCGATCCGGACAAACGGCGCATCGGCGAATTGCTGGAAAAGTGCGAGCCCGAAGATCTGCTGAAATTCGGTTTGATTCCGGAATTTGTCGGCCGTTTGCCGGTGATCGCGACGTTGCGAGATCTGGATATCGATGCATTGGTCGAAATCCTGTCCGAACCGAAGAACGCGCTGGCGAAGCAATATGCCAAGCTGTTCGAGCTGGAGAATGTCGAACTGACATTCCAGCAGGATGCATTGGAAACGATTGCGCAAAAGGCGATCGAACGCAAGACCGGCGCACGCGGCCTGCGATCCATCGTGGAAGGTATCTTGCTTGATACGATGTTTGACCTGCCCGATATGGACGGGGTTACGGAAATCGTGATCGACAAAGAGGTCGTCGAGGGGCGCAAGGATCCCGTCCGCGTCGTCGGCGGCGAGGGTAAGAAGGAAGCAGCGGCTTAAATGGGGCCTTGGGCCGTGATATTCATCGCGGTCCCCGTTGTCGCTGTTCACTTGACGCTAGGGTTTTAGTCGCGACGCTGATTTGCGGGCTTCGATAGTCTGCCCATTCATTTCGACATTCGTGGTGATGCGGATCGCTTCGCACGTCGCTGGCAAGTCGTTTGGCTGTTGCCGATGATCTGTATTCCCCTGATCGGTTTGATTGCGGGGGACGCGCTATTGAATTCGGCCAGCGCCGAACCAGACAATATGGTGGTCACTTTAATGTCCGCCTATGTCCTTTTGATCACAACGCATGTTTTGGCGCTTTGGTTGGTCGATCGATGGATTAAGCGACAATAAAAAAGCCCCTTCCGATTGTTGGATCGGAAGGAGGTCTTTTCGATATCGATCGATAAGTTACATGGGCAGCGAAACCGCGTCGGTTACGTGGATAACGCCATTGGATTGCTTAACGTCCGCCTGTGTTACTGTGGCCGTACCGCCATTCGCGTCGACAAGTACGACATTGCCGTTCATCATTCTGGCAGTCAACGTATCGCCACTCACCGTCGTAAGCTGGGCCATACCGCCGCCACTACGAATTTGCGACATAAGATCGGCCGCGGACACATTGCCTGATACGACATGGTAGGTCAGCACGTTCTGCAGCTGACCACGATTGGCTGGCTGTAGCAACGTTCCGATCGTGCCCTCCGGCAGTTTCGCGAACGCCATGTCGGTCGGCGCGAATACCGTGAATGGGCCTGGACCTGACAGCGTTTCCACCAAATCGGCCGCCTTTACGGCTGCGACTAATGTCGCATGGACACGTGAGTTGGATGCGTTTTCGATGATGTTACGCGTGGGCAACATTTCCGCCCCGCCGACCATTACCGGCGTGTTCATATCAGCGGATGCGGTTGTCTGCGTATTGTCCATATCGTCCATACCGTCGTCCATATCTGTGGTCATGCAACCGCTTGCGAGGGCGGCGACGGCGGTAAGGGCGAGAGTTGGGCGTAGAAATGTCTTTTGCATGAATTGCTCCATTGAATTGTTGCAGCTGTTCGCTGCTTCTGTCTTTCCAACGCACGAACCCGGCATTTAGATGCAAAAAAGTTGAAAAACGAATTTTCGCGCCCTTCAGAAGACCCGGATTTCCGTATCAAGCACGGCAGTATTTACCTTGCTGCGCACAGTCGCGATCCTGCTCGTTCTGGATCGTCGCGTGATGAATGTCGAACGCCGTTCGCAAATTATCGGCGACGGTATTCAGGAACGCATCGCCGGGATGGCCCGTCGGCATCACGAGATGCGCGGTCAATGCGGTTTCGGTGGTACTCATCGGCCAGATATGCAGATCGTGCACACCTTCCACACCGGGAAGGTCGGTCAGATAGGCGCGCACATCCACTTCGGATATGTTCTGCGGCACACCTAACAGGCCCATTTGCACGCTGTCTTTCAGCAATCCCCATGTGCTCCAACCGATAACGGCCACGATAATCAGGCTGGTCGCTGGATCGATCCACAAGGCTCCGGTAGAAAGGATCGCGATCCCCGCCAGCACCACGCCCAGCGATACCAGCGCGTCGGCAGCCATATGCAGATAGGCCCCGCGAATGTTAAGATCGTGCTCCTGTCCGCGCATGAACAGTAACGCGGTCCCTGCATTGATCGCGATACCGATACTGGCGACGATAATCACCGTCATCCCCTCCACCGGGGCGGGGTCGGCCATGCGGTGGAGGGTTTCGAATGCGATGGCGCCGATTGCGAAGACGAGCAGAGCTGCATTCGCCAGCGCGGCCAGTATGGTCGAGCTTTTGTAACCGTAAGTGAAGCGATCGGTCGGCGCCCGTTTCGCGGCGATGCTGGCACCCCAGGCCAGGATCAGCGCCAGCACATCCGACAGATTGTGACCCGCATCGGCGAGCAGCGCCATCGAACCCGACAGGAATCCATACACCGCCTCGACTATCACGAAGCCGGTGTTGAGGACGATCCCGATCGCGAAGGCACGTCCGAAATCCTTCGGCGCGTGCGAATGCCCGTGGCCGTGGCCATGCCCATGATCATAATCATGTGCGTGTCCGCCGCTCATGGTCTACTCATAGACACAAGCGTCCAGCCCATCGCGCCGGACCGCGCCCATCCGCGCTGCGATCGTATTGCCGTACCGCGCGGTGAAACCGCCGGGATTGGTCACCGACCGTTCTTTCGGCAGGGGAAGGGCGGCGGCCATGCGCGCGGCTTCGTCCTTGCTCAATCGCGCGGCGGAGTGATCGAAATAACGCTGTGAACCGGCCTCTACCCCATAGGTGCCGATGCCGGTTTCCGCGACGTTGAGATACACTTCCATGATCCGGCGCTTGTCCCAAATGTTCTCGATCAGGAAGGTGAACCACGCTTCCAAACCTTTGCGGAAGAAGCCGCCGCCTTGCCATAGAAACACGTTCTTCGCGGTTTGCTGGCTGATGGTGGAGCCGCCACGGATTCGCCCCCCTTCACGGTTGCGCTTGATAGCGTTTTGGATGGCTTCGCGGTCGAACCCGTCATGGCTGCAAAACTTGCCATCTTCCGCCGCGATGACGGCGCTGACCATGTTGCGGTCGATATTGGAAAGCGATTCCCAATCTTTGGTAATGCCGTTGCTGTCCATGATCATCGTCGCCGTGACGGGCGGCGGGACGAACCGGAATATGATGACCAGCAGCAGGCTGAGCCCGATGAAATAGAGCACCAGTTTGGCGAGAAATTTGAACAACCAACCCATGATGCAATGCGATATTCGCTCACCCGGCGAAAGCAAGCGTTAGCGCACGGTGATCGCGCCAATGCGTGTTGCCAGCATACGAAAAGTCCGCCGAACCGGAACGATGTCCAGCTCGGCGGGCAGAGTGTTCTATTCCGATCGGCGGTTACGCAGCGACTGGTATGAACCGTTCACCGGCGATCGTCTTCATCGCCTTTTGCAGTTTCTCGAACGCCCGAACTTCGATTTGACGAATGCGCTCGCGACTAACGGAGTAAACCTGCGATAATTCTTCCAAAGTCTGCGGATCGTCGGTCAGGCGGCGTTCGGTCAGGATGTGTTTTTCCCGATCGTTCAGCCCATCCATCGCTTCGACCAGCATTTCGCGGCGCACCGTTGCTTCTTCGGCATCGGCGACGGTTTCGTCCTGCAGAGGCCGGTCGTCGACCAACCAATCCTGCCACTGGCCGCCATCATCCTCGTCACCGCGCATCTTGGTGTTGAGCGACCCATCGCCCCCCATCATCATGCGGCGGTTCATATTGATGACTTCCTGCTCCGCCACGCCGAGATTGGTCGCAATGGTGGTTACATCTTCGGGATGAAGATCGCTGTCCTCATACGCTTCCAATTCTTTCTTCATCCGGCGAAGGTTGAAGAACAGTTTTTTCTGTGCCGCGGTGGTGCCCATTTTGACAAGGCTCCAAGAACGCAGAATAAACTCCTGCATGCTCGCCTTGATCCACCACATTGCATAGGTCGCGAGGCGGAAACCTCGTTCGGCTTCGAACTTCTTGACGCCCTGCATCAAGCCGACGTTCCCTTCGGAAATCAGATCGGACACGGGCAAGCCGTAACCGCGATAACCCATGGCGATTTTGGCCACCAAACGCAGGTGACTCGTCACCAATTGCGCTGCCGCTTCGGGGTCTTCATGTTCGGCATAGCGTTTAGCGAGCATATATTCTTGCTCCGCCGTCAACACCGGAAATTTCTTGATTTCGGCCAGATAGCGGTTGAGGCTTTGCTCACCACCGAGGGCCGGGACTTTTGCTATTGTATTACTCACGTCTTCCCTAACCTTTCTTCAGCCAGCCGCATAATCGCCGGACCCCTAATGGGCATCCGGTCTGTCGGGCCGCTGTCATTCTTATACACGATTCGCCCGCGAATTTGCATGGTTTTCATCGATTTCAACGATAGGCTTGGTCGATTAGTTCCTGCATATCGCGGGGCAAATCCGCATGAAATTCGACATATTCGCCGTCGGCTGGATGAACGAAACCGAGCGATGCGGCATGCAGCGCCTGTCTGGCAAAGCCAAGCTCCTGCAAAATTGGCTTCCACTTCGCCGGGGTCTGTCCATATGTCGGATCCCCTAATAACGCATGACCTATTGATGCGCAGTGAACACGTACCTGATGGGTGCGACCGGTTTCCAAACGACATTTCAGAATGCTGAAATCGTTCATTCTTTCGACAGTTCGGTAATGGGTAACCGCGTGTTTTCCCCTCTTGGCGTCGTCGGGCAGAACCGCCATTTTTTTCCGGTTGAATGCCGACCGGCCCAGCCGCCCTTCGATCGTTCCCTCGGCTGGGTTTGGGTGGCCGGCGCAGATGGCAATGTAATGGCGGTGTATCGAATGATCGGCAAACTGGCTTGCAAGGCCTTCATGCGCCATTGCCGACTTTGCAACGACGAGAAGGCCGGAAGTGCCTTTGTCGATCCGGTGAACGATGCCGGGGCGCGCGACTCCTCCGATGCCGGACAGCCGACCCGCTCCACTTTTGGCGCAGTGATGCAGCAAAGCATTGACCAATGTGCCATCCTGATTGCCCGCCGCGGGATGCACGACCATATCCGCCGCCTTATTCACGACGATCAAATGATCGTCTTCGAACACGACATCGATCGCAATATCCTGCGGCTGGGCCACGGGATCGACGACCGGCGGAAGGGTAATGGAGAAATGCGCGCCCACCTGCATTTTGGCGGATGGGTTCGTGGCAGTCGCTTGGCCGATGGTGACGGCACCTTGGGCAATCAGCGCTTTGATCCGTTCGCGCGATAGGCCCGACGCTTCGGCCAGCGATTTGTCGATCCTCCCCGATGCGGTCAGAGTGCCGGTGATTTGGTTGGGGGCGGGCATTTTGTATCGGTATGAGAAGGACAGGGCTTCGACAAGCTCTGCCCGAACGGTAGCGCGTTGAGTCGCAAATGCGTTCGCCCTGAGCTTGTCGAAGAGCTGCCCTTTCTTTAGCGATGAATCATGGCGTTCTGGACGTATATTTTGCACTGCAATGCGGGTATTTTTTATACCGGACATACCGATAATTTGGAGCGGAGAATTGCTCAGCATCGGCGGGGTGAAGTGAATGGGTTCACCAAGAGCTACCTCCCGGTCGAACTGGTTTGGTCGGAGGAGTTCGGATCGCGGGAAGAGGCGCTGATAAGCGAGCGACAGATCAAAGGTTGGTCTCGCAAGAAAAAGCTGGCGCTGATCCAAGGGGTCGGGGCGTGATTTCGAATTACGCGACAAATGAAAGCAAACTTTCGACAGGCGCGGCCCACATGCATGTACACGTGTCGCCTGAAATCATGCAGGAATTGGTTCGTCATTCCCGCACAACTCACCCAAATGAATGCTGCGGCATCCTCTATGGTACGCCCGACCGGATTACCGCCGCCGAACCTGCCGCGAATGTCCACGCCACACCGCGCACCCATTTCGAAATCGATCCCGCTGCTCTTATTGCCGCGCATCGGACGGCGCGCGATGGTGGTGTCCCGATCGCCGGATATTACCATTCCCATCCCACTGGCATTGCCGAACCGTCCGCGACCGATGCCGCGATGGCGGCGGGCGATGGGCGTATCTGGGCGATTATTGCGCAGGACAACATTCGGTTCTGGCGCGATACTGGAAGTGGGTTCGTGCCGCTTTCCTACGCCCTCGCGGACAGCTAATCGGCGGCGATGCCGCACGCCCCATCGCACCTTCTCGCCGTCGATCCGACATCGCGGCTGGCAAGCGCGGTTTTTTGCTCTAGGACCGTGTAACAAGCGGTCCATGTCTCACCCATTGAAAGTAATTCGAGCCTCACGATGAACGACGATTCCCCTGCCGATCTTGCCGCCTTACTATGCTCGCGCCTGTGTCACGATATGCTCAGCCCCGTGGGTGCGCTCAATAATGGGCTGGAATTGCTGGCCGACGAAACCGATCCCAAGATGCGGCAGCAATGTATGGAATTGCTGGAACAGAGCGCGAAGACCAGCGCCGACAAGCTCAAATTCTTCCGGTTGGCCTATGGCGCCGCCGGGGGCTTCGGCGAAATGGTCGAGGTCAGCGATGCGAAATCGGTTATCGAAACGCTGGTCGCCAATGCGAAGCGGGTCGAACTGAACTGGGCGATGGACGCGGTCAAACTGCCCAAGGATGCGATCAAAGTGCTGCTCAATCTGGCTCATATTGCGCTGGACGCGCTGGTGCGCGGCGGAACATTGGACATCGGGGCGGAGGTGCTGGACGGCAACACCGAAATCGTGGTGCGAGCCACCGGAACGAAAATCGCGTTCGACGAAACGATCGGAAAGGCTTTGCAGGGCCAACTGCCGATCGCCGAGATTTCCAGCCGGACGGCCCCCGCCCACATGATCTGCCTGCTGGCCGAACGGATCGGGGGTGGTTTGCAATATCGCGCGGATGCCGGATCGCTCGTGCTTGGCGGCGTATTGCCACAGCCCAGCGGATTGATCGGATAATGAAGGACGAACTTGTCCACCATCAACGCCCGTCGCCCAATTTCAACGATCGCGATCTGCCGATCAATATGGTCGTGCTGCACTATACCGAAATGCAATCGGCCGAAGTCGCGCTCGACCGGCTTTGCGATCCCGATGCCGGGGTCAGCGCGCATTATCTCATCAGCGAAGCGGGCGAAGTGACGCAGATGGTCGCGGATGAAAAGCGCGCGTGGCATGCCGGCGTCTCCTATTGGCGCGGGCATAAGGATGTGAATTCTGCCGCGATCGGTATCGAACTGGATCATCCAGGCCATGCCTATGGCTACCGCCCTTTCGCCGATGCGCAGATCGATGCACTGGTTCCGCTTCTTCACAGGCTCGTCAAAGCGCATGACATTCCACGCGCGAATATC
Organism: Pontixanthobacter sp.; assembly: GCA_049682975.1. GTDB lineage: Bacteria > Pseudomonadota > Alphaproteobacteria > Sphingomonadales > Sphingomonadaceae > Pontixanthobacter. The sequence goes on along the minus strand of JBAUIN010000269.1, from coordinate 17,695 downwards.
GTGGGCCATTCCGATGTCGCGCCCGCGCGCAAGACCGATCCGGGGGAGTTGTTTCCCTGGGATCGGCTGGCGGAATACCGGCTGGCGATCGCGAAACCGAGTATCGAATTGGGCGATCCATTCGACAATGACGGGGCGTTCTATTTGGCGCTGGAGCGCTATGGCTACGACATAACCGATGGGCACAAAGCGGTGGCTGCGTTTCAACGGCGTTGGCGACCGCACAAGATCGATGGCGAGGTCGATGGCGAAATTCGCGCGATCCTGTTCCAGCTACTGCTCGACAGGGATCGCGGGGCTGCTAGATAAGGCGCCGCCAGGGGGCCGGGCAGCCGCGTTGCGCTTTCGCGTACCGAGGAAAGTCCGGGCTCCACGAAACAAGGGTGGCGGGTAACGCCCGCCGTGGGCAACCATAGGGACAGTGCCACAGAGAGCAGACCGCCGTTTTCAACGGTAAGGGTGAAAGGGTGCGGTAAGAGCGCACCGCGCAGCCGGTAACGGCAGCGGCATGGTAAACCCCACCCGGAGCAAGGCCAAATAGGGGCGGCGCGCCAATGGCTTCAGCCAATGGCAGATGCGTTTCGCATCGACCGCCCGGGTTGGCTGCTTGAGCGGCGGAGCGATCCGCCGCCTAGAGGAATGGCTGCCCCTGCAGGGCCGGTGCGTCATGCGTATACCGCCTGCGGGACAGAACCCGGCTTACAGGCTCCCTGGCATCCCGTTTGCAACCGACTGCCGAATGTGCTGCAACACCTGCTCTGCAGTTGGGGGAGAAGTGTAATGCGGTCGAAATATGGGCGAGCAATCTTATACGCGGCACTTACTGTGCCGATCCTGCTCGGCAATGCACCGCCGGAACCGGGGAAGGTGACGACCGATACCGCCGCGCATAATGCATCGATCGGCGACGCGTTGCCTCTGCAGGACGAACAGGATTTTATCGATGCGCGGCGTGGCCTCTTGGCTCAGCTGGATGCCGATATCGTGAACGACGATGGCACGGTCGCTTGGGATGTGGACGAGTTCGCGTTCCTCGCCGGCGATGCGCCTGCCAGCGTCAATCCTTCCCTATGGCGTCAAAGCCAACTGACTGCGATTCATGGCCTTTTCGAAGTCGTTCCCGGCATCTACCAGATACGCGGATACGATCTGGCCGTAATGACCTTAATCGCCGGAGACAGCGGTTGGGTCGTCATCGACCCGTTGCTAACTGCTGCGACGGCGAAGGCCGGTTTGGCGTTGGCCAATCGGACCTTGGGCGAAAAGCCGGTGAGCGCGATCATCTACACCCACAGCCACGGCGACCATTTTGGCGGTGTGCGCGGCATTCTTTCCTTAGAAAAATATAACGAAGGTTCGGTCCCGATCATCGCGCCGCATGGATTTACTCAGGAAGTGGTCGGTGAGAATGTGTTGGCCGGAACCGCCATGAGCCGCCGCGCGCAATATCAGTTCGCGACCGCCATACCGTCCAACGCGACCGGCGCGGTGGGCGTCGGGTTGGGGCCGAAATTGGCGCAGGGTCCGGTCGGCCTATTACCGCCCACCCGCGAAATGCCGCGTGAGGGCGGGACGCTGGATATAGACGGTGTAACATTCGAATTCTTCGATGCCGGCGGGACGGAGGCTCCATCGGAATTCGTGTTCTATCTGCCGGAATACCGCGCTTTGCACACAGCCGAGGTTGCTACACGCACTTTCCACAATGTTTTGACGCCCCGCGGCGCTTTGGTGCGCGACACATTGCAATGGAGTAAGCGGATCGACGCGATCCTGATGCAGTTCGGGCCCAAAAGCGATGTGATCCTGGCTTCCCATCATTGGCCGGGCTGGGGGGCGAATGTGGTGCGCGATCGGCTGCGCAACCAGCGCGATATCTATCGCTACGTTCACGATCAAACCCTTCGCATGGCCAATCAGGGTATGACAATGGACGAAATTGCCGAAGCCATCGGCGAACCGGACTTCGCCAGGCAGGATTTCGGTGCGCGGGGATATTACGGCACTTTCGAACACAATGCGAAGGCGGTCTATCAGCGATATTTCGGATGGTGGAACGCGGTACCCGCCGACTACGATCCGCTGCCCAAAACGGCGGAAGCCAAAAAGTGGATTGCGGCGCTTGGCGGTAGTGAACCTGCGCTGATGCAGGCGCGCACCGCCTATGACGAGGGCGAATATCGCTGGGCTGCCAAATTGCTGCAGACGCTGGTCTTTGCGGACCCCGATCATCCGGGCGCGAAGGATTGGCTGGCCGCGAGTTACGAACAGCTCGGTTTTCAGTCGGAGGCGGGCACGTGGCGCAATATCTACCTCGCGGCCGCGGACGATCTACGAACTCCCCGTGCGCCGGACCCCCTCAACGCGGTGTCCAACGAAGTACTGGCTTCCATCCCCACGATCGATCTGTTCGATGCCCTGGCCAGTCGTTTCAACCCTGAGGAACTGAGGGGCGAAGGCGGAAATCTTCAATTCCGGTTTTCCGACACGGGCGAGGCCGTTGCGATCGATCTAAGGCCAAGTGTGATGTTCCCACGGTTGGGCATGCACGCCGATGCCGACACGACGCTGACGATCGCACGCGCTGATTTCAATCGTGTGCTTGCTCGCGAAGTGACCCTTCCTGAAATTTTGACCGCCGGACGTGCCGAACTGATGGGGAATGCGGGTCTGGTCACGGCGATGTTCGGGGCGCTCGATGAACCCAAACCTATGTTCGAGATCGTGGAACCATAGGTGCCGGAACATAACTTCGCCCTTTCACGTTAGCCGATGATGCAAAACGAAATACGCAAACGTAGTCTGCTGCAGCGAATGGCCATCGTACTCGCGGTAGTAATTCAGATCGGCGCGACCTTTCTGCCGCAACTTGGGTATGGCGAACCGATCGGCGACCGATCGGATGCCGTCCGCACCCTGATTACGCCCGCGGGATGGGCCTTTGCCATCTGGGGGCCGTTATTTCTGGGCTGCGGAATTTTTGCACTGTGGCAGACGCTCCCCGCGCAAAAGAGCAATGCTCTATTGGACCGTATCGGTTGGTATGCCGTTGTCGCACTATCGATGCAGGGCGTCTGGGCGATCTATACGCAATTTGCCAATCTGACCGTTATTTCGTCCATCATCATCGTCACATCGCTCGGTGCGCTGCTTCTGATACTCCGCGAACTGGTTGCATTACGGCGTCCGTTCACGACGGGTGAGCGGTGGATTCTGGCACTCGTATTCAGCGCACTGACGGCATGGCTTACGGCGGCATCGATCGTAAATATCAGCGCCAGCCTTTCCTACCATGGTTTCGGTTCGGACGGAGAATATCCATTCGTTACGGCGGCAATTATACAGTTGGGCGGTATCATCGCCGCAGTCGCGGTTTGGCGAAGTCGGGGAAATCCATGGTATTCGGCAGTGTTTTGCTGGGCGTTACTGGCGATATTCTTCCGCGGCGGGCAGCAATACACCATCATAGCGGTCGCCTGCGGCGCATCCGCAGTGATTGTTATCTATGCAATGTTGGCGAAACTCAGCGATCGTGCGGACCGACATCATTGGATCGGTAGGGGTAAAAGCGGCTGACGATTCTAAACGGCTAGAACACCGCGCTATTTCCCGCCCTTGGTAAAAATGTCGATTCCGCCCGCCTTGCCTTCGACCGCCTGAATATAACGGCGGGTATCGCCTTCCAAAACAAGCGCCGTCAAGCGGCCATGACGATAGGCACCTGTGTCGATACCGATCCGGTTTTTTCGTTCGTCGACATCTTCCGTAATCGTATGCCCGTGAACCACGATATGCGAATGCCGTTCTTTGTGGCTCAGAAAACTTTCACGGATCCAACGCAATTCGCGCGTACTTTGTTCATCGAGCGGTTTCAGCGGATCGATACCGGCATGGACGAAAAGATAATCTCCCAGCGTAATCATGTCTTCGAAACCGCGAAGATAATCGAGATGATCGGCGGGAACGCGTTCATGGATCAACGCCTGCAATTCTTTCAGATCGCAGGCGTTGAAATCCTTACGCGATATGCCGTAACTCAAAATCGTTTCGCGACCGCCATGTTTGAGGAAGTGTCGCAACACGCCGGTGTCCTCGAACGCGTCGAGGAACATTTCCTCGTGATTGCCCATCAGACATCGCAAAGTCATCCGTTCATCGAGCGCGCGCGCGGTCGCAATCACACCGGCACTGTCCGGCCCGCGATCGATGAGATCGCCCAGCAGAATGACGGATGTATCAACCGGTTCCAACGCGATTTGGCGCAAGGCAGCGTCATCCGCTTCGATCGCCGCGACCAGTTTTATGAGGAGATCGTTTCGCCCGTGAATGTCCCCGATGACATAGGCCCGCTGCCCATCCGGCATTGCCGCGCGGCGCGAGGCGTCTTTGGCGGAGAACATCTTTTTAAGCGGCTGAAACATGAAACGACGCGAATCCTGATAGTAATACAAGGCCTCCAAAAGAGAGAGGCGGTTTGGGCATTGTAGATCTAAGACCTGACGATATTCGATTATCGGCGCAAGCGCTGCGTAGACGTTACCGGGCGGTAAGGTCGCATTGCTACAAGCCTCTTGTGCAACGCAGCATTAACGGGCAGTCAGTCAATATATAGGATTTGAGATCGCGCATCCAAGACGCGGCCAGCCGATATGCAGGTGGGACGAAGCACAAACACAAACCAAGGAGTTTGGTATGCTCACGTCCATTCGCGGCCTTTGTGCCGTATCCATCGCAGCTTACGCTGCAATCACATCAACCACAGCGTTTGCGCAGGCGTCTCCCGTCGCATCACAAGATGTCGACCCCCCATCTGAAACCGCCGGTCCTCTGACCGTCAGCGCTAATGTCACGCTGGCGAGCGAATATCGGTTTCGCGGCGTCGATCTGTCCGGTGGCGATTTCGCCATTCAGGGCGGGGTCGATGCGGTGCACGAATCGGGTTTCTACGTCGGTACATGGGCGTCATCGCTCGATGAAGATACGGTCGGATATGGTTCGACGGAACTGGATATCTATGGCGGTTGGGGTGGTAATCTGGCCGAGGGGCTGACGACCGATGTCGGCGTCATCGCTTATCTTTATCCCGATGCGGGGCCGGGCGATTTCGATTATGTCGAATTCTACGGCTCGCTTACCTTCGCGATCGGTCCTGCGGAAGCTACAGCTGGCGTTGCCTATGCGCCCGAACAGGAGTCGCTGGGCGGGACGGGCAATGTCTATGTCTATACCGATGTCGGTTTCGCCATTCCCGATACGCCGGTCAGCATCACCGGTCATGTCGGCTATACCGATGGTTTTCTCACCTTTACGGACGATGGCGATGCTTTCGACTGGTCGATCGGAGCAGAGGCTGCGATTGCCGGAACGCCGCTGACTGTCGGTGCCGCTTATGTCGATGCGGAAGGGGATATCGCTCAAGGCGCCTATGATTTCACCGACGAAGCGTTTGTCTTCACACTCGGTGCGAATTTCTAGCTTCGGCGGAAGCGCAGTCAGTATCGAATACGAGCGATATTGAGGGTCGCGGCTGATTTATCGGCCGCGACCCTTTTCGTTCGAACTCAAGATTTCTTGGAAAGTCCGCATGCTATCGAGACTTTAAGCAGAATCGGGTTCGTAGGACCGGTCGTTCGGATGTTTGGTCGTCAGACGCAGGATGACGAAGCCCAACACCGCCGAGATGACCGAGCCTGCCAAGATGCCGATCTTCGCCTCTTCTTTGAAATCCGGATATGCGGGGAAAGCCAGTTCACCGATAAACAGGCTCATCGTAAAGCCAATGCCGCATAGAACGGAAACGCCCCAAATTTCTGTCCAGCTTGCACCTTTGGGTGGCTTGGCGAAGCCAATCTTCGCGGCGACCAAGATGCATAGGAAAATGCCGACCTGCTTGCCCATTACCAACCCCCCGGCAACGGCGATCGGCAGGGGGGCAAGAATATCTTCGATGCCCATGCCCGCCAGCGATACACCGGCATTGGCGAAACCGAAGATGGGCACGATGGCATAGGCGCTCCACGGGGCAAGCCCATGTTCGATCTTTTCGAGCAGACTGTTGCCGTCCTTCTTATGCATCGGAATGGTAAGCGCCGCCGCAACCCCTGCAATGGTGGCATGGACACCGGAATTCAGCACGCAGTACCACAATATCAGCGACACCAGAATGTAGGGCGCAACCCGGCTGACGTTGAATTTGTTCATTCCGATCATCACCGCCAGCACTGCCAATGAAATTGCCAGCCACATCACATTGACATCCGGGGTGTAGAACAGGGCGATCACCAGCACCGCGCCGATATCGTCGACGATTGCGACGGTTAACAGAAACAGGCGTAACGACGCGGGCACACGGCTGCCGAGCAGGCCGAGCACGCCCATGGCGAAGGCGATGTCGGTCGCCGCCGGAATGGCCCAGCCGGCTGTCAAGCGGGAATCGGTACCGGCCACGACGAAAATATACACCGCGGCTGGCGCGGCCATGCCTGCAACTGCCGCCAATACGGGCAAGCGGCGCTGTTCGGGCGTAGCAAGTTGCCCGCAGATCAGTTCACGCTTCACCTCCAGCCCGACGACGAAGAAAAATATCGCCATCAGCCCGTCATTGATGAGATAGTGCAGATTGCTCAGCTTAGCATGCGGATACCAAGCGAATTTGTTGTTGAAGAGCGAATAATATTCACCCGACAGATCGGAATTCGCCGCCAGCATGGCCGCTGCCGCGACGACGATCAGCAGGATGCCGGCCGACGCATCGCTGACGAACAACGCGCGCACGGGGGCGAATACGGAACGGATGGGCAAACGCTTGGAGACCATGGTGGCGCCCCTCTTTAACATATCCAACCCCGTTGCAAGGGTCAGCGTGCTTCGATACGTGGATTTGTGATGGGGATCTAAGTTGGTTTGGGGTCGAAACGGGTGGGCGAGTTTACTGCGTGGCAATGGCTTATGCTGTTGCAACACGAATTGCTGTTGTTTGCAGGGGTGTTTTTTCTGATCGGCGCGGCGGATGAATTGGCCGTCGATTTGATATTTCTCTGGTTGAAACTGACCGGCCGCGCGCGGACGCAGAGAGTTGCCGATCCAGGTGATGATAACGGGGGCGATCGCCCATTGCATGGCATTGCCGCCGTGTTCATTCCGGCATGGCGGGAAGACCGGGTGATTGGCGCGACGGTGTCGCATGCGCTCGCCATGTGGCCGCATGACGAATTGCGTGTTTATGTCGGTTGTTATCCGAACGATCCGGCAACCCATGATGCGGTTCGGAAGGCAGCGGCAGGAGATGCACGCCTACGCCTGATTACGCATCATCGCTCCGGGCCGACGACGAAGGCGGATTGTCTGAATCAGCTTTATCATGCGCTTCGGGAAGATGAAGCGGCTAGCGGCGAAGCGGCACATATGGTCGTCTTGCACGATGCGGAAGATATGGTCGATCCTGCCGCGTTGAACCTTTTGGACGATGCCGTGGCGGAGGCCGATCTCGCTCAGCTGCCGGTGCTACCTTTGCCACAGGCTGCATCCCCATGGATCGGCGGACATTATCTGGAAGAATTCGCGGAGGCGCATGGCAAAGCGATGGTCGTGCGCGATGCCCTGCGCACCGGCATGCCGCTCGCCGGGGTCGGCTGCGCGATCAGGCGCCCGATGCTGGAACGGCTGGCGGCGACGAAACCGGATGGGATGCCCTTCGCCGCCGATTGTCTGACGGAGGATTACGAGCTCGGCATCGGAGTAAGCGATCTGGGCGGCACGGCGTGGTTCATTCGGGCACGCAATGCCCAGGGCGCGCTGATCGCAACCCGCGCTTTCTTTCCCGCCGATCTCGTCGCCGCAGTTCGGCAGAAAACGCGCTGGATCCACGGGATCGCATTTCAGGGTTGGGACAGGCTGGGATGGAGTGGGCGACCGGCGGAGACGTGGATGCGACTGCGCGACCGCCGCGGTCCATTCACCGCCCTGGTGCTCGCAGCCGCCTATCTGTTGCTGATATTGTCGGCTGCCGGATGGATCATAGGCCTGCTGCAGAACCGCGCACCGCCGGTCATATCCGATACGCTCGCATTGATCGTGGCTCTTAATTTCGCCAGTTTCGCGTGGCGAGCATTGTGGCGGTTCGCCTTCACGGCAAGGGAATATGGGATAGGCGAAGGATTGCATGCGGTCCTGCGAATACCGGTCGCGAACATCATCGCAATCATGGCGGGACGGCGCGCACTGATGGCCTACCTACGCACAATGACCGGAAAGCCGCCGGTGTGGGACAAGACCGAACATCACGCACATCCAGCCTCGCTGATAAATACGGGCTTGCGGTGAACAGTATGACCGGGTCGAAACGCGCAGGCCAACCGATTGTTGTTATGGCTTTCATCCTGATTGCCTGGTTGGGCGTAAGGATCGCGGCCTGGGAATCGCCCTTCGCGCATTTGCCGATACCGTTTGAGCTAAGTTCAGAGGAAGCGTTTGCCGTACAGGACAATCCGGCTGGCTCGACGGTGACCGGGAAAGGTGCCGAGCCGACAAGTACCACTTACGACCTATCATTTGATGATATCGTGAGAAGGACCGCGAGCAATAATTCGGTCAGAAGCTCGATCATGACTGCTAGCCTTTCTCAATCACCCGCGGATGGATCGATATTCTATTTGAAGAGGAATTTACCCGAACTGCCGGAAGTCAGGCCGGCGGCAACCCGATCGCCGGCTTCAGTTTTATCAGCGGCTCGTTCAACCGACGAACCGACCGCCGACCGGTGGTCGTTTGACGGTTATGTATTTGCGCGGGAGGGAGAGGCCGGTCGGTCGCTCGGCAGTCCGGCCGCACCGACCTATGGCGCGAGCCAGGCAGGCGCTATCCTCCGTTATTCGCTATCACCCGATAGCAAATATCGTCCAACGGCGTTTGCGCGAGTGACAGCGGCTTTATCGGGACCCGTGCAGGCCGATATTGCAACCGGCTTTTCTGTTCGTCCTATCCCGAAAATTCCACTGGCGACGGCTGCCGAATTGCGGGTAAGCGATGGTTTCGGTCGCACGGAAATACGTCCCTCAGCCTTTGCATTTACGCAAGTTCCGCCGATCGAATTGCCTTTAGATATGCGCGGTGAAGTCTATGCGCAGGCGGGTTATGTCGGCGGTGATTTTGCAACGCCCTTTGCGGATGGTCAGGCGCGGATCGATCGCCCGGTCGTGGCCACCAAAGCTGTGACCCTGCATGCGGGCGTCGGAACATGGGGCGGCGCGCAGAAGGGTGCGGCGCGACTGGATGCAGGGCCTTCACTGCGAGCGGATATCTCGGTTGCCGACATACCCATTCGCGTATCGGTCGATTACCGCGCACGCGTCGCCGGGGACGCCGCACCGCCATCGGGCGTCGCCCTTACGGTATCGACCGGTTTCTGATCCGGGCCATCTTTAATCCCGCGCGGGCAGGGCGTAAGGGGTGAGGGATGGACCTGTACCTCCCCATAGCCAATCTGTCGGTGAATGGACTGGTCATCGTTCTGCTTGGCGGATTGACGGGCATTCTGTCGGGGTTGTTCGGGGTCGGCGGCGGGTTTCTGACCACCCCGCTGCTGATATTCTACGGCGTGCCACCGACCGTTGCCGCCGCTTCGGCTTCCACGCAGGTTACCGGCGCCAGCGTGTCCGGCGTGCTGGCGCATGGCAAACGCAAGGGCGTCGATTACAAACTCGGCGGCGTGACCGTGGCGGGCGGTCTGGTCGGCGCGGGCATCGGCGCGATCCTGTTCAATTTCCTGCAATTGATCGGGCAAATCGATGTGGTCATCAATGTGCTGTATGTCGTGATGCTCGGCACGATCGGCACGCTGATGGCGCGCGAAGCGTGGGAGGCGGTGTCGCCGAACAAATCCGCCAAGATCGCATCGGCGCCCAAACGGCGGCACCATCCACTCGTCACCGCCCTGCCGCTGCGTTGGCGTTTCTATCGTTCCGGTCTGTATATTTCGCCGCTGGCGCCACTGTTACTGGGCGTTTTCGTCGGCATTCTGACGATGCTGATGGGCGTGGGCGGCGGGTTCATCATGGTGCCTGCCATGCTGTATATTTTGGGGATGAGTGCAAGTGTTGTGGTCGGTACGTCGCTGTTCAACATCCTGTTCGTGACCATGGCGACCACAATGATGCATGCGCTGACGACGCAGGCGGTGGACATTGTGTTGGCGGCATTTCTGTTGATCGGTTCGGTTACCGGAGCGCAGGTCGGTACGCAGTTGGCGCAGAAAGTGAAGCCGGAATGGTTGCGACTGGCTCTGGCGGCAACGGTGCTGCTGGTGGCCGGGCGGATGCTGTTCGGATTGGGCGTGCAACCGGATGAAATCTACACGGTGATGCCGTTATGATCCGGTTCTTATGGATTATTGCGGCTCTGCTGTTCGCCTCGTCCAGCGTCCATGCACAGCAGGATCCGATATTGGTGCCCGAAGTGTCGCAGGACGAGGTGCAGGTGCGCCAAGGCTTCATCGGCACCGAATTGCTGCTTTTCGGCGCGATACTCGACCCTTCCGGCGCGCGGGCAGGGCAGGATTACGACATCGTGGTGGTGCTGAAAGGGCCGACGCAACCGATCCGGCTACGCGAGAAAGAACGGTTCGGGCCGATCTGGATGAATGCCGCCAATTCCGATTTCCGATCCGCCCCATCGTTTTTCGCGGTAGTGTCCTCGACAGCAATTTCCGACATCGTCGATGATCGAACCGCGGCCATTTACGAATTGGGCCTCGATTTTATCCAGCTTTCCCCCAGCGGAATTATCGACCCGGACGAGCAGGCACGGTTCACCGCCGGATTGGTCGATCTGAAACTGCGGCAGGGTCTGTACAAGGAAGATCTGGGCGGCGTGGCGATCAGCGAAGACGTGCTGTATCAGGCCCGAATTTCCCTCCCGTCCAATGTTCAGACAGGCATGTACACCGCCGAAACCTTCGCCATCGCGGATGGCCGCGTCATCGCATCCGCCATTGCGGAGGTCGACGTCAAGAAGGTCGGGTTCGAGAAATATGTCGAGGATTATTCGCGCGAACGCTCGCTATTCTATGGTTTGTTCGCAGTGTTGTTGTCGATCGCGATGGGGTGGCTGGCCGGACGTTTGTTCGCGCTGATCTGATACACGACTGCGTCGCTGCATTGACCCGTTCTTAACCAATCGATCCTAGGGCAAATGCGTATCCCCTCGTGAAAAGAGCGCATTTGCATGAACGATTTCAGCAATCAAAATTTCGGCAACGGCCAACCCCTCCAAACCCCGCCGAACGAGCAAGCGAGACCTGCGCAGTCTGCGCCTGTTGCCGATCCAGCGCCTGAACCAGAAGCGGCACCCAACGAAAATGCGCGCCAGCCGATCGGCGTGGTGCTGGAAATCGCCGGCTCCGGTTCGCAAATTGCGCTCGACCTTCAGCGGATCAACGAATGTATGGAAGACGACGACCCGTCCGTCGCGCTGGCGGGACAGGTCGGCAGTCAGATCAAGATCCGTGTCGGTGAAAGCTGGCTGCTCGCCAATGTCCGCAACCAGCGGCAGGATCGACGCGCCAGCGGTTCGATCATGGCCAATATCGACTTTCTGGGGGAGGGCAAGGAAGAGAAACTGACGGGCAAGATCCACGGTTTCCGCCGCGGCGTCACCCGTTACCCGGTGCCGGGTTCGATGATCTATCCCGCCACCACCGCCGATCTGAAGCAGATCTATGCCAGCGATGGCCGCTCCAACATCCAGATCGGCACCGTCTATCCAACTAAGGACATTCGCGCGGGCGTGTATATCGACGCGATGCTGGGCAAGCATTTCGCTCTGCTGGGATCGACCGGTACGGGTAAATCGACCAGTGCCGCCCTGATCCTGCATCGCATCTGTGAATCCGCGCCGGACGGGCACATCGTCATGATCGATCCGCACGGCGAATACAGCGCGGCGTTCAAGACGAACGGCCAATTGCTCGACGTGTCCAATCTCCAAATGCCGTATTGGCTCCTCAATTTCGAAGAGCATTGCGAGGTGCTGTTGACCAGCACCGGCAACGATCGGCAGACGGATGCGGATATTCTGTCCAAATGCCTGTTGAAGGCGCGATACAAGAACCGGCTCGCCGAAACGATGGGCAAAATCACGGTGGATTCGCCGATCCCGTACCTTCTGTCGGACCTGTCCAACGCCATTCAGGACGAAATGGGTAAGCTGGATAAGGCCACGAATACTGCACCCTTCATGCGGCTGCGCACCAAACTCGAAGAGCTTAAGGCCGATCCGCGTTATCAGTTCATGTTTTCCGGCATGCTGGTTGGCGATACGATGGCGGAGTTTCTGTCCAAGGTGTTCCGTATGCCGGGCGATGGAAAACCGATTTCCATTATCGATGTGTCGGGTGTGCCATCGGACATTACCTCTACGGTGGTCGCGGTTCTCAGCCGGATGGTGTTCGATTTCGCCATATGGGGCCGGGACGAACAGACGCGGCCGATCCTGCTGGTGTGCGAAGAAGCGCACCGATACGTTCCGAACGAGAAGAACGCCGATGGTTCGTCCGTCGGTAATATCCTGGGAAGGATCGCGAAGGAGGGCCGGAAATACGGGATTTCGCTGGGTCTCATAACGCAGCGTCCATCCGATCTGGCGGAAGGTGTGTTGTCGCAATGCGGCACGATCATTTCCATGCGCCTCAACAACGATCGCGACCAGGCTTTCGTGAAAGCCGCCATGCCGGAGGGGGCGCGCGGTTTCCTCGATTCCATCCCCGCACTCCGAAACCGTGAGTGTATTATTTGCGGGGAGGGTGTGGCGATCCCCATTCGCGTCAGCTTCGACAATCTCGACGAGATCAAACGACCGGCGTCCGAAGACCCGAGCTTCGTCGAACTATGGAACAAGGCCGGCGGCGAGGAGGAAGCGGTCGAGCGCACCGTGCAACGTTGGCGCAGCCAAGGAGTGTAAGAGTTTTTTGTTAATCCCTCAAACGCCGGGCGGCCACATCCGTGGCCTTGGCTTCCTCGCATAAGCTCGGGCGGGCGGTCGCCCTTGCGGTCTGCTGGTCGCAGACCGGAGCAGTGCCACGATGAAGGCTTGGAATGATCCGGCCCCGCTCTGGGTCCGCAAGGGCGACCGCCCGCCGCCCGGTTAGGGCGAAGCAAGCAGGGCGGATGCCCTGCGCCCGCAGGGTCCGAACAAACTACGTCCCTCGCGTGTCGCCGAACAGGTGGATATGCAGGCGATCGGTCATGCGAAAACCGTGGTCGAGGCAAGCTTGCGTCATCCAACCTTGCCGTTCGCGCAAGGTCGCGCTGTCCGTACCCTCCGGCATCAGGAATATGCGCGATTTGGGTAGCGCATGGGCGCGTGTCAGTTCGGCGACCTCCTTCACATCCTCAGGGGTCGCGACCACGAATTTGAAGAACGCCCGCGGGTCGATCGAATAGCTGCGCAGGCGTTCGGGAATCAGCGCCAGTTCGGCCGGATTGCCGCTATGCGCCAGTTTCGGGCTGACATTATATTGATCGACGTGAATATCGACGCGGGCGGGCGCGGTGGTGGTGCCGTTGGTTTCGACCTCCACGAACATATCCGGCAACAATTCGAGCAGCTTGCCGAGCGCCGCCCCCTGCAACAATGGCTCGCCGCCAGTAATGATCAAACGCCGTTGCCCAAGCACCTCGATCCGCGCGGCCACATCGGCCTCGTCCAGCGTGACCTGATTGTCTTTGCGCGCAAAGGTCTGCGCGTCCCGATGCGAGCGTGCGGCCCGTGTGCCATCGCCATCGAAACGCCAGGTATAGGCCGTATCGCACCAGACGCAGGCAAGATTGCAGCGCGACAGGCGCAGGAACGTGCAGGGCGCACCGACGCTCTGCCCTTCGCCCTGTACTGAGGCAAATATCTCGGGTTGGCCCGGAGTGGTGGTGGCGAGTGTCAGAGGCATGCGGTGTTTCGGTTGTCGGATCGTTGACGAAGGCGACACTGTGTCGCCTTTGCTGTTCATGGGTAAGCTATTGAATTAATGTCGTATTGTAGTTCTTCATATGGAAGGCACCTTATGAGGGAGCCCCCCCCCCGGCAGGTGATATCGGTACAACGTAGCGAAGCGGTCATTCCCCTATCATGCCATATTCCGCATAAGTAGGAAAACGCCGGCCCATCGATCAGCCCAGCCGCTCCAGCGCCGCCGTCAATCGCTCGACCTCCGCCGTGTGATGTGCGTGATCGGCTTTGGCCTTCTCGACCGCTTCGGGTTTCGCCCGTTCGACGAAATTCGCATTGCCCAGGCGGCCTTCCAGCGATTTCGCTTCCTTGTTCGACAATTCCAAAGCTTTGCTCAGTCGCGCTTTTTCTTTGTTTATATCTATAATACCCTCGAGTGGTATCGAATACGTCGCACTATCAAAAACGATTTGGAATGCTGCGTTCTTTCCTGAATCATATTTTGTTCGATCAATCTTCTGACCGTCCGCAAGGTGGAATGCTGTTCCAGTTTGCAGGAATTCAGCAGCATCAAGACGTGCTAAACGGCGAAGTACTGGGCCATTAGCACGGAATTTTTCTTCTAAATCTATGCGTCCTTGATGTTCGCCAGCAAATACATCCGAATGAATGAGAACATCTAGTCGCGCGCTAGGAGGTATGTTCAGTTCCGCACGAGCGGACCGTATTGCCGAAGTAAATCCAATAAGCCATTCGACTTCCGCCGTGGCTTCGGCATCGACCTGCGCGTCGGGTTCGGGCCATTGTGCGGTGATGAGAGGGTAATCGGCACGGTTGCCCCCCTCCATCTTGCCCTGCGCGGCCCATAATTCTTCGGTAACGAAGGGCATGAAGGGGTGAAGCATGACCAGGATCTGATCGAGCGTCCATCCGGCGACGGCGCGTGTTTCATCGTCGAAATTGCCTTTAATAAGTTCGATATACCAATCGCAGAATGTGTCCCACGCGAAGTGATACACGATGTCCGCCGCCGCATCGAAACGCAGATCGGCCATCGCGGCTTCGAGTTTGTCGAGCGTTTGCACGACCTCCCCGATAATCCACCGGTTGACTGCGCTGGTGGCGGCAGGCGCTTCGATCGTCGTCGAGGCACCGATGCCGTTCGCCTGACAGAACCGCGTCGCATTCCACAGCTTCGTCGCGAAATTGCGGTAACCCTCGACCCGCTTGTCGTCCATCTTGATGTCGCGACCCTGGCTTTCCATCGACGCCATGAAAAACCGCAGCGCATCGGCACCATATCGGTCGATCAGGCCTAGTGGATCGACCACATTGCCTTTCGATTTCGACATTTTCGACCCGTCCGCCGCACGTACCAGTCCATGCAGATAGAGGCGCGGCCAGGGGTTCTGCCCGGTCAGATGGCTGCCCATCATCATCATGCGAGCGTCCCAGAAGAACAGGATGTCGAACCCGGAAACGAGCAGATCGTTGGGGTAGTGTTTGGCGAGGAGGGTGGAAGTCTCGTCCGGCCAACCGAGCGTGGCGAAAGGCCACAATGCGCTGGAGAACCATGTGTCGAGGACATCCTCGTCGCGAGTTAGGGCCGCATCAGTTCCTGTTTGCTTTCGCGCTTCGCCCTCCGTCTCCGCGACGAACACGTTGCCATCGTCATCGAACCACGCCGGTATCCGGTGTCCCCACCACAATTGCCGCGAGATGCACCAGGGCTGGATGTTCTCCATCCAGTGATAGAACGTCTTTTTCCAACTGGCCGGGACAATCTCGACTTCGCCATCGCGAACCGCCTTCAACGGCGCAGCAGCGAGTTTTTCCGCATCGACATACCATTGATCGGTCAGCCACGGTTCGATGACCACTCCGCCGCGATCGCCGAAGGGGGTGGCGATGGTGCGTGGTTCCGCGTCCATTTCGACTTCCTCGCCCTTCTTCGTTTTAGCGATGTGGGGAACAAGAAGGCCCAATTCCTTCATGCGTTGCACGACCAGTTCGCGCGCGCCGGGATTGCTCCCGGCTTCGTCGACGCGTTTGAAACGATGCAGGCCGATGAACTCATTCGGCACCAAACCGTCGGAGGTCTGGCAGACATTCCCTTCGCCCGTCAGCATGTTGAACATATCTGCAGCGGCGAAGCCCGCCCGTTTGCCGACCTCGAAATCGTTGAAATCATGGCCCGGCGTGATCTTCACCGCGCCGCTGCCCAGTTCCGGATCAGCATGTTCGTCCGCCACGATCGGTATGCGGCGGCCAGTGATCGGGAGGACAATGTGCTTGCCGACTACGCTTGTGTAACGATCGTCATCCGGATGTACCGCCACCGCCATATCGGCGAGCATCGTTTCCGGGCGCGTAGTGGCGACTTCGATATAGTCGTCACCAGCCGCGGTAGTGACCCCATCCGCCAGTGGATAGCGGAAGTGCCAGAAATGACCCGGCAAATCCTGCGTTTCGACTTCCAGATCGCTGATTGCGGTCTTCAGCTTGGGATCCCAATTGACCAGCCGCTTGTCGCGATAGATCAGCCCGTCCTTGTAAAGCTGCACGAAGGTTTTGGTAACGGCTTGCGAAAAATGCGGGTCCATCGTGAACTGTTCGCGGCTCCAATCCATCGAACAGCCGAGGCGGCGCAATTGCTGCGTAATGACGCCGCCGCTTTCGCGTTTCCAGTCCCATACCTTGTCGACGAATTCCTCGCGCGAATAATTGGTGCGTTTGTCCTGCCGCTCCTCCAACTGACGTTCGACCACCATTTGCGTCGCGATGCCTGCATGATCGGTGCCGACGACCCATAGCGCATCCTTGCCGCGCAGCCGTTCGTGCCGGATGACAATATCCTGCAGCGTATTGTCGAGCGCATGGCCGATATGCAGGCTGCCCGTAACGTTGGGCGGCGGATTGACGATGGTGAAGGGTTCGGCATCCGGGCGTTCCGGGCGGAACAGGCCGTTCGCTTCCCAATGCTTGTACCAGCGCTGCTCGATCGCCGCGGGGTCGAAAGTGGTTGGAAGCTGTGTGGTCATGATACCGGTTTCGATGGTTGGGAAAGACAGTGCGCCCCCTGCCATTACGGGGCGCAGGACGCAATGTCCGGGCTTGTGGTGCGATGCAAATCGCGACATAGGCGGAAACGCATGAACGATCGGCCGACATTCGACATGGAAGATAACGGCAATGGCGGGCAAACCCTCGTCCTTTCCGGGCCTTACCTCGTGTCCACTATGGGGCCGATCGACCGCGAATTACGGGGGCTTCAGGGTGCAATCGACCGGGTCGATCTGTCGAACGTCACCGCGATCGACACCGTCGGTGCGTGGGAAGCGAGCCGGATCGCGCATAATCACGACGCCGAGATTACCGGCGCGGATGAACGCGCGCAGCGGCTGATCGATGCGGTTCGCGTTGTCGAAGACAATGCGGAAGAGCCGCACGAGCCGGTGGAAGAGCCGTTTTACAAACGCGTGCCGACCACCATCGGCGATGCGGTGGTGGGATCGTTGGGCGGGACCGCCCGCGTACTTGGGTTTTTCGGACAGATCCTGATCGCGTTCGGGGCGGTAATCCGTCACCCCAGCCGTTTTCGCGGCAAGGCGCTGATCCGGCAGATGGAGCTGGTCGGGATCAAAGCGTTGCCGATCGTCGGATTGATGAGTTTCCTGATCGGGATCGTCATTGCGCAGCAGGGCGCGGTGCAGCTCAGTCAGTTCGGCGCGGAAACGCTCACCGTCAATCTGGTGGGCCG
>JBAUIN010000268.1:0-6887 GCA_049682975.1 Pontixanthobacter sp. | reverse complement strand
GGGTTCCGGCTGTTCTGGCTCGCGCCGCTGATCGTCGCGATCGTGGTGGTGCCCGAATTCATTCAGCATATCGCGGAAATCCGCATCGGAATGTTCGAAAGCGAAGCCGCCTTCAATCGGCTTGCTGCGGACCCACGCCGAATGATTTGGGGCTATTTTAAGATCGCCGGTCTGATCCTTTGCATAATGGCTGCCTCGCGATATTGGGCAGCGCGAATGCGCGGGCAGAACTGGTGGGACATGCGCCATATCGCTTGGAAAAATCTGGGCATCGCGATCGGGCTGATCCTGCTGACCGGTTTGCCGGTGGAACTGGTGGAACCCACTCTCGGCGAACGGTCTGCTTTGTATGTCGGGCTGATCGTCAGTTTATTGACCCTGCCACTGATTGCTTTGTTCGTAGCCGGGCTGGTCGGAGATCGGGACATTGGCCTTGTATCCGTATTCAAAACCGGCTGGCTTACGGCGCTGCGTATCGTCGTCTTCGCTGCCCTCGTCTGGATACCGCTGCAAACATTACACACTGCCAATCACGATTGGGCAATGGGGCAAACCGATCCGGTCGTGTGGGCATTGATGGCGTTCGATGCGCTGGTCGTGGGCGCGCTCGCAGGGCTGACAGGTACGGCGTTTCACCACGCATATGAAGCACGCCGATCGAAGGACATATCCATATGACGACCCTGGAAACCGATTATCTGGTCGTAGGTGCAGGCGCGGTCGGCATGGCCTTCGTCGATACGCTGCTCGATGAAGACCCCGATTGCCATATCACCATCGTCGATATGCATGCCAAGCCCGGCGGACATTGGAACGATGCCTATTCCTTCGTCGCATTGCATCAGCCATCCGCGTTTTACGGTGTCAATTCGATGGCTATGGGCAGCGATGTGATGGACGAACACGGCCCGAACAAAGGGCTGTATCCGCTTGCCAGCGGTACCGAAGTCTCCGCCTATTTCGAACGACTGATGCACGAACGCTTCCTGCCCACCGGGCGCGTCGACTATCGCCCATTGTCGCAATTCGCCGGGAAGGATGATGGCGTCGCGACTATTCGTTCCATCCTGTCGGGCGACGACACGCACATTCGCATTCGCCGCAAATTGGTGGATGGTACTTTCTACAAAACCTCCGTCCCCGCCACCCATAAGCGCAGGTTCGATGTTGCCGCCAATGCGCGGATCGCGATACCGGGCGATCTGCCTAATTTGTGGCAGCATGCCGAAGATCCACCGGCGTATTACGTCATATTGGGTGCGGGCAAGACTGCGATGGACGTTGGCGTGTGGCTGCTGGAGGCGGGGATCGACCCCGCGGCGATCACCTGGGTCCGGCCACGTGAATCCTGGCTGATCAACCGCAAATACACGCAGCCGGGACCCGATTTCTTTACCGGCGTCGTGGAGAGCCAGATCGCCCAACTGAACGCGGCTGCCGAGGCGGAAACGGGCGACGCGCTTTTCGCGCGCCTTGCGGAAGGCGACTACATGCTCCGCATCGATGAAAGCGTGACACCGCAGATGTTTCATTACGCGACCATTTCCGAAGGAGAGGTCGAGCTGTTGCGACGTATTACGCAGGTCGTTCGACGTGGGAGGGTCAACGCCATCGGGGCAGACCACATGGTGTTCGCCGACGGGGAGGAAGCGGTGCCTGCCGGTACTTTATTCATCGACTGCACGGCGACCGCCGTCCCCTTCACCGAAAAACGCGAACATGGCCCGCAGTTTCGCGGGCATACCATCGTGCTCCAACCGCTTCACGTACCTTTGGTTACGTTAAGCGCCGCGATCACCGCATTTCTGGAGGTGCATTTCGACGATGACGATACGAAGAATGCGCTCGGCATCCCATCTCCCTTGACCGATACGCCGAACACCTATGCGCTGGGGCAGCTGACCAATCTGATGAACCGGGGGGCATGGTCGCAGAACCCGAAGATCGCAGCCTGGCTGTCCAATGCGCGCCTTGACCCCACTGGTAAGACAGTACGCAGCATGATGGCGGCAGGCGATACGCGGTTGGCGGTAATGGCCGGATTCAAGGACGCGATCGGCAAAGGACTGCCTGGCCTACGACGCCTCGCCAAAAAGGCGCGGGCCGAACAGGACGCCGCATGAAGTCCCTTTGGCTTGCTCCTTTCGTCATGCTGATAAGCGGCGGCGTATGCGCACACGATGTCGGTGGCGCGCCCAAACCTGCGACCGACAGTGCGACCGGCATGCTCGTGATGCAGGAGAACACCGCGCAGGATGATCGGGCCGATCCGGACCATCCCGAAGCGCGCGCCTATGATGCCGCGATCGATGTGGATGCCGCCCTGGCCGACGCGTTCGCTCGCGCGCGCGGAAACGGCACGCGGGTCGTCGTAGCGATGGGCGCGAATTGGTGTCACGACAGCCGTGCCTTCGCTGGATGGATGGAGATGCCGCGGTTCCAGCAATTGCTGACAGCGCAGTTCGAGCTTGTCTATATCAACGTCGGAATGCCCCAGACGGATGATGGCCACAATCTGCACATCGCCGAACGCCATGGCATCACGGTTGAAGGAACGCCGACCATCTTGATCCTCGACGCAGACGGCACACTGCTAAATACCGATAGCGCGGGTCGCTGGCGCAATGCGGCATCGCGCGAAGAGAACGCGATCTACGAAGAACTGTCATCCTACGCCACCGGCACCGCAGGCTGAAATCGCGCCGCATGCTGCATGTCGTCCATCACGTCGATTACATTGTCCCGCCGCCAGCCAGCGGGTCGTTCAAATTCGATAAGTACCAGCTGGTGATGGTCGCGCTTCGCGAATGGGGGCGCGAATATGGTAACTCCATTACCGAACATGCGCCCGAATCGATGCCGCGCGAATGGCTGGAAGCGGTACACGACCCCGCTTATGTCGATGCGGTATTCCGCGCGCAGGTTTCCCGCGAAAAGGAACGGCGCATCGGCTTCCCGGTCACGTCGCGCATCGCATCGCGCGTGCGTCATACGAATGGCGGAACGTGGCTGGCGGCGAAACTGGCCATGCAGCACGGTTACGCCGCCAATAGCGCGGCGGGGAGCCATCATGCGCTGCACGATACCGGGGCGGGCTATTGCGTATTCAACGACCTCGCGGTCGTTTCCAATCGCCTGATCGCAGAAGGGGATGCCGCACGCATTCTGATCGTCGATTGCGATGTACATCAGGGCGATGGCACCGCTAGTCTCACCGCAGGGCGCGATGATATCTTCACCTTCTCCATTCACGCCGAAAAGAACTTCCCGGTGCGCAAGGCGCGTTCGTCCTGCGACGTGAACCTGCCCGATGGGGCGGGCGACGATGCGTATATGGATGCGCTGGAACGCAATTTGGCACCGATATTCGCCGATTTCACGCCCGATCTGGTGCTGTATCAGGCGGGCGTCGACCCGCATGTCGATGATAGGCTGGGCCGACTGGCGCTGACCGATGAGGGGCTAGCACGGCGCGACCGTTTCGTCATCGGCGAAGCGCGCCGACGCGGATTGCCAGTCGCCAGCGCGCTTGGTGGCGGTTATGGCACCGATCAGCGCGAAGTTGCCGATCGACATGCAGCTTCTATGCTGACTATGGCGCAAGAGAATGGGAAATTTGCAGCGCCCAATTTCATTCACGATACCGTTACCGGCAATCTGATAAAGCAAACGACATGAACAGACGCGACCTTATCAAAACATCCCTTATCGCCGGTGGTTCGTTGACGGCTGCCCTGCAATTGCCCGCGCGCCTCGCCGCGCAGCCGCGCACGGGCTTGCCGCGCGACGCAAAGCTGATCGAGATTGCCAAACGCGCGCAGGACCAGGTGCGCGCGCGGGGCATGTTATGGCATGAAGATTACGTCGGCATTGCCGATTTCGGCCTGCGTTCCTCCGAACCCAGGTTCCATTCGGTCAATCTGCAAAGCGGCATGGTAAAATCCTATTATGTCACGCATGGCGACGGGTCGGACCCGGAGCATGATGGCTGGCTCAACTGGTTCTCCAATGTCCATGGATCGCACTGCACGAGCGAAGGCACCTATGCCACGTTCGGTTGGTACACCGGCCGGTTCGGCACCTCGATTCGGTTGGAAGGGCTGGACGAAACCAATTCCAACGCGCTGGATCGCGCGATCGTGATGCACCGCGCGCGCTATGCCGAAGCGGCGCATGTGCGCCGGTTCGGCCGATTGGGCCGCTCCAACGGATGTTTCGCGTTCGGTGATGCAGATTTCAAGGAAGTGCTGTTGAATATCGGCGGAGGCCGCGCGATCCATGCCGAAAGTCTGGGTCTGTTGCCGGACGGTACGACGCAGCCGACCCCGACCCGGCCAGCCCCTCGTGACCTCAAGATTTTACAACCCGACGTTCCGGAACAGTTCCAACGCAGCAATCCTGGCGTTTATTGACGAAGGCGGTCGATACCCGGTGTGACCGGGCATCAAGTCCTATGCAATATCGCGCGGATCGTTCTCGATCGGGATAATCTGTTCGCCGGTAATCCGGCTACGATCAGGTTTACGAGGGGCTTCGAAGCTGTCCAACACCGGTTGGTCGCGATCGTAGATATCCGGAAATTTCTTCAGCGTACCGTCAATATCCTGCGCCATCGTGAAATAGGTGATGTAGGCAGGCATCGTCTTTTCGAAGCCGACGCGGGTATATTCGCCGGATTTCAGGGTTTCGACACTTTCATCGACCGTTAAACCGCCCTGCAGGATCGCCAGGGTCATTGCCAATTCGGTCGCCCGTTCCGTGCGAATGCAGCCGTGGCTCAGCGCACGCACCGAATTGTCGAACAAATGGCGCGACGGTGTATCGTGAAAGAAAATTGCATGCCGATTGGGCATGTCGAGCTTCATCAAACCCAGCGAATTGGTCGGCCCGGGTTCCTGCACCACTTTCACCCATCCATTCGCATGCCGTTCCGCCGTATAGCCAGCGTTCCGCGCCCAACGCGGGTTGTTCAGTACCTTCGCGCCCAATCCTTCACCCTTCACGATCGACTGCGGTACGGTCCAGGTCGGATTGAAAATGACCCCTTCCACGCTTTCGGCGATCTGCGGCGTCGCCGTACGGCCCGGCTTGCCGACGACCGTGCGGTAAGTGCGCACGATGTTGTCGTTCACCGTCAGACGCAGCTGATATTCCGGCACATTGGTCATTAAATATTGCGGCCCCAGATCGCGCGGCAACCAGCGCCACCGATCCATGTTCGCTTGAATGAGCTTGCGACGCTTGGCGTTCTTCGCCGGAACCGCGGCCAGTTCGTCCTTCAACCGAAAATAATCGGGATGTTCCGGCGTAATGCGGGTCAACACGGCTTCGATGTCGCCATCGGACAAAGCCTGGGTCATCAAGTCCGCAGTCGGATACCGATCCTGATCCGGGTCGAACACGAACCATTGCTTGCGCGAATCCATTGGAGTGCGCCCGTCGCGCAGGTCTTCGACCAGGAAGCGGAAAGTCCGGCTCGCAGTCTCGTTCAGCCTGTCGCCCTCACCTATTGCAAGCTGCGCGCGCAAAGCTTTCAGTTCGTAATCTTCGGCCTTTAGACCATGTTCGCCGATCCGTTCGACAATCGCCACGAGGGCCTGCGCGTTTGCGACCGACCATTCCTGCACCACCGGCGCTTCGGGCTGCCCCATTTCGTCGATCGCCTGCACGACCGCTTCCGATACGACATTCTTGGTTACCGGCATCAGATCGGCAGGTGCGCGTTCCTTCTCCTGCGTCGTCGTATTTTCGGGCGCAGTCGATTGCGCGGCCGCCTGCATGGCGCCGCCGAACGGAAGCGCTACAGCGGTCGCAGCGAGAAGGGTGTTACGAAGCAAAGCAATTCTGGTCACAGGTTTATGTCCCACCTATCGCGTGCCGATCAGTACGCAGCACCAACTATCGAGGCGAATTTGCCCCATTTGCCCGCTTTCTTCAAGCATAATGCCTGACTGACGGCTGAATCGCGCGCGATAGATAGCGGAAATTTGCATGACCGCACGCTGCCGTCCGCCTATCGCGATCCTCATGATCCGCCGCAGGGACACTTTTTTACCGATCATGGCCGTGTTGCTCGCGGTGGGCTGCCTCGCATTGATGGACGCGTTCATGAAAGGCGCCGCACTTGCCGCCGGTGCTTATAGCGCATCGGTGTTCCGTTCCGCCATCGGCACCGCCATCATCGCTCCCATCTGGTTGGGCACCGGGGGACGCTGGCCCCGCCGATCCGTACTGAAACTGCATTTGCTGCGCGGGACGATTTCCGGGTTTATGGGCCTGAGCTTCTTCTATGCGATTACCAAATTGCCGATCGCGGAAGCCATCGCCATATCGTTCATCGCGCCGTTGATCGCATTGTATTTGGCGGCACTTTTCCTTGGCGAGACGATCCGGCGTGAAGCAATCGTGGCTTCGATCCTGGGGCTGGCGGGGACTTTCGTAATCGTCGGCGGGCGTTTGGGGGCGGAAGATTACGACGCCGATACTTTGAACGGACTATTGGCTATCGCATTCTCGGCCATTTTGTATGCTGCCAATTTTATCGTGATCCGCAAACAGGCGCTGGTGTCCGGCCCGACCGAAGCGACTACCTTCCATAGCGGGGTCGCGTGCCTCGTGTTGCTTCTATTCGCACCTTGGTTCCTGCGTATGCCGGGGACGGAAGCGATGGAGCAAATTGCCTTGGCAGGCGGGCTGACCGTGCTGGGATCGCTTGTGCTGACCTGGGCTTATGCGCGGGCGGAGGCGCAAGTGCTCGTGCCGCTCGAATATTCGGGCTTTCTGTGGGCCGCCCTGTTCGGATGGCTGTTCTATCGCGAACCGGTCACTTTGCCGACGATTGCCGGCACTGTGCTAATCGTTATCGGTTGCTGGATCGCCGCGCGACC
>JBAUIN010000267.1:0-3007 GCA_049682975.1 Pontixanthobacter sp. | reverse complement strand
TTCCTTAGCAGGGAACTGGTTTCAGCCACTCACCCACGTCTCCGGCGTTGCGATGCTGTCCGGCCCGGCGCACCGGGTTGGCATTGCGGAGGCGGGCTATAACGGGCGGGTGCGGAGGCGGCAAGGTTTGTGGTGCAAATCGGGGGAGTTCGGCGAAATAAGTCCGCGCGTCCCGTAAAAACACCCGCCACACCTCCATCCGGCGCGTTTACGATTCGGTTCGTCGCCCGTTCATTGTGGTCCCCGCAAGAAAGGATTCTAACGATAATCGACCTTCCCTGGTCTGCGGAGGACATATGAGTATCTGGGCAGCGGCGCATCGGCGCGCAAAGCACGGCTTGACCGCCATCATCGTTGCATTCGCGCTGACCGGTACGCCGGGTGTGGCGCAGATCGAGCGGGTGGATCCCAACGCGGCCATGCAGACGGGTGCGATCGACGGCGATCTCGATAACCCGGCGGCAGAGCGTCCTGCCAGCAGCCAGCCCGGTGCGCCCGTCTATGTCGAAGAGCGCCCTTTCGGCATCGATAGCCCTGTCCCCGCACCGCCGGTAGCGCAAGCGACCGATCGAACCGCAACCGCGCCTCAGGCAGAGATAGCGCCCAGCTGGGCCGACCCGGTGGTAACGTCGCCCTATGCTGCAGAAGCGGCGGCGCAGGCATCGTCCAACCCGGAAGTAGCCGCGGCGCAGGGCGATACCTACAAGGAAGACGATCTGATCGGCGCGGCGGAAGGTCTGTTCGGCGATGGTGCCAAGGAGATCGCCGGTTTCATTCAGGATCTGCTGAAGGATCAGGGCGAACCCAATGGCTACATCGTCGGGCGCGAGGCGGGTGGCGCGTTCATCATCGGCGCACGCTATGGCTCCGGCACTTTGTATCACAAGATTGAGGGGCAGCGGCCGGTCTATTGGACGGGCCCGTCTATCGGCTTCGACGCTGGCGCAAATGCGGGCAACACCTTCATTCTGGTCTATAATCTTTACGACACCGAAGAGCTGTTCAAGCGCTTTCCAGCGGGCGAGGGGCAGGCCTATGCCATCGGCGGGGTCACGGCGAGCTACCTGCGTTGGGGCGATACGGTGCTGATCCCCATTCGCGTGGGCGCCGGACTGCGGCTCGGTGTGAACGCAGGCTATATGCGCTTTTCCAAAAAACAACGCTGGCTGCCATTTTGACGAGCACGCGTCGGGCCATCTTACGCGGCTGACATATAGAGGTTGCGGGCCGGGCGGAGGCTGGGCATGGGGGTGCCCATGCTGGACCAACTCGAACCCCAATCCCCCGATGCGCTGCTGGCTTTGATCAAGGCGCATGCCGACGATCCGCGTACCGATAAGATCGATCTTGGCGTGGGTGTTTATCGTACCAACGAGGGCGCAACCCCGGTATTCGGCGCGATCAAAGCGGCGGAACGGCGGCTGGTCGAGCAGCAGGACAGCAAAAGCTATCTGGGGCCGGAAGGCGACCTTGGCTTCGTGCACGCTCTGATGCCCTACATATTCGGACGCAATCCGGTGAGGGGCGGGGCGACGATGGGCGGCCGCATCGAAGGTATGCAAACGCCCGGCGGTACGGGCGCTGTACGGCTGGCCGTGGCGATCGCGGCGAAGGCCGGGGCCAAGCGGGTACATCTGGGAATGCCCAGCTGGCCCAACCATGCGCAAGTCATTGAAGATGTCGGATTGGAGGCGGTGCCGTTCGATCATGCGCATGGTCCCGAAGAGGGTGGTCTGGCCGGGACGGCAAATGTCGAAGCGGCGTTGCAGGCGGTTGAAACCGCGCGTGAAGGCGACGTCATCCTCTTGCATGGATGCTGCCACAACCCGACGGGCATCGACTATACGACCGACGATTGGGCGCGACTGGCCGCGCAGATCGCGGCAAGCGGCGTGCTGCCGATCCTGGATATTGCGTATCAAGGATTGGGGCATGGGCTGGAAGAGGATGCGCAGGGTGTCCGGACCATCCTGGCCGCAGTGCCGCAGGCGCTGATCGCGTATAGCTGCGACAAGAATTTCGGTATGTATCGCGATCGTGTAGGGGCGTTGTATGCGATGGCACCGCGCCCGGATGCGCTGCCGCCGATCCTGTCCAACCTCAATGCTTTGGCACGGGCGAGCTGGTCCATGCCGCCGGATCATGGCGCTGCCGCAGTGCGGCTGATTTTGCGGGATGAAGACCTCGTCCGTGAATGGCAGGACGAATTGGCGGAAATGCGCGACCGAATGCGCGCCATGCGGCAGCGATTGGCCGACGCAGGCAATATTGGCGGCGGCGAAAACGGCGAGGGGGGCATCGACCTCAAACCGCTGGGCGATCAGAACGGCCTTTTCGCAATGCTGCCTTTGACGAAGGAGCAGATAACCCGCCTGCGAGAAGATCATGCGATATACATGGCCGGTTCCGGTCGAATCAACGTGGCCGGATTGCATGAAGGCAATGTCGACACATTCATCGCCGCATTGGAAGATGTAAGCGGCTAAGGTCGAAGCGCCGCGTCAACCATTGTGGAATGCCGACCACGTGACACTGAAGCGCGTGTTTCGATAAGTTACGAAGCGTATCGTCACACGGCCTCTTCGCGAAGATCGCCGCATGCCTTGTCCCACCGCCGCAATACGCGCAACCGCGCCGAAATGTCAGGTTTATGACGGATTGCTGTCATGACCCCGCGATAGATGACGGGTTGCACCAAACCCGTTTCCGCATGTCGAAACAGCACCGAATTTGTAACCTTACGATAATCCGGTTTCGGGGCGATAACTCGGCCGGAACCGGGCGGGGTCAACACTCTGTCCCACGCGCGCGCAAAGCCCTCCGCTCCCTCGCGATTCCGCAAGCGATAGGCCGCCATACGCGACATTTCGACCGTCTCGGCCGCCGTGGATACGGAGCCGGTCACGTATAGCGCGCTTAAGAATTCGCACTGCCGCCAAATCGACCAACCGTCGCGACGTGCACGGATCGGAACCGGGTGGAAAAACAGCGGCTTGCGCCGTTTGCG
>JBAUIN010000266.1:0-4406 GCA_049682975.1 Pontixanthobacter sp. | reverse complement strand
GCGGGCACGCGGCTGACCCCGTATCATGACGGCACGGACGGATTCTTCATCGCATCGATCCGCTCCGGCACAACGGGCGCGAAGCCTCTGGCACCCTCCGCCCGAAACTGATAGCGCGGTTCGCGCATGGCAGTCCGCACGATCTTTCGCCACCCTGCCGTTGAGGAAACCTTTATGCGCTTCGCATCCATCGCCATCGCGTTTTCGATGATCTATGCCGTCAGTTCCAGCGTAGGGCAGGCGCAGGATCCCGAACCCAGTCCGCGCGCGGCGATGCTGATTGCGCAAGGCGATGCGGCCCTGGCTTCGGGCGAGGCGCAACGCGCGATCGATTTCTACGAGGCGGCATTAGTGGTCGACCCCGCTTACACCCCATTGTTCAACGATTTAGGGGACGCCGCGCGACGTGATAATCTACAGGGCAAGGCCATCACCTATTACCGCGAAACACTGCGCCGCGATCCGGAAAACTTCGCTGCCTTGGCAGGCGAGGGTTCGGCTCTGGCAGAAAAGGGTGCGCTTGGTAAGGCGCGGGAAAAACTGGCACAGCTCGAAGAACTATGCGGGTCGAATTGCCAGGAAACGCAGACCTTGACCGCCGCTATCGCCACCGGCCCAAAGCCACAGGTTCTGCGCGCAGAGGCCGTCATGTCCGAACCGCAGGTTGAACAGAACTGATCGTCAGATAAGCGGTGTAAACTCTTTTAGAACAGCGCGATACACGTCTTTCTTGAAGGGCACGATCATGCTGGGAAGCTCTTCCGGTTCGACCCATTTCCAGGCGCAGAATTCCGGCGGATCATGCGCTTCCAGATCGATATCGCTGTCTTCGCCCATGAACCGACCGAGGAACCAATGTTGTTCCTGCCCGCGAAATTTGCCGCCCCATATTTTGCCGACCAATTCGTCCGGGAGATCGTACCGCACGGGGTAGGGCATTTTTGCGATGACGCTAACAAGATCGGGGGTGACACCCGTTTCTTCCTGCAATTCGCGTAAGGCCGCTTCCTTTTGATGTTCGCCCGGATCGATGCCCCCCTGCGGCATTTGCCACGCACCCAAATTTTTGCTGTCGATGCGCTGCGCCGCGAACACTTTGCCCGAACGATTGGCAAGCATGAAGCCCGCGCACGGTCGGTAGCCCAATTCGTCATTCATTGCCGGAAGACCCCTGTATTTCGCGGTCGGTATCTAATGCGTAGTGCTCATATTTCCACGGCTCTTTTTGCCGTTGACGCAGAAAAACTTCATTGCGGCAGCAGGCCCGCACGCATAGGTGACGAAAAGTTCGAAAATTGACAGCGCACCCCTGCGGTCGCGCAGAAGGAAATGGAATGGCTACCCAAGCCGAAGATCGGTCCTCCGATACGCCCGGCAATGCTGATACCGCCCCCGATGCGGTGGTCGTGCGGTTTGCGGGCGACAGCGGCGACGGGATGCAACTGACCGGTGGACAATTTACCCTGTCCACTGCGCTCGCCGGTAACGATCTGGCGACCTTCCCGGATTTTCCTGCCGAAATCCGCGCGCCGCAGGGCACCTTGTTCGGCGTATCCGCATTCCAGATCAATTTCGGCAGCCGGCAGATCAATACGGCGGGCGATGCGCCGGATGTGCTGGTCGCGATGAATCCGGCGGCGCTCAAGGTAAATCTGGCTGCGCTCAAACCCGGCGGGTTGGTCATCATCGACACCGGTGAGTTTACGAAGCGCAATCTGGACAAGGCGAAATACGACGTTTCGCCTTTGGACGATGATACGCTGGCGAAGCACGATGTGCTGGCTTTCGATATTTCGGAACTGACCATACAGGCTGTCGAGCCGTTCGGACTGGGCAAGAAGGATGCGCTGCGGTCCAAGAATATGTGGACGCTGGGGCTGGCGCTGTGGATGTTCGACCGTAGTCGGACCCCGATCGAGGATTGGCTGCGCGCCAAGTTCAAATCGAAGCCCGAAATCGCCGATGCCAATATCGCGGCGCTTAATGCGGGCCATGCCTATGGCGAGACGGCGGAATTGTCCGGCCCGATCAAGCAGGTGGCAATGCCGCCGGTGCAGAGCGAACCCGGCTTGTATCGCACGATTACCGGTGCAGAAAGTATCTCGCTGGGGCTGGTCGCAGGCGCGCAACTCGCTGAACTGCCGATGTTTTTCGGTGGTTACCCCATCACGCCCGCCAGTGCTATCCTGCATCATCTCGCGCGGCTGAAGGAATTCGGCGTCACGACATTTCAGGCTGAGGACGAGATTGCCGCGATCTGTGCCGCGATTGGCGCATCCTATGCCGGACAGCTTGGCGTCACATCGTCGAGCGGGCCGGGTATTGCGCTGAAGACCGAGGCGATGGGTTTGGCGATCATGACCGAACTGCCGCTGGTTATCGTCAATTCACAACGCGGCGGCCCCTCCACTGGCCTTCCCACCAAGACCGAGCAAAGCGATCTGTATCAGGCGATCTATGGCCGCAATGGCGATGCGCCGATGCCGGTCATCGCTGCGCGCAGCCCCGGCGATGCGTTCGAATGCGCGATAGAAGCGTGCCGGATCGCGACTCAATATATGACGCCGGTGATGCTGCTGACCGATGGCTATATCGCCAATGCAGCCGAGCCCTGGAAAGTGCCGGACCCCGAAGCGTTCGAGCCTTTCCCGGCGAAGTTTCTGCAAGAAACGAACGCGGCGGGCGATGACGGCGAATTGCTGCCTTACAAACGCGATGCCAAGGGCGCACGGTCCTGGATCAAACCCGGCACGCCCGGCTTGATGCACCGCATCGGCGGGATCGAGAAAGCGGTCGATACCGGCCATATCGACTACGCGCCAGACAACCATCAGGCGATGACCGACGCGCGGGTGAACAAGGTGCTGGGCGTCACCGTCCCCGATCAGGATATCGCCTTGGGCGAAGCAGGCGGCACGCTGGCGGTGGTAGGCTGGGGCTCGACCTACGGCCCCATTCATCAGGCGGTGGGCCGCGCCCGGAAAAAGGGCTGCGACGTCAGCCATATCCATGTCCGCCATATCTGGCCGCTGCCCGCCAATCTGGGCGAACTGTTGCGCGGCTATGACTGCGTATTGGTCCCCGAAATGAACACCGGCCAGTTCAAGACCGTATTGCGCGATCAGTATTTGGTCGATGCCGAACCGCTGACAAAAACCAGCGGCCAGCCCTTCCAAATCGCGGAGCTGGAAGAGTCGATCGGCAAATATTTCGATGGCATTCCAGACAATGAAGGCGGGCAGGTCGCCGCGAACGATCAGCAGCTGCCGAGTGTGGAGCAATAGGTGAAGCGGGTGCTTGCGACACTTGGCGCGGGCATATGCACAACTCTTATTGTAGGGTTTGCAACCGCTGGTCCAAGTGAGCGAGAATGTCGAGAGTTGGTTAGACTTCGCATATTCGACGAACAGGAGTTCGCAGCATTTTTAAGCGATAGTCAGTCGCATGAGAAAATACAGGACCGGTCGTCGATGTATGTGCCTTTAGACGGCTGGATGGATTTGTGGAAACCGATTAGCCAGAAGAGAAATTGGTTAGGCGACGTAGACGTAATCTTCTCAATTAGTCGATCTGGAAATTCTAAGCTTGTTGCCGAGATTTTGGATCGACGTTTTGAAAGCTCTTTCTTCAGAGGGAGCCATAATTTTTGTCGATATCTAATCCCGTTAGAGGAAATTCAGGAAATATCATGAATGCTCCCGTCAAAATCGAAACCACCCTCAAGGATTGGGAAACCGATCAGGAAGTCCGCTGGTGCCCCGGTTGTGGGGACTACGCGATCCTGAAAGCCGTGCAGCGCACGCTGCCGCAGCTTGGTGCCGATCCTTCCAATACGGTATTCATTAGCGGCATCGGCTGTTCCAGTCGTTTCCCGTATTACATGGAGAGCTACGGCTTCCACACCATTCATGGACGTGCCCCGGCGATTGCGACGGGGGTGAAGCTGGCCAATCCCGATCTCGATATCTGGCTTGTCACCGGCGATGGCGACGGATTGAGCATCGGCGGCAACCATATGATGCATGTGCTACGGCGCAACGTGAACATGCAGATCATGCTGTTCAACAATGAGATTTACGGTTTAACCAAGGGGCAGGCATCGCCCACCAGTCGGGAAGGGACAAAAAGCCCGTCCACTCCGATCGGTTCGTTCGATCACCCAGCCAACCCTTGCGCATTCGCATTGGGTTCGGGCGCGCGGTTCATTGCGCGAGGCTTCGACGTGTCGAAGAATTTGCCCGATGTATTGAAAGCCGCTCATGGGCATCAAGGTGCGGCTTTTATCGAAATATTTCAGAACTGTATCGTCTACAACAAAGACGTGTTCGAGGATTTCGCCGCACCTAAGGGCGCAGGCGATCGGCAGCTGTGGCTAGAGCACGGCAAACCAATGCTGTTCGGCGATC
>JBAUIN010000265.1:0-1580 GCA_049682975.1 Pontixanthobacter sp. | reverse complement strand
GCCTTCCGCACGCGCGGGGATGCCGAACGCGAGTATATCCTTCCGGAGCTTTTACGTATCGGTTGGTCGGCGGACGAAACGGCGGAAAAACGCGATGCGAGCCAGGCCAGTTTCAATTTCCGCATGGTCGAGGTGGTGATGATGTTGCTGATGCCGCTATTGGCGGTAGCATTGGCAATTCCGCCCAAACGATCGAGTTCGGCGTTAGGGGTGTTCGTGTCGATCGTGATCGTGGTCGCCTATCACAAAGTCAACGAATACGGCGCGGATGTCGCGGCATTGGGGCGGGTCGATCCGATCCTTGCCCTATGGGGGCCGTTCGTCGTCTTTGCCGCGCTGATCCTGTGGATGTTCTATCAGGTTGCTTACGTCCCCGGTGGGCAGCCGATCGGCGCGCTGGAAACCGGCTTTACGAAAATGGCGAAGGGCTTGCGTAAGATGTTCGGTCGCAAAAAGCCTTCGCCATTGGACGACATCGGCGGGACCGATCCGACCGCACCCCCCTTGCCTGCGGGATAGAACATGCAGTTCGATTTCTTCCCGTCGCGCACACTGACATTCTATTTGGCGAAGCTGTTCGTGGTCCGCATCATTGCCATGCTGGCCGTACTGGTGCTCGTCCTAATGGCGCTCGATCTGCTGAGTTCCAGCGGTGAGATATTGGCGGTCGAGGGTAACGGGCAGGCGGAATTGCTGACCTACGCATCTTTGCGCATTCCACAGCTGACGGCGCGGTTCCTGCCTTACTCGGTTTTGCTCGCTACTCTCATCACGCTTGTGACCCTAAACCAGAACAGCGAAGTCATCGCGATGAAAGCGGCGGGGCTTTCCGCGCATCAGGTTCTCGCGCCATTACTACTGACCGCCTTGGTAACGGCAGGCGTCAGCTTCGCTTTCAACGAAACCGTCGTCACACGCGCGACTGCGACTTTGAAAGCCTGGGAAAGCGCCGATTTCGGACCGGTGCCGGAAGCGGCGGGAATACGGACCAACGTCTATTTGACGGATGGCCCCAATATCCTCACCGCCGCGCGGATCAGTGGACGCGGCACTGACACGAGAATGGAAGACGTGACTTGGTACCAGCGCAGCGAAAACACGACGCTGGTACGTCAGCTGCGCGCCGACAGTGCGACTTATGCCAACCCGGGATGGATTTTGAACGATGGCGAACAATTCGACGTCGCCGCAGCGGACACATCGACGTTCGAGCGGGTCTTGGTCGGACAGGGATTGAGCCCGGCGCAGATCGAACTGGAAAGTGTCGATCCCGATGCGCAAAGCTTCTTCGAACTGTCAGAATCGATCGATGCTTACGAAGAGGTAGGCCGCCGAACGAGCGAATTGAAAGCAAAATGGTGGCACAAGCTATCTGGCCCCCTATCCGCCTTTCTGATGCCGCTATTGGGCGCTGTGGCAGCTTTCGGGCTTGCGCGATCGGGCCAATTGTTTCTGCGCGCCGTCATCGGCATGGCGCTGGGCTTCGCGTATTTCGTGGTCGACAATGCTGCGCTCGCCATGGGTAGCTTCGGGGGATATCCCCCGCTTCTGGCTGCATGGGCGCCTTTCGTGCTGTTCGC
>JBAUIN010000264.1:0-10132 GCA_049682975.1 Pontixanthobacter sp. | reverse complement strand
GCCGATCGCGAATAGCACGATATCCGCTTTTGCATTCTCTACGAATTGGGCGATTGCATCCCTGGCTTTTGGATCGCGTAAGACGCCCATCGGCGGTTCGAAAAACTGCCAGTCGAACCGGTCGTATATGGATCGCAAGGCATCGTGCAAAGGCGCGTCGCCACCGATGACCGCGACACGCCCGCTTGTAAGTTCGTAATCCAGCAATTGGCGGGTAAGGTCGCTTCCGGGCACTAAGGGTAGATGCAGGTCGGACCGCCCAGCCAGACGAGCCAGAATACGGCTGTCGCATACACATAGATCGGCGGCATCATAAGCCGCGTCGGTGCGTATATCTCCACGTTCATGGCGACGAACGACGTGATCGACATTAGGAGTCACGACATAGCGGAAACGCGGCTCTTTCATCCGCGCCTCGATCCAGTTCAAAGTACCCCGCATGTCGAGCACGTCGAACTCGAACTGAAGAAAGTCGCGCTTAACTGGTGCCGACCCGGCCGATATAGAATTGCGTTCAAGTTCGAACATATCAATCTGCCGCCAATCGTCCGAACAGACCATTCGGCGGTGCTTCGCCCGGCAGCAAATCGATACCGAAGCGGGTTTTGGCATCTGCCAAACCGCGACTGGCTTCGGCAAGGCACCGGTCGGAGGTTTTGCGGCAGGTGTCCCGATACAGCCGCCAACCGCTCAACAAAGCAGGCGCGTTGATCGTCAGTCGCCGAGCGACCGTGACTGCCTCTCGCGTATCGCCGGATTTCAGCAACCAGGCGACGTAGCGGCGGAATATCTGTGTTTCCTGTGGATTGGCATCCATACCCTGTCGCCAGATACGTTTGGCATTTTCGGTGTCGCCCAGCCCAAGATAGGCCTGAGCTGCGATGGTCCAAGCCTCGGTTATTTCCGGGCATTGGTTGGCCGCTTCCTGAGCCGGTAAAAGGGCCTTGCGCGGTTGCCGCGCCGCAATCAGCGCTTTTGCCCGCACGGTTAGGGCCACGCAATTCGTTGCATCACGCTCCAGCAACGCATTGGCTTTCGCCAGCGCTCCTTCACGATCGCCGGCTTGTAAGAGGATCAGGGACGATAGAGCCGAACGGTCCGTCGGCGGCAGACTGGCGGTAAGAACCCGCGCACCTGCTATATTGTCGTTTCGCGCAAGATACAGTGCAACTTCCCGGCGCGCGGCAGCCGATCCGTTGCGAGCAATTGTGTCGATGGCGCTATCCGGTATCGCAACAACGTCGTATTCTTCCCATAGGTCGATCGCCTGTTCGGTGAGGTCGCGCGACCCCTCCGGATCGGCCAATCGTGCGACAGTCAAATCGATACCGCTGCGCTTGCGCCCGGTTTTGAACGCGAAATTGGCTTCGTCGATACGCAATCCAGTGTTTTCAGGCGCGAGTTCACGAAGACGCATAAATTCGCGCGCCAATCCATCGGCGTCCCGCCGTTCCCGCATCAATTCCAGACGCGTCAGGGCGATCGCGGCGGTCATGGGATTATCGGCGGAATAATTGTCGATCAAATCCAGCGCCTTGCCCGAATCTCCACCAAGAAACGCAATCCGCGCCTTTAGGATAACGCCGCCTTCATTATTCGGCTGAATAGCCAATATCCTGTCGGCGAACCCGTCCGCATCGTCGTATTCTTTGCGCACCACGGCATGCAGCCCGCGCGTCACCAGAGCTTCGACATTATCGGGGTTGAGCGCGAGGATGGCTTCCGTCGCTTCCAGCGATGCGCGCAATTCGCCCACCTGCAGGCCAAGCTGCGATACGGCCTGAAGAGCTTCTTCACTGGACGGATCCAATGCGCGAGCTTCGTTATAGGCGTTGAAAGCATTGGGAATTGCGCCCGATGCAAATTCGATTCGGCCGCGTATTATGTGATATTGCGGTTCGCTGTCGTCATTGGCAATCGCACGATTGATTGCCTGACGCGCCTCGCCGACCCGGCGTTCCTGCAACAGCGATTGCGCCAGCGCAGCATCCTCGGCTGCACTCTCGCTCGACGAGCTGCAAGCCGTGGTTAACATTACTGAAATTATGACGGCAAAGAGGGTGCAAAGTCGCCGGAACTGTAGCTGACACGGTAAACGAACAGGATAAACGGCGTGGTCAAGCTGCACGAAAGCCCTTATAGGCCCGATTCTAAGACTGTCGATATGTAAGTTGGATGTTTGTTATGCCGCGTTTCCACCATTTTCTTTCTGT
This sequence comes from Pontixanthobacter sp., assembly GCA_049682975.1. Lineage (GTDB taxonomy): Bacteria > Pseudomonadota > Alphaproteobacteria > Sphingomonadales > Sphingomonadaceae > Pontixanthobacter. The sequence continues at coordinate 7,919 of JBAUIN010000264.1, read as the reverse complement.
AGCGACGACTGCGATGCTTGCGGCTATGTTCGTGCCGACATCCGCCCTTGCGCAAGACACCGCTACTACTGTGGCAGCTGAGCCGGATGCCATTGCACCGCCCGAAGCGCCCCGCACGACGCCGTATCGCGTCAATGCCGGGGATGAAATACAGGTGTATGTGTGGGGTGAGGAGCGACTGCAGCGCGCAGTAAAAGTACTACCGGACGGCACATTCGCCTTCCCGCTGGTCGGTCGTGTGGTCGCCGAGGGTCGTTTGCCGGGCGAAATCGAAGCGGCCATTACCGCAGGTCTGCGCGATCAGTATCGCGGCGAAGTTCCACAGGTAACAGTTTCGGTCGTTTCACCATCTGGACTACAATTTTCCGTCATGGGCCGCGTCGCAGGGCCGGGCACATTTACCCCGGGGCGCTATGTTAACGTGTTGGAAGCACTCAGTATGGCAGGGGGGCCGACTGAATTCGCGAAGTTGAACAGTATAATTATCATTCGCAAGAATGGTGAAGATGTTCAAACCTTCCGGGTGCAACTCGAACCGTTGTTGGAAGCGCGCGCGGGCGCGGAAGCCTATGCGCGGACCGTCAATCTCAGGATCGAACCTGGCGATACCGTAATTGTTCCATAATCTGCTGAGAGGGGCGGACAGATGAAAACGACAATCGCAGCACTCGCTACCGGACTTATGTGTTCGGTCGCCATACCGGCGCATGCACAATCCGTCCGCAGTTCGGTGGGCGTTTCGGCAAGCGGGTCCGGTTCCACCAACCCGTTTCTGGTTCCCGATGGGGAAGCCGCAGGGGCCGTGACCATCAGTGTCGATCCACAGATTTTCATCGAGGATGAGCGGGGGCGCACATCGTTGCGCGGCAATGTTCGTTATTCGCAATACACCAACCGATATGGAGGCGACGAGGCTGCCAGCCTGACTGCCAACACCAGCTATGCTATCGACGAGCGCACGCAGGCCTCGGCCGGCGCATTCTTCAGCACCTCGCGAACGCCGTTGCGCGACAGTCTGTCCACCGGGCTAGGCGGTCTGCTGCTCGAGGATGGGATCGATAATTTCGATGTCCCGTTCCTCGATCCGGCGATCATCGGCGCGCGTACCCGATCGATCCGTTTCGGCGCGGAGGCCTCCGCCAGCTATTCGCTCGATTCCACCAGCACGATCGGCGGCGGTATCGTATCGACCTTCAATGAATTCGATGGCCCCGGCATCGATTTTCGCGATGTTTCCGGCCGCCTGTCCTATTCCCGCCGCCTGTCCGAACGGGCAACCCTCAGCCTTGTTGGCGGCGTTAGCCATGTCGATTACGAAGGCGCGTTCGGCGACAGCCTATTATTGACCCCATCGGTCGAACTGTCGCTCCAATTGAGCGAAGCCAGCTCGTTAAGTGCCGGTGTCGGCGTAAGTTATGTGGACAGTGAAACCAGTACGGGATCGGATGACAGTTTCGTCGTTTCCGGCAATGCGCAATATTGCAATCGCGGACGAACGGGAGCTCTGTGTCTGGGTGCGTCGCACTCTGCACGTCCGAATGCGTTCGGCACGATTTCTCGCGTGACCGCCTTCAATGCGAATTACGACATGCAACTGTCCGAAACGGATCGCCTGTCCTTCGGTGCGCAATATTCGCGTACCGGAAATAATATTACCGACGCTTTCTTCCCGGTCGATGACACTGTGGTGGGTGGCGACGTCTTGGGCGACGATCATTCGATCGCGTTCTCGGATGATCGCGATCTGATCGGTGCGACTGCCCGCTACAGTCGGCAGGTCAACGATCGACTGTCTCTGTTCGCCACACCCGGATTTATCCTAATCACCGATGATGAAGATAATGACGAGACGAATTTCGAATTGAACGTCGGTGTTACCTACACGTTCGGGGCAAGATAGATAATGGACGGGTTCGATTACGATGCACCGGCGGATGCGGGTGGCGGAGGCGGCAATTTGGTCGCGCAATTGCCGATCATCCTGTGGCAACGCAAATGGTGGATCATCATTCCGGCGATCTTGGGCATCGTCGCTGCAGTTGCAGCTGTGTTGCTGATCCCGCCGGTCTACCGGTCGAATGCGATTATGTTGGTGGAATCGCCAACCCTTCCCGAAGAGGTTATCGGTTTCGACGGAACGGATGTTATCGATCGCCGGATCGCGGCCATTCGGCAACAAATCACCGCCCGCCCCGATCTGATCGAACTGATCGAGCGTCATGGTCTGTATGGCGACGATCGCGGAGATAAACCGCTATCCGAAATCATCGAGAATATGCGCTCTTCCATCTCTCTGGTTCCGACCGAGGCCAGCTTGGCGGGCAGTCGTGCGGATGAACGCACCATCGCGTTCGAATTGGCGTTCGAATATACGCAACCGGCGCAGGCGCAGGCAGTCGCACAGGATCTTATGGATCGTGTGCTACAACTGGATGCGCGCGGCAATGCCGAACAAGCGACCAATACCGTTCAGTTCCTGACCGATCAGGCGAGCGAGATGGAAATGCAGATTGCCGATTTGCAAAGCCAGATTGCGCAAATCAGCGCCGCCAATGGGAGCGTGCTTTCCGGTGCCGGCGCGATCATCACCGGTGGTGGCGGCAGCTACGATATTCAAATCGCGAATTTACAGCGCGACAATCAAGCGCTCATCCAACAGCGCAACGCCGCGCGCAACAGCGATACGCGCGATCCGATCGTCACCGCTTCCGAACAGCGACTCGCCGCAGCCCGCGCAATCTACGCGGAAACGCATCCCGACGTAATTTTCGCCAAGCAAGCATTGGCCGAAGCGCGGGAACTGGCAAAATCGAATGTAACGAAGCTGCCCGTTGCCAATATCGATCAGCAGATTGCCTTCAACAACTCGCAGATTTCCGCATTGCGTTCCGCGAAGGCTGCGGAGGCATCGCGGATGAATTCGAGCCGACAGGCGCAAGCCCGCGCCCCCCTTGTGCAACAACGGCTTAGCGAACTGCAACAGCAAATGTCCGCGCTCGATACGCGATATCAGGAAGTGCAGAACCGCCTGCTTTCCGCCCGCGCGGGTGTCCGCGCGGAGGATGAACAATTGGGTGAACGACTGTCCGTCGTCGAACCGCCCGTCATTCCCGATGAACCCAGCTGGCCGGACCGGTTGCTGCTCGCCGCAATAGGTGTTTTGGGCGGCTTGGGTATCGGCATGACTTTGGCTCTGGCGATCGAGATATTGATGCGCCCTATACGCGATCCATCGGCGATCAAGTCCATCTTCGGCGCATCTCCATTGGGCGTTGTCCCGGTGATCGAGACGAAAGCGCCCAAGCGCACCGGTTGGCGCCGGTTCGTTCCTTCCCGCTGACCGCCATACCCGCCGCAGCAATGACGATCGTGATTTTCCAATGACCGAACAAACGCCGACCTACGCGGGCTCCCATATACGCCTCGCGGATCTGCCGACCCTGACGCCCGATGTCGCTGCGTTACGGCGCAACAATATCATCGGGTTCAACAATCGCACCGCACAATCGCGTCCGTTCGATTTGCTGCGCACCAGCTTTGCCAAACGGTTGAAAGACCGCAAGGCCCGTTTGGTCGGTATTACATCGGCCACGCCCTCGGCGGGTAAATCGTTCCTTTCTATCAATCTTGCTGCGTCGCTGGCGAGAGTGGCGGACGAGGAAGTGCATCTCGTCGATCTCGACATTCGTCGCGCTTCTGTTGCCGATGGTATCGGTTTCGAACCGGAAATCGGCATCGAAAGCTTTTTATCCGGCCAGGAAACCGATCTGCGCAAACTCGGCTATAGAGTGGAGAATACCAAGCTCGGTGTATTTCCAACCATTCGTAATATGCAGAATACTGCAGAGATGCTGTCCGGTGCATCCTATCCGCGACTGATCGATGCTTTCAGAAATCATGCTCGCGATGCGACCGTTCTGTTCGATCTGCCGCCTGCCTTCGCCAGCGACGATGCAATGATCAGCGTCGATCAATTGGACGGTTATATCCTGGTCGTCGACAGCGGTACTACGACCAAAAAGCAAATAAACGAGGTGGTTGCTCTATTAGATCCTGCCCCGTGTCTCGGTACGATACTCAACCGGTACCGCGGCGGGTTGGGCGATACCTATGGCTATGGATACAACCGATCGCAATATGCCCGTTATTATAACGACGATCGAAGCTGATAGAGCCTTTTACCGGTAATCGCTGAGCGTTCGTTCGTAGGCGCGATCGATATCGGCTTTGTTCAGTGTTGCAGGCTGAATGGTGAAAAGCGCGGCTCGTCCGATCAATTCGGGTGTTCCCAGAACATCTTCCACACCGGCATATTGTTCGCGCAAAACATAATCGTCGAACAGGATCTGCGTTTCGGCCGACTCTCGGATCGCGGCCCGGATCATGGCCAGACAGCATGCGACGCGGAACCGCCCGTCGACCAGGACCAGATCAGGAAATCGCCCGAGCGCCGCAATCGCCTTCGGTCCCGCTTCCGGATAGGCTTTCCATCGTTCGGCATGGCGCGCGACCGGAACGATCCATAGGGGGCTGCCCCAATCCTCGGTCGTGCCGATATCGGCAACCCGCACTTCGTTGATTACGCTGGAATCGGAAGGAATATCGCGCTTACCCTGCGACAAAGCATCCTGCACTGCTTTGGCATAGGCGGCATCGCTTTCGATACTGATGGTCGGAACGCCGGCATCGCTGGCGAGCAGACTGGAAGCGCCGGCGCCATATTCGACATACGCCCGCACCGATCCGATGCGTTCCATAAACCAAGCCCGCGTTTCTGGATCGAAGGCGGGTTCGCGCGAAACCGGCGGTGGGGGCGTCAGGTCCAGTTTGCGTTTCAAGTAACGTCCGATAGCCCGGCTCTGCCACACGATCGGGCGCAATGTCGATTTGATAGACATGGGTTCGCATGTCGCCGTTTCGATCCGCCACGTCAAAGAATATCGGAATTTTCCCGCTTTTGAGGCCCTTATTCGATGTTTGAGGAATGGTAATGTGCGGTTCACAAATCGGATGCGAGAACGCCGCGTTGCCATTCGTCATTCGGCGTCAATCCGATGGGATTAAGTAACCGTTTTTGTTTATGAATATCTATTAACCACGCCATTTAAACGCAACTGAACCAATAAATTTTAGCTGTTTCTTCTCCAGAATTGAGAAGGACCGGTTTTGAAACAGATAAGGATTATGCCGCTAACACTAATAGCCTTATTATGTGCATGTGGTGGTGAGGATGGTAAAATCTCTTCACCGCCCTCCTCCAGTGTTCCATCTGTTCCTGCGCCCGCTCCTCAGCCCGCCCCGACGCCAGCACCAACGCCAGCACCGGCCCCCACACCAGCTCCTTCGCCAACCTCGCCCGGATATGTCACGCAAACGTCCTTCCCGAAGATCAAATCGGGTTTAAGCGTCGGTGAAAATTTGAATTCTAAATCCGTCCCGCCGAGCGCGGCGCCGGACGTGGTCGGAGCGTTTCGATTCCTTTGCGGCCCCGGCCAGTTGCTGCGCGACGACCCGATCGTCAAAGCGGGTAAGAAGGGTAAATCCCATTTGCACCAGTTCTACGGAAATTTGGAAGCCGATGCGAACTCGACCTACGAGAGCTTGCGCCAATCCGGTGAAAGTACCTGTTCCAACGATCTCAACCGCTCCGCCTATTGGATGCCGGCCCTGCTGGATGGCAAAGGCAATGCCATTCGCCCGAACCATATCGCGACCTATTACAAACGCCGCCCGAAAAGCGATCCGTGGTTCAAGGAAACCGGAAATATCCCCACCGTCCTACCGCGCGGATTGCGTTACGTATTTGGCTGGAATGTCGATCGTGCAGGCGATCCGCAGGAAGAGAACCGCAAGCATTTCGACTGGAAGTGCATCGATGTTTGGACACCGGTGGTAGCAGGATCGATGGATGCGGCACTGGCCGCGTGCAAGCCCGGCATGAAACTGGCCGTAACCATCACCAGTTCCGATTGCTGGGATGGCAAGAACCTCGATGCGCCCGATCATCGCGCGCATATGGCCAATATGCGGAGCGGGGCCGATCACGACTGGGTGAAAAAATGCCCGTCATCGCATCCCTATGTCGTCGCCAAGTTCACGATGACGGCAGAATGGACAATCGAAAAGGGCGACGATACGCGCAAATGGATGATAGCCAGCGATCACATGCTTCCCGCCGGTGAAGCGCGTGGATCATCCATGCACGCCGATTGGCTGGGCGCGTGGGAAGATTCGGTCATGCAGCGGTGGCATGACAATTGTATCGATAAAATGCTCAATTGCTCTGACGGCGATCTGGGTGACGGAACCATCATGAAGCGCAATCAGCATTATCCGAAGGAACGCGCCGCACCGCGAGTGGTCGGTGTTCCCGATCGATCCACTTGATTGGGTGAAAACGCATGTGCGAATGCGGCCGTGTGATTATCGGTTTAGGTCGGTTTTACAAAAGGGTTGCGTCGGCGTAACGGTACGTAAAAAGGATGCGGCAGCTTTCGGTTCGCACGGTTTGACGGCCGTGGGTATTGGCAACATGGCGTAACCGACACTTAGATTGGATCGCATCGCAATGTCGCTACCACCGCTCAATTCCCTATGGGTCGGTCCTCGCCTGCAATATCTCGAACGGCTTTGTATCGCATCCGCCGTGGCGACGGGCCACGAGTTCACTTTATGGAGCTACAAGCCCGACGATATAGAAGGCGTGCCGGCCGGTATCCCGGTTCGCGATGCCGCCGATGTGATGCCCGAGGACCGCCTGCTGCGCTATCGCGATAGCGGTTCGGTCGCTTTAGGCGCCAATCTCTGGCGTATCGAAATGCTCGCCAAAGGATTGGGCGCGTGGGTCGATATGGATTTCATATTCTTGAAACCGTTCGATTTTCCCAGCGAATATATTTTCGGCCTGGAATATGAAGGCTGGATCAACAATGCGGTCGTCTACGCGCCAGCCGATAGCAAACTGGTGCACGATCTTCAGACCGTGCCGCAACCCGACATGGTGCCGCCATGGTGGGGACCGAGACGCAAGGCGCTGTTTTATTGGCGGCGTTTTCGACATGGCCCGATCGGTCTGGAAGATTATCCGTGGGGCACGTTCAGCGCAGGCCTCCTCACGCATCTTATCAAAAGCAACAAACTGCTGGGCGAAGCCCAATCGGCAGACGTGTTCTACCCCGTCCGTTACGGGGATGCGTTGGCTTTATACGAACCTGCAGAACAGGTCGAAGCGATGGTGACCAAGAAAACGCGCGGGGTCCATATGTGGCACTCTCGTTTGAAAGGGCTGAAGGACGCGCCACCCGCAAAAGGCAGTTATATCGATAAGATGTGCCGGCTTTACGATGTGGACCCGGCCGCGGGTTAGCGCGTCGCAGTTTGGCCGGGATGCAATGTTACGCTCTCCACCGCCGAAACTTGTTGGCGATGCTGCGTAGCAGTGGAACACGATCGAACCAGCGCAGATCGGCGATATCGCTGCGCGATGCGCGTTGTCCGGCAAGTGGTGGGATTGCGAACGCTGTGGCGATTTCAGGGTTGGCGCGCCGAAACCAGACGTAGACGGCATCGATCGGTGGGTGAATACCATCGGCGGTGGGCGCTCCGTTGCGGCCCAATTCTTCCAGATACTCGCTGACCGCGCGCGCGCCTTCGACAGAAAAACCCATCATATGCGCGCCGACGATGTCGCTTTGATGCAAATCGGCGGACGATGTCGCGAGATAGCCGCCATAAAATATGTCCCAACCGGTATCGATGCGGCGCGTGGCGATATCGGGCACGAACGCGCAATCGTCTTCGAGGATGAGGACCGATTGCCCTGCCGCCGCCGCATCGCGCAGAATGGCCCGCTGGCTTTCGTAAACGCCATGCGCCCCGATGGACGTGAACGTCGCCGCATCGGAAGGTTTGACAGCCTC
>JBAUIN010000263.1:0-8587 GCA_049682975.1 Pontixanthobacter sp. | reverse complement strand
CCGATTGCGGACAAGATCATGATCGCCGCGGTCATTCTGGTGCTGACGGCTCAGGGTTATCTGCGCGGGCCGTATGCGGGCGATGCGCATGTGATCGCGGGGCTGATCATCCTGATGCGCGAGATCGCCGTGTCGGGGCTGCGCGAATTCCTGGCCGGATTGCAGGTCTCCGTGCCAGTCACTCGGCTGGCGAAATGGAAGACCACGCTGCAATTGGTGGCGCTGGGTGCGCTAATCCTGGGCGGCGCGGTGCATGGGCCGCCGCCGGTATCGGTGATGGACATCGGGCGACCGATCGCGGATCAGTGGATCCATCTGGTCGGATTGGCGAGCCTGTGGGGCGCGGCAATCCTGACGCTGATCACCGGTTGGGATTATCTGCGGATCGGCATTCGCCACATGGACTGATGCCGCGTCAGCTTCTGCTGTGTTTTAGCGAATATCGGTAAGCGGTATGCCGAACCGATCGCGCGGGTCCTCGCCATCGAAACTTTCATCGCGATAGCCGAAATGTTCGACCACGCGCTGATGCAGCGGCACGTCGAATTTGATGCCCATATTCTTGTCGATCCGCCACACCACCACACCGGGCACGACGATCTTCGCGTTCAGGGCGATAGCCACCGTGTCCCCTTCTTTCGCGCCGATGCCCGGCGCTTCGATCATGCAGCCGCCGCAGGACAGATTATACAGGCCGAGCGTGTATTTCTCCGCCCCGAACGTGCACTGGATATCCAGATCGGTTTTGAAACGGCTGTAGGAACGCATGCAGTGTGTCCGCGATCATAATTGAGGGGATGGCCGGGTTAACCGGAAAAACACCAAAATTTCGTGAACGCGGTGGTGCCGTCATTGCCGAGCTATTCAGGATCACCCCTCGCGCAATTCCTGCGCCAGCAATTTGAATTCATCGGACCGGGGCGAATTGCGCCGCCAGACAAGCGCGATCTCGCGGCTATCGGCATCGGATTTAAGTGGTCGGACGACGATCTGCGTATCGGCCAGAATACCTGCCTCGATCGCCATTTCGGGCAGCATCGTGATGCCCAGCCCATTATCGACCATCTGCACCAGCGTGTGCAGGCTGGTGCCGATCATCGTGGCGCTGGCGCTCAATTCCGGGCGATTGCAGGCGGCGAGTGCGTGTTCTTTCAGACAATGCCCATCCTCCAGCAGCAGCAACTGCCCCTCGTCGATCATCGATGCGGGAACCGTTTCGGGCGGATCGCGCGGATCGTCTTTCGGGAATGCGACGAACAGGCGGTCGCGTGCGATATGTTCGCTTTCGATCTCGCCGGTGGGGAAAGGGAGCGCGAGCAGCACGCAATCCGCGCGCCCATGATGCAGCGATTCGATCGCATCGGCGCTGGTTTCTTCGCGCAGAAACAGTTTGAGGGCCGGGCGTTCGCGGCGCAAACGCGGCAAGATGCGCGGCAATAGAAACGGCGCGATGGTGGGGATCACGCTCATGCGTAGTTCGCCCGACAGCGGCTTGCCCGATGCCTGCACCAGATCGCTCAACTCCTCCGCCTCGCGCAGAAGCCTATGCGCTTTGGCGACGACCGAATTGCCCAGCGGGGTAAAGCGCACGACCCGGCGGCTGCGTTCGACCAGCGTGACGCCCAACAGCGTTTCCAATTCGCGAATGCCGGCGGACAGGGTGGATTGCGACACGAAACTTGCTTCCGCCGCGCGGCCGAAATGTTCATGTTCGTGCAGTGCGACGAGATATTGCAGCTGCTTGATAGTGGGGAGGTAGGTGCTCACGCGTTATCCGGCTCGTCTTCGTCGATCGCATCGTCGACATGAGTCATTTTCAGCCGACCGTCTTTCACCGCAAAAGCCAGCTTACCCTCGACCAGTTCAAGCGCGTCCCTGCCGAACACCTCGAACCGCCAGCCCTTCAGGATTTCCAGGTCGCGCACCCCGGCAGCGAGCAGCTCCAACTCGTCCGATTTCGTCAGCAACCGGCTAGCCACATCGATCTCGCGCGAACGGATTTTCAGCAGCAGTTTCAAAAGATCGGTGACGAGCGCGCCTTCCTTACCTAACGGCGCGCCGCGTTTGTTTTTGGACGGCATCTCGTTCTTCGGTAACGGTTCGGCACCGGCGATCACGTCCATCATGCGTTTACCGATGTCATTGTCCTTCCAGGCATTCGACAGTCCGCGTACTTTGGCCAGATCGGCCTGTTTTTTCGGTGGATTGCCGGCAATGTCCGCCAGCGTTTCGTCGCGCATGATGCGTCCGCGGGGAATGTCCTTGTGCTGCGCTTCGCCTTCGCGCCACGCCGCCAGCGCTTTCAGCCGACCGAGCATCTGCGGGTTGCGGCCCTGCGCGCGGATACGCATCCAAGATTTGGACGGATCGTTGCGGTAATTGTCGGGATCGGCCAACTTCTCCATCTCCGCATTCAGCCACCGGCCGCGATCGGTCTTGTGCAACTTCTTGAGCATTTTCGGGAAGATTGCGGAGAGATGCGTGACATCCCCGATGGCATATTCGATCTGCCGGTCGGTCAGCGGGCGGCGGCTCCAATCGGTGAAGCGCGCGCCCTTATCGACCGTGATGCTCAGCCAGCTTTCGACCATATTGGCATAGCCGATCTGTTCGGACTGGCTGATTGCCATCATTGCGATCTGCGTGTCGAAAATCGGTTGCGGAGTCTTGCCGGTGAGGTTGTAGATAATCTCCACATCCTGCCCGCCCGCGTGAAAGATTTTCAGGACGTCCTCATTATCGCAAAGCAGCGTGAGCAGGCTGGTAAGATCGATGCCGTCCGCCAGCGGGTCGATCGCGGCGGCTTCCTTGTCGTCGGCGATCTGAACCAGGCACAATTCGGGCCAATAGGTATTTTCGCGCATGAATTCGGTATCGACCGTCACGAAGTCCGCTTCGGCGAACCGCTTCATCAGATCGTCGAGCGCGGTGGTGGTGGTAATCAGATCATGTATCTTCATGAAAGGTTCTTCTATAGCTGGGCGGAGTACCGCCACTCGGCACCCGCGCCACCGCCCTGTCACCTTGACAAAGCATCGCAGTTACCCTGTTAGCCCGCGCATCGTAGCGGCAGGTGCGCAAGACGCTGCGCAACCGCGCCATAGCCCCGAATAGTGAGAGAATGTCAATGCACGCCCCCGATGTACATAGCTATCGCACCCATACTTGCGCCGCCCTGACCGAAGCCGATGTGGGTAAGACGGTGCGCCTGTCCGGCTGGGTGCATCGCAAGCGCGACCATGGCGGCGTGCTGTTCGTCGATCTGCGCGACCATTACGGGCTGACGCAGATCGTGGCGGACGAGGATTCGCCCGCATTGCCGATACTGGACGGGCTGCGCGTGGAAAGCGTCGTCACCATCGACGGCGAAGTGAAGAAGCGGGGCGAGGGCACGATCAACGCGAACCTGCCCACCGGCGAAATCGAAGTGTTCGCGCGCAATGTCACGGTTCAATCGAAGGCGGACGAATTGCCGCTGCCGGTCGCGGGCGAGCAGGATTATCCCGAAGACATCCGCCTCAAATACCGCTTCGTCGATCTGCGGCGCGAAACCATGCACGACAACATCATGTTGCGGAGCAATGTCATTTCGAGCTTACGCCGCCGGATGCAGGATCAGGGTTTCAATGAAATTCAGACGCCAATCTTGGCGGCGAGCAGCCCCGAAGGCGCGCGTGATTACATCGTGCCCAGCCGCCTGCATCCCGGCACGTTCTACGCGCTGCCGCAGGCTCCGCAAATATTCAAGCAGTTGCTGATGGTCGCCGGGTTCGATCGCTATTTCCAGATCGCACCCTGTTTTCGCGACGAGGATCTGCGCAGCGACCGCAGCCCGGAATTCTATCAGCTCGATCTGGAAATGAGCTTCGTGACACAGGAAGATGTGTTCCAGGCGCTGGAGCCGGTCTTGGCAGGCGTGTTCGAAGAATTCGCGGACGGCAAAAGCGTCACCCCATCAGGCGAGTTTCCACGCATCCCCTATCGCGATGCCATACTGAAATATGGCAGCGACAAACCCGATCTGCGCAACCCGCTGATCATCCGTGACGTTACATCACATTTCGAAAAATCGGGCTTCGGCCTGTTCGAGAAAATCGTCGGCGGCGGCGGTGTCGTGCGGGTCATCCCCGCGCCGAACACAGCGGATAAGAGCCGCAAATTCTTCGATGCGACGAACGATTGGGCGCGCGGGGAGGGCTATGCCGGTTTGGGCTACGTCACGCGAAAGGGCGGCGAATTCGGTGGCCCGATCGCCAAAAATCACGGCCCCGATCTGATGGCCAAGCTGTATGACGACCTCGGCCTGGGTGACGATGACGGATTGTTCTTTGCGGCCGGCAAGGAAAAGGAAGCGGCCAAGTTGGCGGGCGCGGCACGAACCCGCGTTGCGGAGGAACTGGAACTGATCGAGCAGGACTGCTTCAAATTCTGCTGGATCGTCGATTTCCCGATGTTCGAATATGACGAACAATTGCAGCGCGTCGATTTCAGCCATAATCCCTTTTCCATGCCGCAGGGCGAGATGGAGGCGTTGGAAACGCAGGAGCCGACCGATATTCTCGCCTGGCAATACGACATCGTGTGCAACGGCTACGAATTGTCGAGCGGCGCGATCCGGAATCACAAGCCGGAAATCATGTACAAAGCGTTCGAAATCGCCGGTTACGACAAGGCGACGGTCGATAAGGAATTCGCCGGAATGATCGAGGCGTTCAAGCTGGGCGCTCCCCCGCATGGCGGCTCTGCCCCCGGCATTGACCGGATCGTGATGCTGCTGGCGGACGAACCGAACATCCGCGAAGTTATCGCCTTCCCATTGAACCAGAAGGCACAGGATTTGATGATGGGCGCCCCCAGCCAAGTTTCAAAAGAACAACTGCGCGATGTTCACATCCGCGTCGTCGATGCGCCCAAACCGGCGGCGGACGTGCCGCGCGTGGACAATATCGGCGATTGATACAAGATGGGCGCGGAACCGAAATTCCGCGCCCTTTTTGCTAATTCTAAATCGCAATAATCAGTCGAACTGACGCTTCAACTGGTCCGCCATGCGCTCACCGGCCTGAATTTCTTGATAGGCGGTTTGTACGACCTGACGGCCCTGCGGATCGAGATCGTCGTCGTCGAGGGCGGACTTGAACTTCTTGGCGATGTAATCTTCGCCTTCTTCCACACGCTCTACGGCGTTCTCATCATTGTTTTCGAACGCGCCAGCTACGTTTGCGAACATCTGGTGCGCGGAACCCAAAACGGTTCCATCCGCTTGCTCACAGCCCTGACGCGTCAGTTCGGCATTCAACTGTTCCAGCGTCTGTTCTCGCTGCTGCGCGCACTGGGCCAGTGCCTGCTTCAATTGCGGCGTATTCGCGTTCTCCGCCGCCTGACGATAGCCCTTTACGGAATCGAATGTCGTATCGGCGAGGCTCTTGAGAGCTTTCTGTTGGTCGTTCATCATTAATCCTTTGGTATAAGTCGTTTATACTCAAGCAACCCTATCGAACGGCGTTTTGTTCCCGCGAATTCAGCCGGGAGAAGGCTGCATCGTCACGAGACCATCCGCAGTTCGAACGTGCGAGTCCGACCGATCGACAAAACGCCGATGCAGGGCGATCATACACATGGCCAAACCCGCGCCCGCGACAACGTCGACCGCGTAATGGCTGCCGAATACGGGTGTCGATGCGATCATCAGACCGTTGATGACGACCATACTGACGAAAACGGGCCAGGAACCTCTGCCGCAATATATGGCGATCACGCCCATCGCCGTGTGGAACGATGGAAACGTGACCAACCCCGGCAAGTCGCTGATGTCGAGGACGTGTTCGGGGTTCAGCCGCAGCGCGTAAAGATGTTCCAGATGGTAAGCGCCGGTCCGGCTGGAGAACCGTTGAAACAGCTCGCCGGGCGGCGCGTAATATGTCATCGCGGCTTCGGCCGAGAAGAAAGCGCCGATCGCCATGGCCGCGATCGCGGTCGCCAGAAACAGCCTGATGAGTTCTTCGCATTTCCGGCGCGCATCGGTCCCGAAGACCAGTATGAGGAACAGGATCGCAGTGTAGGCGTCCAGCGCGCCATAGGACAGGGCCATGAGATCCTGAAGCACGACGTTGCGGTCGACCCACAAGATATACGCCAGCCAATCGAAACCGATGGCCCCGTCCCACCGTGACAGCATCCCGTCCGCGAACGGCAGCGAATTGGCCATCGTCACATGATTGAAAAGGCGCAATGCCGGCCAGGCGACCAACATGATGCTGGCGCTGCTCAACAGGACACCGATTCGGTTGTCGCCGTCGAACTTTCGCGAAAAAATATGGCAGAGTGCGCTTATGGACAAGGTCGATGCAATGGCCATGCGGGACTGTTGCGACAGCGATAATGGCGTTGCCTGTAGCCAGATTATGTCGATCGACGCGATCGCGGCAATGGCGAGCCATGCCCATCCCATCCATTGCACCGCACATCGATGGGGCGACGGCCCGGATGGAGGTTCGATTTGGGACATGCGCCCGGCTATCGCATCGGTGTAAAATAGGTATTAAAACCTATATGATGCTTCGCCACTTCGTAAGGATTGCGAATAGCGAATTATAGGCAAAGGCAACAACACGTCGCTCTTCCCCAATTCTACCAGCGCCCCTTGCCACGGCCCGCGCCGTTCATTAGGGCGACAGGTGTATTTCAAACCCCAACTTTCGAGAGGGAAATTATGTCCGATACTGCGACACGCGTTCAGAAAATCGTCGTCGAACATCTTGGCGTGGAAGCCGATAAGGTCACACAGGAAGCCAGCTTCATCGACGATCTGGGTGCTGACAGCCTCGATATTGTGGAGCTGGTCATGGCATTCGAAGAAGAATTCGGCGTGGAAATTCCCGACGATGCGGCGGAAAAGATTACCACCGTCGGCGATGCCACGAAATATATCGAAGAGCATAAGGGCTGAGGTTTAGTTCCGCTTCTTCCGTTCACCCTAAGCTTGTCGAAGGGTTGCCCTTCTTTGTAGCGAAGGTCCAAGGGTAAGAGCAGGGCTTGACCTAGCGGTCTGCTACGCAACCGACAGGCTCAGCCCGAACTGGGTTGGGCCTGTTGTTACATTTACGCTAGTAGCGAATGCACATCTTTATACATTCGCTTGGAGAATTGCATGCGTCGTGTCGTCGTAACCGGACTTGGTCTTGTCACCCCGTTGGGGGCCGATGTCGAAACGTCCTGGTCCAATCTGATCGCGGGCAAAAGCGGCGCGGGGCCGATCACGCGGTTCGACACGACCGGCCATAAATGCACCATCGCGTGCGAGGTGAAGGGCAAGGACCACGAATACGGTTTCGACCCCGACAAACGCGTGGATCACAAGGTGCAGCGGCAGGTCGATCCCTTCATCATCTATGGCATCGACGCGGCGGGACAGGCACTGGAACATGCCGGGCTGACCGATATGGACGATGCGACGAAGGAACGCACCGGCTGTTCCATCGGGTCGGGCATCGGCGGATTGCCGGGCATCGAAAGCGAAAGCATCGTGCTGCACGAACGTGGCCCCGGCCGGGTCAGCCCACATTTCGTGCATGGGCGGCTCATCAATCTGATCAGCGGACAGGTTTCCATCAAATACGGGCTGATGGGTCCGAACCACGCGGTCGTCACCGCCTGTTCCACTGGCGCGCATTCGATCGGCGATGCGGCGCGGATGATCGCGCTGGACGATGCGGACATTATGCTGGCGGGCGGGGCGGAAGGCACCGTCAATCCGTTGGGCGTGGCCGGTTTCGCACAAGCGCGCGCGCTCAACACCAGTTACAACGACCGGCCGACAGAGGCGAGCCGCCCCTACGACAAAGATCGCGAAGGCTTTGTCATGGGCGAGGGCGCGGGCGTAGTCGTGCTGGAGGAATACGAACATGCCAAAGCGCGCGGCGCGACGATCTATGCCGAAGTGATCGGATACGGCCTGTCGGGCGACGCGCATCATGTCACCGCACCGCATCCCGAAGGACGGGGCGCGGAACTCAGCATGCGGATGGCTCTGCGCAAATCCGGGCTGGAGTCTTCCGACATCGATTACATCAATGCGCATGGCACATCGACCATGGCCGACACCATCGAACTGGCAGCGGCAAAGCGTGTGTTCGGTGACGATCTGGGCGGGGCGAGCATGTCGTCCACAAAATCCGCCATCGGGCATCTGCTCGGCGGGGCGGGCGCGGTCGAAAGCATATTCTGCATTCTGGCCATGCGCGACGGGATCGTGCCGCCGACCCTCAACCTCGACAATCCGGATGAGGGCACCGAAGGCGTCGATTTGGTGCCGCATACCGCAAAGAAGCGCGAAGTGAATGCGGTGCTGAACAACAGCTTCGGCTTCGGCGGCACCAATGCCAGTCTGGTGATGAAAAAGGTGGATTGATAGCATGCGCCGCATCGGATTGCTGATCGTCGGGGCCGTAGTTCTGCTGGCGATTGCCGTTGCCGCATGGTTCGCAACCGGCTGGTACGGCGACGGTCCGTTGGAAGAAGACACTGCCTTCGTCATTCCCACGGGTTCGACGCTGACTTCGGTGGCGAACAGTCTGGAAGAGGATGG
>JBAUIN010000262.1:0-5941 GCA_049682975.1 Pontixanthobacter sp. | reverse complement strand
CCGACCCGTTGCGACCGGCATTTTGACCCATGAATTTCATGGAGCCCATATAGTCGCGGCTTGCTTTATCCCCGAATAAGCACCGGCTACGTATTTTACCTATGGAAAGGAGCGAAAGCCGAGTTTTTGGCGGGCTGGTACGGGTGACTGGACTCGAACCAGCACGATCAATGATCAGGGGATTTTAAGTCCCCGGCGTCTACCATTCCGCCACACCCGCACAGACCGTCGATGCATATAGAAATGCATATGCCGCGTGCTTTAACCAGGCATCCCGCAAACGCCAATATCCAACTCTATCGTGGGCGTCGACCGCACCCACTGGCCAGGGGTCGGGGCCAGCGGTCAGGAGTTCAACCGTTCCCGCATTTCTTTGCCGGGTTTGAAATAGGGTACACGTTTTCCCGGTACCTGAACGGTTTCACCGGTACGTGGATTACGACCCTTGCGCGCAGCACGTTCGCGCGTGCTGAATGCACCGAAACCACGCAGTTCCACCCGGCCGCCTTCGGCCAGACGCTTTGCCATCTCATCGAAGAAAATATCCAGCACCTGCTCGATTTCTTCGCCGCGAAGATCGGGATTATCCTTCGCCAGGGCCTGCAACAATTCCGATCGTATCATGGCTTCAACACTCCCGTTTCAAATGGTGCGCCCACAGCCCAAAGATATGTCAGACAATACGGGAGCATGCAATTGAAGTCGTCGCAAGCGAGGCACGTTCAAACCGGTTCTAACAGAATTACGGGATCGATCCCTAAACGTTCGATACGATCGCGAATCTCGGGCCATTCGACATCAATGAAATGCGCGCGCTCCTGTAAACGCAACTTTTCGGCAGCCCCTAAAACGACGAACATGCCGACACCACGCTGCACTTCGACCAGACCGTCCGCCTGAAACTGTTGATAAGCCTTCGCCACTGTCAACGGGTTGGCCCCCTCCTGCGCTGCAAACACCCGCACCGATGGCAACATCGCACCTTCGGCATATTCGCCTTCGATGATCGCCGCGGCAATCTGATCGCGCAGCTTGAGATAGACGGGGCGGGATGGGTGGCTCATGATGCATTCCTCATACAAGGTGCATCAGTGCCATAATACAGCGGTGCGCGTCAAGGAATGGACTGGAGTCGATCGTGCGGTCGCAATTGTTGCGATTGAAACAAAGGCTTTCCTTGCAAGAAACACACGTTAATACGCGAATGTCACATCCGCCTGGTGGGAGGGCGGAGCAATCATGGATTTGAGGGGGCTGTGCCCATGACCGAATTTATCTTCACTTTCGGCTCCGCATTCGAGATGTGGGCGTTCTGGATCGCCGTACTCGCCTTGGCCGTGTTCTTACTCGGCGGAACGTATATCGTCACTCAGCCAAAGGCGGAATTCGCCGGACATCCAAAGGGTTTGTTCCTGCTGTTCCTCGCAGAAATGTGGGAACGGTTTTCCTATTACGGCATGCGGGCGCTACTGATTTTCTACCTGGTGCAGCATTGGTTGTTCACGGATTCAGAAGCGTCGATCATCTATGGAGCCTATACAGCCCTTGTGTACATCACACCTGTTGTCGGCGGATATCTGGCCGATCGCTATTTGGGACAACGCAAGGCGGTCGTGTTCGGTGCGGTGCTCCTTACCTTTGGCCACTTCTTCATGGCCTTCGAAGGTACTGGTGGGCAGGACGACCCGACGATCAATGTGTTTTGGGCAGCCCTGGCACTGATCATTGTCGGTTCGGGGTTCTTGAAGGCGAATATTTCGGTTATTGTCGGTCAGCTTTATTCGCGCACCGATATTCGCCGCGATCCCGCCTACACGATCTTCTATATGGGCATCAATGTGGGCGCGGCGACCGCGTCGATCATCTGCGGCTATCTTGGGCAGACATATGGTTGGGAATACGGGTTCGGCCTAGCTGGCATCGGTATGCTGATCGGTTTGATATTCTTCGTTCTGGGTAAGCCTTTGCTACTCGGCAAAGGCGAACCGAAAGTTCCCGAAAGGAT
This sequence comes from Pontixanthobacter sp., assembly GCA_049682975.1. Classification (GTDB taxonomy): domain Bacteria; phylum Pseudomonadota; class Alphaproteobacteria; order Sphingomonadales; family Sphingomonadaceae; genus Pontixanthobacter. The sequence continues at coordinate 3,936 of JBAUIN010000262.1, read as the reverse complement.
TGCCGGGGGCAAAGAATGGCTCATTTACGGTGCCGGCCTCGCAATGGTGGCTTTGTGCTGGGCTGCTATTCAGTATCAGGAACTGGTCGGCGTCGTTCTCGGCGTATTTGGCGGTGGACTGGTACTGTTCGTACTATTCACGGCTGTCACTAAGCTCGCCCCGGAGGAACGTGATCGCATTTTTGCAGCGATGTTCCTTATCCTCACCTCGATCGTGTTCTGGGCATTGTTCGAGCAGGCCGGTTCGTCCTTGAACCTGTTTACTGATCGTCATGTCGATACGGCCGGCGTCAACGCATCGATGTTCCAATCGATCAACGCGATTTACATCGTGCTGCTGGCACCGGTATTCGCGATGGTTTGGCAGGGTCTGGCACGGAAGGGGGCGGAGCCTTCCACGCCGCTCAAATTCGGCCTCGCGATCATTCAAGTCGGCCTTGGTTTTCTGGTGCTGGTCTGGGGCGCGGAATCGGTAGGCGTCAATGTACCGACACCGGTTATCTTTATTTTCCTGATCTACTTGCTGCATACCACTGGCGAGCTTTGCCTCAGCCCTGTAGGATTGAGCGCAATGAACCGTTTGGCACCTGCGCATCTCGCATCGCTGATCATGGGAACATGGTTCTTCGCATCGGCGCTAGGTAACTTCGCCGCTGGACTGATCGCATCCGCCACGGGTGGCGAAGGGGTCGGCGAAGAGGCTGGCAAACAGATCGTGCTCGATGTGTATAGTACGGTTGGTTGGTATGCCGTTGGCATCGGCGTCGTGGTGATGGTGGTCAGTCCGCTGATCAAGAAGCTTATGCATCTCGACACGCTGGTCGACGAGAATGTCGGCGACGAGTTGGAAGGCCAGTCGCAGGCGGGGATCGAACCGATGGAAGCCGGCATTCATCCGGCCACCAAGCGTTGATGGTATTTTAGGTAATCGATGGAGAATTCAGCGATGCGCTTTCGTGCCTTGACCGTTTTGGGGGGTGCGATGGCGCTCGCCGCGTGTTCTACCACCGGTGATGGTCAAAGCGCTAACACCACGCGCGTTCAAAGCGCCGCTGCGCCGTTCGCCTCCACCTACACGCCCTATCCCGGTACTCCGACGGCGTTGGTCGGGGCGACCGTTTATGACGGTAAGGGCGGCGGAATCGCAAACGGCACCGTCCTGTTCGAAAACGGTAAGGTCGTGAGCGTCGGCGATGCCTCCCTATCGACCGCAGGCTACACCGTCATCGACGGGACGGGCAAGTTCGTTACGCCCGGCATTATCGACATTCACAGCCATTTGGGCGACTACCCCTCCCCCTCCGTCGATGCGCATGCGGACGGCAACGAGGCTACCAGTCCGACGACACCCGAAGTATGGGCGGAACATTCCGTTTGGCCACAGGACCCCGGTTTCAGCCGCGCAATGGCCAATGGCGGGATCACCAGCCTGCAAGTTCTCCCCGGCAGCGCCAATCTGATGGGTGGTCGTTCGGCTACGCTGAAAAACGTACCCAGCCGCACAGTGCAGGGCATGAAATTTCCAGGCGCGCCCTATGGCTTCAAAATGGCCTGCGGTGAGAATCCCAAGCGCGTTTACGGCAACCGGGGCCGCATGCCGTCCACTCGAATGGGCAATTTCGCGCTGAACCGGCAAACCTGGCTGGACGCGCAAGATTATGCCGATGGCGATCGGGCGGATCGCGATCTCGCGAAGGAAACGCTCGCCGGTGTGCTGGACGGCGACATCCTGGTCCACAACCATTGCTACCGCGCGGATGAAATGGCGCTGGTAATGGATATGGCGAAGGAGATGGGGTACCGGGTGACCGCTTTCCATCACGCGGTCGAAGCTTACAAGATCGGCGATCTGCTGCGCGAAAACGATGTATGCTCTGCGATCTGGGCCGATTGGTACGGTTTCAAGATGGAAAGCTACGATGGCATTCCCGAAAACGCCGCGTTGTTACAGAACGAGGGCGCATGCGTGGTGATCCATTCGGACGATCAGAACGGCATTCAGCGGCTCAATCAGGAAGCGGCCAAAGCACAAGCTGCAGGTGTCCGGATGGGCATCGCCATTCCCGATGCGCAGGTCATTTCCTGGATCACGTATAACGCTGCCAAGGCCATGGGTATCGCCGATATGACCGGCAGTCTTGAAACGGGCAAAATGGCGGATATCGTCCTCTGGAACGGCGACCCGTTGAGTGTCTATTCCCGACCCGAAAAGGTATGGATCGACGGGGCGCTTATGTACGACGCGTTGGACCGCAAGCGCCGCCCGGTGAGCGATTTCGAACTTGGCCAGCCCGGTGAAGGAGACGTGAAATGATCCGGTCCATCCTTCTCACCGCAACGGCCGTCGCCACCCTTGGGATGGCGAACCCACTCGCGGCGCAGAATGTCGTCATTACCAACGCGACAGTCGCCACCGGCGATGGCAGCGATCCGATCGAGAACGCCACTGTCGTTATCCAAGATGGTCGCGTCGTATCGGCGGGAACCGGCGGTGCTGCACCCGCTGGCGCAACCATAATCGATGGTGCGGGCAAATGGGTCACTCCCGGACTGTTCGCCGCCGCGACTACGCTCGGCCTGTGGGATGTCGGCTCGGTCAGTGAAAGCAACGATCAGGCGGCCAGCGGATCGCCGTTCAGCGCGGCTTTGGACGTCGCACCTGCTCTCAATCCGGCATCGCAGCATGTCGCGATTGCCCGTGCGGGTGGTATCACCCGTGCGAGCGTGTATTCGCGTCCATCCAGTTCGATCTTCGGCGGACAGGGGGCGATGGTCGATCTCGGTACGGATGCGAATATGCTGATGCGGCCCCGCGCCTTCCAAATGGTGGCATTGGGCGAAAGTGGCGCGCGATTGGGCGGGGGAAGCCGAACGGGCGCTCATGCCCTGCTCCGCAATGCTTTACGCGAAGCCGGGCAATATGGCGATGATTCGCAACTCGTCGGTCGCGCCGCCGCACGCGAACGGGATGTGAGCGGCGACGATCTGCCAATTGACCCGCGCTTGCTCGACAATGCGACGGAACGCGGCAGCGATACGCTGCTGACCCGCTTCGACGCCGCTGCGCTCGTGCCAGTGGTCCGCGGGCAGCAGCCGCTCTACGTATTGGTCGAACGCGCCGCCGACATCCAGCAGGTTCTGGCGTTGAAAAGCGAATTCGCTGATCTCGATCTGGTTCTAGTCGGCGTGAGCGAGGGTTGGCTGGTGGCAAACGATATCGCCGCGGCGGGCGTGCCGGTCATTGCCGACGCGCTGGACGACTTGCCCTCCAGCTTCGAACAATTGGCGGCCACGCAGTCTAATGTCGGCCGGATGATCGAAGCAGGCGTTCAGGTCGCGATCGGTGGGCTCGACGGTGGCACTGACGGCCAACCCCGCAGTGCGACGCAATTCGCCGGCAATCTGGTGGCCCTCGGCAAATTGCCCGGCGCGGCAGGTTTGAGTTGGGGGCAAGCCTTCGCCACGATCAGTTCCACACCTGCCGCGATCGCCGGATATTCGGGTCGCCTCGGAGTTCTGATGCCCGGTGCCGCCGGGGATTTGGTGCTGTGGGACGGTGATCCGTTGGAACTGGATGCAGCCCCGACGCGCGTATTCATCGACGGTGTGGAACAGCCTTTGGTCAATCACCAAACGCGCCTGCGCGACCGCTATCGCGATCTCGACGAAAGCGATCTGCCTAAAGCCTATGATTGGTAAAATGATGAAGCTGACGATACTGACCGCCGCGGCCCTTTCCGTATTGGCCGCCACCCCCGCCGCCGCGCAAACCGCGCCAGTCGATCGGTCGCAAGATATGGCGTGGCACAGCCAGCAGCAGCTCGCCCTTGCTTCGCGCAGCTTTGCCGATGGGTGGAGCTACGAAGACGGCGGTGTGCTGTGGCGCCGGGTCGCTGGCGACGGAAGCGGCGAAAGTCCGACCGTCGCGGATCGCGT
>JBAUIN010000261.1:0-1560 GCA_049682975.1 Pontixanthobacter sp. | reverse complement strand
ACCGATGACGAGGGTTAATCGAAAGTTTTTCCGGGAAAAATATTGTCGCCGGCGGGCTCGCGCATGGGGCCGATGGGGTGGCGCATGGGAGTCGCTCGCGGGAACCGGAGAAGCCCTCCCCCGGTTGGTTCAATATAGAAACCAACAGGAGTATCCCCAATGCCCAGCTATGACGGCGAATACGCCCCCAAGGATCAGCGCGACGTAACCCTCGGCAAAAGCGACGTGCCCGGCGAACCGAAGAAATCCGGCCCGCGCGAAGGTGAATCGCGCGCCAAAGTGAAAGAAAATGCCGACGGCACGCCGACCGGCGAAACCGAAGTGGATGGCAGCGGCGGCGCGGCCGGCCCAGCGGACGAACCGCATAAAACGGCGCAGGACGCAGCCGTTCCCGGCGAAACCGCGAAAGATCCTGCCGTACGGGCGCGCGCCGATGCGGGTCGCCCCCTCGACGGTGGCTAATAGGGCGGCGTTGAAGTCGGAACAAGACGGGCGGTTTGGCCGTTCGAAGATAGTAACCAATTAAAATACAAGGATATTATATGTTCGAGAAACTACGCATCAAGGAACACATGGAAGTCGCCAACGCGGAAGGCCTTCACATCGGTACCGTCGACAAGGTCGAGGACGATAAAATCAAACTGACCAAGTCCGACAGTGGCGATGATATGCACCATTTCCTGTCGCTGGAAGATGTCGAAAAAATCGACGATAATCGCATCTATATGAAAACCGGCGCACATATCCCAGCGGGCCTTGGTAACAAGGCGACCACTGGCTGATCGATCAAATCGGTTCTGCGAAGGCCAGCAATTCGCAGATGAAGAACCCCGGTTCAGCTCCCGTTTCGATGGTCGAGCGGATCGGGGTTTTTCTTCGTAATACCATCGTGGCTCCGACGAGCCTCCGACACCCGATCTGAAGTTTTTCAGAAGACCGATAAAATACCGATCACGCCCCAAGCCGCGAAACCGACCGCGATCACGTAACATAGCACCGCGATGCCGCCGCCCAGAACCGGGCGCTTATTGCTTGCTCCGCGGGGGCCGAGGACAAAACCCATAAACGCAGCGAAAGCGGCGATCATGAAATAGAAAGCGAATGTGCTCAACCGATCAACTCAGCCGGTCGCCGGTGAGTGTGGGGACTTCGTTAACGGGCGAACCGACCACATCGTCCAGCGCCGCCGCGATCGCGAGGCATACGGCGGCAATACCCAACAGCAGCGCCGTCCATTTGCGGGTTTTGCGCGAAGAGGGTGACAATCCGTCCTTCTTGACCGACCGCAACAGCACGACCGACAGCAGGACTAGAACGATTGCGGCGTAAGGCAAGGCAGTCATGTCGTACCATTCCGTCGCGCGGTCACGACGGTTTGGCGACCTTCGTGTCGAGCGGGGTCTGTTGATGCTGGACGACTTCCCAATCTTCTTCGCCAATACGACGCAGGGTACTGGTGCAAAGCGCGTCGTAGCTTTCGGTACTATCGCCTTGGCCCCGCTTCGCCTGCGCGCGATAGGCGATGACGATCAAGCCTTCTTCGGGCCGTTCGACGCGGGT
>JBAUIN010000260.1:0-4022 GCA_049682975.1 Pontixanthobacter sp. | reverse complement strand
ACGCGATCGACAGTATTCCTGCATCTGCGCCGGAAGAAATGCTGGATGATCTGGAACGGCAGTTCGAGGATTTCGGCGGCGACCGCCCGATTATCGCACTGGCATTAACATGGTGCCGCGACAATCTACCCGATCCTGGTCCGCAGTGCCTTGTCCATGGCGATTTCAGAATGGGAAACCTAATGGTCGCGAACGGCCGAGTGTCGGGGGTTCTCGACTGGGAACTGGCGCATTTCGGAGACTATCACGAAGATCTCGCTTGGGGCTGCGTCGGGCCCTGGCGCTTCGGAAATTACGATCATCCGGCCTTCGGCCTTGCATCGCTTGACCGGTATTTTGCGTCCTATGAGGCGGCGGGCGGCGCGCCCATTGATCGCGAGCGGTTTCGGTATTGGCTCATTCATCGCACGATCTGGTGGGCCTTAGGGTGTTTGCAAATGGGCGCGGTCTGGCGTGACCATATCGATCGCAGCCTGGAACGCGCCGCCATAGCCCGCCGGACGATCGAGAACGAGATCGATCTTCTATTGCTTCTCGAACAGGAAATGCCGGATGCGAAAACAACAAGAATTGCTCTTTCGCCTTCCGATGACAACGCCCCGCACGGCGAAACCAGTGCGGCGGAACTTGTCACAGCGGTCGGCGAATGGATCGCAGCGGAGGTCAAGCCGCGTGCGGAAGGCCGCAACCGATTTCTGGCCGCCGTGGCGATCAATGCGTTGAATATCGCAGCCCGCGATATGGACGATCCACCGCCGGTCCACGACCGCCCCCTATGCGACGCTATACGCGCGGGGGAGACAGGTTTGACGACGCCGGGCCTGCTCGACGATCTGCGCAGGAAAGCGCTACGCAAAGGCGCGAACGATGCGCCCAAATATGCGGGGCTGAAAACCGCGATGGAGAAATGGACATGACGATGCTGTTCGAATTGCCGAGCGAGATCACCGATTATCTTGCCGAACTGGACGATTTCATCCTCCGCGAAATCACGCCGATCGAGGCGCGCGACGACAATATCCGTTTCTTCGACCATCGCCGCGAACATGCGCGTACCGACTGGGACAATGATGGTCTGCCGCGCCCGGAATGGGAAGCCCTGTTGCATGAAATGCGCAAGGTGGCGGATGCCGCGGGCCATTATCGTTTTGCGCTTCCCGCAGAGTTCGGCGGGCAGGACGGCAGCAATCTGGCGATGGCCGCGATCCGGCATCATCTGGCGCATAAGGGGCTTGGCCTTCACAACGATCTGCAGAACGAAAGCAGCATCGTTGGCAATCTGGTGCAGCCGCTGCTGGTGCGCGATTTTGGCACCGAAGACCAGAAGCGCGACTTCATCCCTGCGATGCTGGCAGGCGACATGCTATGGAGCTTCGGCCTGACCGAAGAGGCGCATGGGTCCGACGCAACCTGGATGGATACGCGCGCGGTGCGTGAAACCCGCGATGGCCGCGACGGCTGGCGGATCGATGGCGAAAAGATGTGGACCACCGGCAGCCATGTCGCGACGCATTGCATGGTCTTCGCGCGACATTCGGGCGAGGATGGCAGCGCGAAGGGTATCGGATGCTTCATCGTACCCTACGATGCGCCGGGTTTCGAGGTGGGCGAGTATTTGTGGACCTTCAACATGCCGACCGATCACCCGAAGGTTTCGTTGACCGATGTGTGGGTGCCGGATGATGCGATCCTTGGCGATCTCGATCACGGGCTCGCCTGCGCGCAGGGATTCGTTCATGAAAACCGCATTCGGCAGGCAGCGTCTTCGCTGGGCGCGGCGCAATATTGCATCGATGAATCGGTGCGATATGCGCGGGAACGCAAGCCATTCGGCAAGTCGTTAGCCACCAATCAGGCGATCCAGTTCCCGCTGGTGGAACTGCAGTCGGAAGCGGAGATGCTGCGTCTGCTGATCTGGAAAACGGCGGCGCAAATGGACACGATGGCCAAGCCGGAAGTCGCCAAGCTGCTGTCGGACAAAATCTCGATGTGCAATTACCGCGCGAACCGTCTGGTCTGCGACGCGGCGGATCGCGCGATGCAGGTACATGGCGGGATCGGTTATTCGCGGCACAAACCGTTCGAACATATCTATCGCCACCACCGCCGTTACCGCATTACGGAAGGATCGGAAGAAATCCAAATGCGCAAGGTTGCAGGCCATCTGTTTGGCTTTATGGGGCCGAACAAACGATCATGACCCACGATACGCCTTCACCCCCCGTCGACCCAATCCGCGTCGCCGCATTCTATCGCTTCACGCCGTTCGACGATATTGCCGACCTGCGCTTCGATCTGATGGATGTGTGTCTGACGCATGATGTGCGCGGCACCATTCTGCTGGCGAAAGAAGGTATCAACGGCACGATTGCGGGCGAGGACGCGGCGATCGATGCGGTGCTGGCCCATATCCGCACCATGCCGGGCTGCGCCGATATCGAGCATAAGGAATCGCGCGCGCCGGTCATGCCGTTCCTGCGGATGAAAGTACGGCTGAAGGCGGAAATCGTGAAAATGGGCCAGCCCGATCTTGATCCCGTCGGCGATGTCGGCACTTACGTCGCGCCGCAGGACTGGAACGCGCTGATCGCCGATCCCGATACGATTCTGATCGACACGCGCAACGATTACGAGGTCGATATCGGCAGCTTCACCGGCGCGATCGACCCGAAGACCGAAAGTTTCGGCGACTTCCCCGAATGGTTCCGCGCGCAGCGGGCACAGTTCGAACGCGACGGCAAAATGCCCAAAGTCGCCATGTTCTGTACCGGCGGCATCCGGTGCGAAAAATCGACCGCCTTCCTGCGCAGCGAAGGGGTTGAGGATGTGTATCATCTGAAAGGCGGTATCCTGAAATATCTGGAAACCGTGCCGGAAGGCGAAAGCCAATGGAACGGCGAATGTTTCGTGTTCGACGAACGGGTCAGCGTTACGCACGGACTGGCCGTCGGCAGCCATTCGCTGTGCCGTGCCTGCCGCGAACCGATCAGCGAAGAGGACAAAGGGTCCGATCTGTATGAAGAAGGGGTCAGTTGTCACCGCTGCTATCATACGAAAACCGCCGAACAACGCGCCCGTTACGCTCAGCGCCAAAAGCAGGCCACGCTGGCGAAGGAACGTGGCGAAGTGCATTTCGGCAAGGTTTACGAAGAAAAACTGCCGGGCGATTTGACGGAGGCGGATTTTGCCTAACGCCTGTTCTACCGGCCTTCCCATCCTCTACAGTTTTCGCCGCTGCCCCTATGCCATGCGGGCCCGAATGGCATTGCATGTTAGTGGCATCGAAGTCGAAACGCGCGAGGTAGTCCTGCGCGACAAGCCGGATGCCATGCTGGAAGTCTCACCGAAAGGAACGGTGCCGGTATTGCTTCTACCAGACGACGCGGTGTTGGAGGAAAGCCGTGACATCATGCATTGGGCGCTCAAACGCAGCGATCCCGAACACTGGCTGGTGGGCGCCGATGCCCAGCTCGTCGACACGATCGACGGTCCGTTCAAACATCATCTCGACCGGTATAAATATGCGACGCGGTATGACAGCGATCCGGATGAGCACCGTGCGGCCGCTACCGCGATACTTGAAAACATGAACGAACGGTTGGCGGGTAATCCGTATTTGACCGGAACCGGGCGGGCCTTCGCCGATATCGCCACTTTTCCCTTCATCCGGCAATTCGCAAATTCGGATCGTACTTGGTTCGACGCGCAGCCGATGCCCAATCTGCAACGCTGGCTGGCCGATCTGCTTGGAAGCGCATTGTTCAAAGAGATCATGGTGAAACGGCCGCAATGGAAACCGGACGCGGCCTAGCGTCACGCGAAATTTATTAACTATGTGGCGTTAGGGGTTCGGGCCATGATCGGTCGCCTTTCCTCGATGGCCCACTTTAAGATGTGGCGCATGCTGCCCGCGATGCTTGCGCTTATCGGCCTGTGCGCGCCGCCCGCCCACGCGGCGCGGCCACAGTTAAGGATAGTCAGTGAGGGCGAATTGCGCTTCGGCAGCTTTGCGGTGATGGACA
>JBAUIN010000259.1:0-2211 GCA_049682975.1 Pontixanthobacter sp. | reverse complement strand
CCATCGTCGATATCGGCGGGGAAAGCACCCGGCCCGGTGCGGCGGCGACGTGGGAAGGGGACGAGCTGAAGCGCGTGATCCCAGCCGTCGAATATTGCGCGGCCATGGGCGCAGCGATCAGCGTGGATACGCGGCGACCGGCCGTCATGACTGCCGGGCTGGATACGGGCGCGCATATCGTGAACGACGTATCCGCGTTGCGGCACGACCCCCGCAGCCTGGAACTGATGGCAACGCAATCCTGCCCGGTCGTCCTGATGCATGCGCCCGGCACGGGCGAAGACCTGCATGATCGTGCCGAATATTCCGATGTCGTGTTCGACGTGTTCGATTGGTTACGGGATCGGCGCGATGTGGCAATCGAAGCGGGGATCGATCGAGGGCGGATCATCTTCGATCCAGGCATGGGGTTCGGCAAAACGCTGGCGCAGAACCTTGCATTGATGAACGCTTTGCCGCTTTTTCATGCACTCGGGCAACCGCTGCTTTTGGGCGCAAGCCGTAAGCGAATGATCGGCGCATTGTCGAACGAAGCCGCCGCGCATGAGCGGCAGGGTGGCAGTGTTGCGCTGATGCTGGCGGGCATGAATGCGGGCGTGCAGTTGCACCGTGTCCACGATGTCGCTTTGGCGGTGCAGGCGCGCAATGTATGGCGCGGTTTGCGCGACGCGGCGCTGACGGATTTCACCGCTCTCCCGCCCGCGTAGAACTACCCGACCGGCGTGATCTGCGCGACGATTTTTCCGAGCGATTGGCGCACCCATGTTTCGTCCGCCTTGCCATAATCGGTTGCGATGGGTGCGGTCTGATCGATGGTGTAGTGGCTGCGTTCGACCGGTTCCGCGCCGAATATCGCCTGTCCATCTTTCAGCATTACGGCGACGGCGACGGTTCGTTTCCCATGTACTTTGATCAGAAACCGCTTGAACCCTGCCTGTGCGCCGCTGCCACCCTCTTCGGCCAACTCGTAATCTTCGCGATCCGCAAAAGCAGCCTGCGTCATTTCGACGAGCCGCGCGAGTTTGGGTGCTTCGTCCCGAGTCCAGCGAAACCGTTCGAATTGTGTTTCATCAACCGTATCGGAAAATCGGTCGCAAACGGTTTGAAAATCGGGTTGGGTTGCTGCGTCGTCCATGCAGAATTGAATAGCATTCAATGCTTAACGCTTCGGTTGCGCTAAAGCGAAAATCCACCGTCGCTTACCAGAACGGTTCCGGTGATATTGGCGGCTGCATCGCCTAATAGATAACCGACATTGGCCGCAATTTCTTCCGCCGTCGCCAGTTTCCCGCGTGGGGTTCCGACGGAAAGACCTTGGATCGCAGCATCGCGGCCATGCTTCTTAACAGCTTCGCGAAAATCCTCTCCATGATCCCAGATCGCGGTGTCCGTCCCACCCGGTGCGATAGCGTTCACGCGAATATTGTTTGCAGCCCCTTCGGCAGCGGCAATCCGCGCCATGTGCGATACGCCTGCTTTCGCAACGCCATATGCACCGATACCCGGCACGGCTTTGTGCCCCGTAACCGACGATACCATGGCGATGCTGCCGCCCTCATCGCCGCGACCGATCAGACGCATGGCGCAGCGTAATGAAAGAAACGCGCCGTCGAGGTTCACCCGCATGACCCGCTGCCAATCGTCGAGCGAATGTTCGGCAATCGGTGCGAAAGCGCCGATACCGGCATTGACGACCGCAAAGTCCAGACCGTCGAGTTTCCTTTCCAGTATGTCCCAGAATTTCTCGTCCGATACATCGCCGATGTGTCGGTCGGTGGGGCAGGAAAACTCTAGTCCGTCCAAACTTGCGCCGTCGCGATCGACGAGAATAAGTCGGGCAATTTCCTGCTTGTCCAGCCAGTGCGCGCAGGCCGCGCCGATCCCCGAAGCGGCACCGGTGACCAGCGCAACCTTTCCGGAAAACCCCATTTGTGAGGATAAGCTTTCAGCCATTCGCATGTTTCTCGATATACGCGTCCGGATCTTTCTTGGCGCGCGCGTAATCCTTGATATTTGCCGCTTCGAAAGCCAGATATTTCACTCCCAGCGTGCGTCGCCGTTCGGCGGGTACGTGTCGCCGAAAGTCGGTCAGCCCCTGCCGCTCTTCCTCGGAAAGATGCGCGCTGTTGCGTTGATTGCACAGATCGACCTTTTCCCACCAATCGTCCGAACCCACTTTCAAATCAGCGGTGGCTTCGGCGGCTTCGGCAA
>JBAUIN010000258.1:0-4145 GCA_049682975.1 Pontixanthobacter sp. | reverse complement strand
ATCAGACGCTGCATGAAGTTCAGCATCAGCGGCTCGTCCTTCCGCATCGCCTTCTGCAGATCTTCGATCGGTACGGTCAGCACTTCCGCAGGAGTCAGAGCACATATGCGCCCATGCGGTTCCTGTTCGCAGATCGTATCGAGATTGATGAAGTCGCCCGGCACATAGGTTGCGGTAATAGCCGGCTTACCCTGATCGTCGTCATGGACGCGGTTGAGCCAACCGCTTTGGACATAGGACACGGCCGGATGCGAACCCTGCGGTAACCAGCCACGCTCCGGCATTAATTCGACCGGCTCCCCCCGTTCGAGAAAGTAGCGGACAAGCGGGCCGTCCGACACCGGCCTCGTCGCTTGAGAATATCTTTGACCCAATCCCGCCCCCGTAAATAGTCTTTACATTACAACAACACGCGCGCTCTTATGTCAATATAAAGGTGAGCGTAACGCACGTTATGTTGCGTAATTCGAACGACCCAATCCCCGATTTTACCGGTCACGCGTTAGCTGCTAGTCGCACGGTCAAATCGCATCGCGCGCAGCCCGCCAATGCCGAAACAATATCGGAGAATACATGCCAAGTTACGATTACGACCTTTTCACCATCGGCGCCGGTTCCGGCGGCGTACGCGCTTCGCGGGTGGCTGCAGCACACGGCGCGAAAGTGGCGATCGCCGAAGAACATCGCGTCGGCGGCACCTGTGTCATTCGCGGCTGCGTGCCGAAGAAGATGCTGGTTTACGGCGCGCATTTCGCGGAAGATATCGAAGACTGCCAGAAATTCGGCTGGACGGTGGAAAATGCCACGTTCGACTGGATCAAATTGCGCGATCACGTGCTGAAAGACGTTGCCCGGATCGAAGGAGCGTTCGAGGATACGCTGAAGGGCCACGATGTCGAAATCATCGCCGAGCGCGCGGAACTCACTGGTTCGCATGAAATTACGCTGGGGTCGGGCAAAGTCGTTACGGCCGAACGCATCCTGATCGCCACCGGTGCGCGGCCCCATGTTCCGCCATGCGAAGGACACGAGCTGGGCATTACCAGCAACGAAGCGTTCCATCTGGACAAAATCCCCAAACGCATCCTGATTGCGGGTGGGGGCTATATCGCCAACGAGTTCGCCGGTATCTTCAACGAATTCGGCGCTAAGGTTACCATTATCAACCGCACCGATACGCTGCTGCGCCAATACGATCATGCACTGCGCGACCGGTTGCTGCAGATCAGTATCGCGAAGGGCATCGACTTTCGCTTCAACGCCGAATTTCGCGGCATCACCAAAACGAACGATGGCTGCCTGCGCGTGGAAATGACCAATCATGACGGTATGGATGTCGATTGCGTGATGTTCGCGACCGGCCGCCTGCCCAATACCGAAGGGCTAGGGTTGGATGCGGCGGGTGTCGAGACCGGCGAGAAAGGCGAAATCATCGTCGACCGGTTCAGCAAGACGAATGTCGATCACATCTACGCCGTCGGCGATGTAACGGACCGGGTCCAGCTGACCCCGATCGCCATTCGCGAAGGTCAGGCGTTTGCCGATACCGTGTTCGGTGATGGCGAGCCGGTTTCGGTCGACCATAGCTGCATTCCCAGCGCGGTATTCAGCCATCCCCCGATCGCGTCGGTCGGACTGAGCGAGAGCGAAGCATCCACGCAGATCGGCGAGATCAAGATCTACCAATCCGATTTTCGCGCCATGAAAAACGTGGTGGCGGGCCGCAACGAACGCTCTTTGTACAAGATGATCTGCGATGCCAATAATGGCCGGATCGTGGGCATCCACATGATCGGGCCCGAAGCGCCGGAGATCATGCAGGCGGCCGCCGTGGCGGTAAAGGCGGGTTTGACCAAAGCCGATTTCGATGCGACCACAGCCATTCATCCGACAATGGCGGAAGAACTGGTTCTGCTCAAATAGAACGGGAATACGACACGATGGCTATGACGGTATTGGTAACGGGCGGCACAGGCTTCATCGGTGGGGAGGTGATCGATCAGCTGCTCGCCAACGGGCACACGGTTCACACCACCGTGCGCGATAAAGCGAAAAGCGAGACACGGCTGCGCAATCGTTGGCCCGATGCCGGCGATAGGTTGAAGATTTTTTCCGCCGATCTGATGAAGGATGACGGTTGGGCGGAGGCCAATCGCGGCTGCGATGCGGTGGCGCATGTCGCGTCGCCGTTCCCCATGCGTGTACCTAAAAGCGATGACGAGTTGGTCGTGCCCGCGCGCGAAGGCACATTGCGGGCATTGCGTTTCGCCAAGCAGACGGGCGTGTCGCGTTTCGTGCAGACCAGCTCGGCCGCCGCGATCGCTTACGGGCAGGGCGACAAGACCCATTTCGACCATACCGACTGGACGGACGTGACTGCGCCCGGCGTGTCGGCCTACACTAAATCCAAAACACTGGCGGAAAACGCCGCGCGCGACTGGGTCATCGAAGAAGCGCCCGACATGACCTATTGCAGCATCAACCCGGTCGCCGTGTTCGGGCCGGTGGCGGATGACGATCTGTCCACCTCGGTCGAAATCGTGAAGAAGCTGATGGACGGCTCCATCCCGATGATCCCCAATATGGGCATCGGCGTGGCCGATGTGCGCGACGTGGCGAAGGCACATGTCGCCGCGCTGGAAGCCGATGCGGACAAAGTGCGCGGTGAACGATTCCCCGCCTCGCAAAGCTTCCTGTGGATGGACGAAATGGCGAAAGTGCTGAAACGGCGCGTGCCCGAACATTCCGCGAAAGTACCGGGTCGCGCGATGCCCGATCTTATGGTGAAGGCGCTCGCCCCGTTCATGCCGGAAATGAAAATGATCAAGGGCGAACTGGGCCATGTTCGCGATGTCGATGGCAGCCACACGACGCGGACGCTGGGCTTCGATTACATCACCGCCGAACAATCGCTGGAAGATACGGCACGCAGTTTGGTTAAACACGGTATCGTAAAGGGCTGACGACCAGCAATATTGTCAGTCTGCACCGCTTGACCGGGCCGGGGCCGCGCGCCAAAGCCTGGCTCCTACTCGCGAATGACAGGGAACCGCATGACCGCCAATATCGCCGAACTGGAACGCCGCCGCGAAGCTGCCCGGATGGGCGGCGGGCAGAAACGGATCGACGCGCAACATGCGAAGGGCAAGCTGACCGCGCGCGAACGGCTAGACGTATTGCTGGACGAAGGCAGCTTCGAAGAGCTCGATCAGTTCGTCGAACACGACTGCACCGATTTCGGCATGGGCGATCAGAAATTCCCCGGCGACGGCGTGGTCACGGGCAGCGGCACGATCAACGGGCGGCTGGTGTATGTGTTCAGTCAGGATTTTACGGTGTTCGGCGGCAGCCTGTCGAAACGCCACGCCGAGAAAATCTGCAAGGTGATGGACAATGCGCTGAAATACGGCGCGCCGGTCATCGGCCTCAACGACAGCGGCGGCGCGCGTATCCAGGAAGGCGTGGCATCGCTGGGCGGTTATGCCGATGTGTTTCAGCGCAATGTGCTGGCGAGCGGGGTCGTGCCGCAGATCAGCCTCATTATGGGGCCATGCGCGGGCGGGGCGGTGTACTCTCCCGCGATGACCGACTTCATCTTCATGGTGAAGGACAGCTCCTACATGTTCGTGACCGGGCCGGATGTGGTCAAGACGGTCACGAACGAAGTGGTGACGCAGGAGGAACTGGGCGGCGCGGTGACGCATACGACCAAGACCAGCGTGGCGGACGTGGCGTTCGAGAACGACATCGAAACGCTGCTGGCGACGCGCGATTTCTTCGATTTCCTGCCGCTGTCGAACCGCGAGGAAGTGCCGGAGCGCCCGACATCGGACCCGTTCGACCGCGAGGAACCCAGCCTCGACACGTTAATCCCCGACAATGCCAATCAGCCTTACGACATGCACGAGGTGATCCGTAAGGTTCTGGACGAAGGCGATTTCTTCGAGGTGCAGCCCGCCCATGCCGGGAACATATTGTGCGGCTTCGGCCGGGTGGAAGGGCGCACCGTCGGCGTCATCGCCAATCAGCCGATGGTGCTGGCGGGGGTGCTGGACATCAATTCCTCCAAAAAAGCCGCGCGCTTCGTGCGGTTCTGCGATGCGTTCGACATTCCGATCCTCACCTTCGTGGACGTGCCCGGCTTC
>JBAUIN010000257.1:0-1929 GCA_049682975.1 Pontixanthobacter sp. | reverse complement strand
GACAACGCCCAGCCGGTCGTGTTCGATCTGACGTTGAACGGGCTCGGCGCGCAGCAGAACCTGCTCACGCTGGCATTTCGTCCGCCTTTCCTGGCGGCGACATTGTGCCTGATCCTGGCCCTGCTGGTCGTTGCATGGCGCGCTTTCCGCCGGTTCGGGCCGCCGGTTGCACAAGGCCGGGCCATCGCCTTTGGAAAGAACCAATTGGTGGCGAACAGCGCCGGCTTCATCCAGCGCAGTAAACGGTTCCATCTGTTGAGCGGCCCGTATGCCGACATGCTGGAGAAACGCATTGCCAAACTGCTCGGCCTGCGCGCCGTCGATCCTGTGCGAATGGATTCTGCTCTGGCAGCGAGAGCCCCCGACTCACCGCGTTATTCCGCCGCCGTCGCCGAATTGCGCGATGCCCGCCAGCCCAAGGACATCATACGCGCCGCCGCCGCGCTGAAATCGATCGAGAGGAAACTTGCCCCATGACGACCGAGCCACAGGCCCAAAATACAATGACCAATACAATGACGCTGGACGATGTCCGCAACCTCGCCGCTGCCATTCGCGGCGAAGTCGCCAAGGCGGTCGTCGGACAGGATGCAACGGTGGACCACCTGCTCGTCGCATTGATGAGCCAGGGGCACGTCCTGCTCGAAGGGCCGCCGGGGACCGCCAAGACTTTTCTGGGCCAATGCTTCAGTGCGGCCATTGGCCTCGATTTCGGACGCATCCAGTTTACGCCCGACCTGCTGCCCGGCGATATTCTCGGCTCCAACCTTTTCAACTTTCAGACCAGCACCTTCACCCTCACGCGCGGGCCGATCTTCTGCGAATTGCTGCTGGCGGACGAGATCAATCGCACGCCGCCCAAAACGCAGGCCGCTTTGCTGGAAGCGATGCAGGAACGCCGCGTGACTTTGGATGGGGAAACGCACGAATTGGCGGATCGGTTCATGGTCGTCGCGACGCAGAACCCGATCGAAAACCAGGGCGTATATCCTTTGCCCGAAGCGCAGCTGGACCGGTTCGCGTTCAAGCTGCTCGTCGACTATCCCGACGCGCAAGAGGAAGCTGCGATCGTCGCGCGGTTCGGCAATCGGCAGGGGCCGCAACGGCCCGACGCCTTCGGTATCGTGGCGGTCACGGATAATGTTGGATTGGCCGCGGCCAGCGATGCGGTGGCGCAAGTCACTTTAGCGCAGGAGATCGTCGAATATATCGTGCGATTGGTGCGGGCCACGCGCGAAAACGCCGAAATCGACAGTGGGGCCAGCCCCCGTGCCGCGGTTATTCTGGCGAATGCGTCGCGTGCCCGCGCCGCGTTGGAGGGGCGCGATTACGTGATACCGGACGATGTGAAGGCACTGGCGACGGCAACATTACGCCACCGCCTGACCCTGAGCCCCGCAGCGGAAATCGAGGGACGCGAAATGGAGGCACTAGTCGCGGAACTCATCGAAAGTACCGAGGCTCCGCGCTGACCGGCCGAACCGTGGTGCGTTTTCCCATCGTTCCTACGGCCCGCGCGGCTTGGCTTACGGCGCTCGCTGCGCCGTTGGCGATTGTCATTGCCGCGACTGCCCCGGCGGCTTGGATCATCGTGCCTGCGGCTGCGGCGGCGCTATTGGTGATGGTTCTGCTGGATGGATTGCTGGCCGGTCGGCTCGACGATTGGCGGATCGTCGCGCCAGCTGATTGCGAGGTCGGCGAACCTGTCACGATAAGCGGCATTGCCGATTTCGTCGGGCGCAGCAGCGGAGCGTTGCCGGAAATGGCATTGCAGGTAGACGAACGGCTTGATGACGATGGCAGGTTGCTGCTTACCTTTCGCAAAGATGGCGAAACCGACAGCTGGCAAGGCGCGGCGCACCCCGAACCCTCACGCCGTGGCACGGCCTTCGTCACCCGCATGTGGTTACGCTGGAGCGGGCCGCTGGG
>JBAUIN010000256.1:0-5652 GCA_049682975.1 Pontixanthobacter sp. | reverse complement strand
GACCTCTTCTGCCGAACATGGGTACCCTCCGCATTGCATGAGGCCTGTCGCGAAGGTCACGCCGAACAGTCACCCTGGAAAGTCACAGGCGTATCGTCGCACGGTCCGAAAGGTCGCATATGGACACTCTGCAATGCTTGAAACTCCAGCGTTTCCGCGCCTCTCCGCTTAAGGTCACGGATTGCGCGACCCCCTTGCAGTGTCAGGCTTTTCACGATTTGCTTTTGCGACAGGAGCGCGATCCGCCGATAGAGAATCGTCCTCTTTCACTCCGTAACTGCCAGTGGCTCTAAACCAACCCCAGCTTGCGCAGCTTGTTCTGCAGCTTGCCCGGCAGCACATCGCCCTGCTGCTCGTCCGCGCCGAGATCGCGGGGGGCCTTGTCTTCTTCCAGATAGCGCCAGCCCTGATGTGCGCGTTTGTAGCGGGCTTCGACCAGGATCAGTTGCGGGGCGAGGATGATGTTCCAGCGACCATCGTCGCGTTGGCGAAACTCCTGGATGGGGCTGCGCGCGCAGATCGAATGGTCATGTATCCAATAGAGCGATCCGCCCGCCATCTCCGCATGCCGTTTGGGGAGGTAGCGCGTGGTCATCACCGCACCGTCCGGCTGGCCCTCCACCCATTTGCGCAACGTATGGATGCTTTCGCTGCGATAGGCGATCTTGGTCATGTTGAGTGGCATCAGCCAGCCAAGCCCACGGCCACGGCCAAGCCCAGGAAAGCGAAGAAGCCCATGGAATCGGTAATCATCGTCACGAAAACCGAACTGGCGACGGCGGGGTCCTGCTTCAACCGTTCGAAGATGACCGGCACCAGCACGCCCGCAAGTCCGGCGGTGATGACGTTGATAACCATTGCCACCGCAATCACGACGCCCAACATCGGCGTGAAGAACGCGCCCGTCGCCAGCCCGACCAGCACTGCGATCGTAACCCCGTTCAACATCGCCACACGGGTTTCGCGCCACAGGATACGTGCCGTATTCGCCTCCGTCAGCTGGTTCATCGCGATCGCGCGCACGGCCACGGCCATGGTCTGTGTGCCTGCGTTACCGCCGATGCTGGCAACGATCGGCATCAGGATGGCAAGCGCGACCAGTTCCTCGATCGCCGCACCGAAGAATGCGATGATGAGGCTGGCGATCAATGCCGTGCCCAGATTGGCGATCAGCCAGCGGACGCGCGATGTGTAGGCATCGCGAATGGGTTCATTGATGTCGCCTTCGCCCGCGCCGGACATCAGCAGCGCATCCTCGCTCGCTTCCTCGGAGATGATGTGGACGATATCGTCGACCGTCATCTGTCCGACCAGCCGCCCGCTTTCATCGACCACCGCCGCAGAGATAAGCGCGTATTTCTGGAACATCAGCGCCGCTTCTTCCTGGTCCAGCATGTCCGGAATCAGCGTCTGGTCGCGCTTCATCACGTCGGCCAGCGCGATCGTGCGCGGTGTGCGCAATATCCAGCTAAGCATACACGACCCGACCGGATGATGCTTATGATCGACGATGAAAATTTCGTAGAAATCGTCCGCTACGTTGCCGTCGACGCGCAAATAATCGATGAGATCGCCGACCGTCATATGTTCGGGCACGGCCACGACATCGCGGCTCATCAGCCGGCCCGCAGTTTCTTCGGGATAGGCCAGCGCACTTTCGATGGCGACGCGGTTTTCGTCGTCCAGTTCGGCCAGGACAGCCTGCTGATCGGGTTCGTCCAGATCCTCGATCAGCTGGACGGCATCGTCCGTTTCCAGCTGTTCGGCGATCTGCGCCACCGCCTCGGCAGGCAGCGCCTCCATCATGTCTTCGCGAACGTAATCGTTGAGTTCCGCGACGACGTCCGACGTCATCAGATCGGTGATCGCTTCGGCCAGTTGCGTGCGATCGTCGCGGTCGAGCAGTTCGAGCAGATCGGCAATATCCGCGGGGTGGAGCGGTTCGACGAGGTTGTAGACAGTCGCCTTCTCGCCCGTCTCCAACGCATCGCGAACGGCCCGGACGTAATCCGCCTTCAGCGTGTTGTCTTCGTCCATCCGATCGTCGTCGATCCGGTCGTCGGGACGCGCGCCTTCTTCCGCCCCCGCGACAGTTTCATCGTCGGCCACAAGCAGTTCGGGATCGTCGGGATATGGTTCTTGGCCCATGGCGTTCGTCTAGGGGCGGGGGGATGAAAAGCAAGCGCGCCGAACGGGTGCGGCGGGTGACATTTGCGCGTGAACGGTTATATCGGCGGTCAATCAACAGGAGACACAGACACTATGGCCGATCAGAAACTCACTCTCACGCTCGACACCGGTAACGGCACCGGCGATGTCGTCATCAAACTGCGCCCCGATCTGGCACCCGGCCATGTCGAACGCATAACCGAACTGGCGGGCGAAGGCTTCTATAACGATGTGGTGTTTCATCGGGTCATCGACGGCTTCATGGCGCAGGGCGGCGATCCGACCGGCACCGGCATGTCCGGCAGCGACAAGCCCGATCTGAAGGCGGAATTTAACTCCGAACCGCACACCGAAGGCACCTGCTCCATGGCGCGCACGCAGGCACCCGACAGCGCGAACAGCCAGTTCTTCATCTGTCTGGCCGACGCGCATTTCCTGGATGGGCAGTACACCGTCTGGGGTCAGGTCGAGAGCGGCATGGAGCACGTCCACGCACTACCCAAAGGCGAGCCACCCGCGAAGCCCGGGAAAATCGTGAAAGCGTCCGTCGCCTGACATTTAGATCGTGAGCGGGATCGGATCGGCGTTGATGCGTGCTGCGATGGTGGCGCTTATGGCGCTGCCATTATCGGCATGCATCACGCCCTATCCCGATCTCACACAATCCCGCAGCCCTTGCCGCATGGAACCGGGCGGCTGGTGCGATTTCGTTCGGGACGCCGCAGTTGAAGCCTATCCCTACGGTATGCTTTCGACCAACGCCTATCTCGATGACGATTTCTATGCGGCGCTTCCAATGGGTTTCGTAGCGCGGGAAGCGGCCGAGAACGCCGATAGCGGTCTCGCCTATTCTGTGTTCGACCGATACGCGGTGGAGGCAGGCGAACGCGGTGCGATGCAGGCGCGGGTCATCGCCTTTCGCGGCACGGATAGCGGATCGTCGGCGGATTTTTTCTACGGTTCGCTTGGCGACAGTCAGCGCGATGGCGCTCGCGCCGTCTATACTGCCGAACGAGCGGCACTCGACGCACAGGGCGATGTCGCAATTCCGATCGAACTAACCGGGCATTCGCTCGGCGGCGCTTTGGCAACGCAAATTTCGATCGACAATCCCGGCGTGCGTAGCGTCGTGTTCAATACTTCTCCATTCTTTACTGGCGATCCGGGTATGAACGATCAAAACCGCATGGCGATCACAGAGCGCGGTGAGTTTTTGCGTGCCCTGCGCCGACTAAAAGCACCGCCCGCGGCGGACGCGTTCATCGTTAATTGCAATCCATCGGCCAGCACAAGCGAGAAGCACAATATTCGCGACCTGACCGATTGTTTGATCTGGATCGCCGCCTACACGAAGCCGGATGCGCAGCGTCTGCTCAATGCCGATGATCGACCGGTTCGAAAACCCGAAGTGGAATGCGGGCCACCGGACAAGGTACATCCCGCGATCTCCGGTGTACCATCGTTCCCTTGTCCACACGCACCAGTTCAATCCAATTAGAGATCGGCGCGGACGAGCCAGTCATGGAATAGCCGAACCGGACGCGATTCCAGCGCTTGCGGTTTGCAGATGAACCAATAGCTGTACGGGCTTTCGATCTCTGTTTTCCAAAGATGCGCCAAGCGATTATCGGCCGTGCGCCGCATATGATCGTCATGCATGATCGCGATGCCCAAACCCTGCGCGGCAGCCTCCAGCATAAGTTGCCCGGAATCGTAATGATCGATCGCCGCTGGCTCCATGTTCTCCAGCCCGAGCGCCTGCTTCCATGCTTCGAAACTGGCAGGCAGTTCGTTGTGAATGAGGAAAGTCTGTTTCGCCAGCCTATCGGGATCGGGATCGTTGCCGAGAGCCTTTGCCGTATCCTTGCTACAGATCGCATGTACCATGTTGTAGTCAAGGCGCACGGCATGGAAGGCCGTATCGGGACCACGCGATAGGGTAATTGCCGCATCCAATGTGTCGCCGACCCGGTCGTCCAGATGCGGACCGGTGTCGATATCGATATGCAGGAGTGGATGACGCTTGCGCAATTCGCCGAGGCGCGGAAACAGGCGCTGACCGCCGAACATCGGCAATACGCCCAACCGCAATCGCAGAAGTGATAGATTCTCCGACTGGTTTTCGATCGCCAAGGCCAGCGCATCGAGATGCGGTGCGACCGCCTCGTGGAATGCCTGCCCTTCATCCGTCATCTGCATCGCCTGTTTGGCGCGGGTGAACAGTTTCTTACCGGTAAAATCCTCCAGATTGGCGATGCGTCGCGACAACGCCGAGGGACTCAATCCCAACTCCTCCGCCGCCGCCCGTGCCGATCCCAGACGGACAGTTCGCATGAACGCTTCGAGCGCGCGAAGGGGCGGTAGGCGGCGGGTGGGCATCGTAATCTCCTATTACCGGTTAAACGCACCGAACAGGAGAAGGTTGCAGTAAACAGAACATTCCGGATGGAGAACGCGGTCGCGATGCTACGCAGGTTCTTGTTCCAGAGGCGCCGTCGCCGGTGGGTGAAGACGCATACGTTTAACATGCGTTTCATCCGCAGCCGTGATTTCCATGTGCCACCCGCTGGGATGTTTCACTATGGTGCCAACGGTAGGGATCTGTTCGGCCAACACGAAAGCCAGACCGCCCAGCGTATCGACCGATTCCTCGACCTCCGCCAGCTGCGGATCGACCCGTTCCGCCACGTCTTCCAACTCGGCGCGCGCATCGCAATCCCACATGCCGTCGCCGATCGGGCTGATCAGTTCTTCGGGCAGATCGTCGTGCTCGTCTTCGATTTCGCCGACGATTTCCTCGACCAGATCCTCGATCGTGATGATTCCATCGGTACCGGAGAATTCGTCGACCACGATCGCCAGGTGAACGCGGCGGCTGCGCATATCGGCCAGCACGTCCAGCGCACCACGCGATTGGGGCACGTAAAGCGGCTGGCGCATCAACGTGGTCCAGTCCTTCGGCGGTTTGTTCTTGGTATGCGCCAGAAACGGAAACACATCCTTGATATGAACCATCCCGATCACCGAATCCAATTGCTTGCGATAGACGGGCATTCGGGAATGGCCATTTTCGGAAAACGCCTTGACCAGTTCCGCCCACGTCGCATCGGCGGATACGGCCACGATTTCGCCGCGCGGGATCGCGACATCGTCGGCATCATGTTCGCTGAAATGCAACAGGTTCCGTAGCATTTGCCGCTCGACACCCGACAGATCGCCGCCCACGGCGTTATCGTCGTCGCTATCGGGGTTTTCCCCCTCATGCTCGTCGATCGCTTCTTCCAGTTGCGCGCGAAGCGATCGGTCGCCGTCCTCTCCGCTCAAGAATTTGCGGATGATGGGCCACAGCCCGCTCCTACTGTCCGCGTCTCCGGCGGAATTGTCGATATCGGGCATGGCCCTGCGTGGTTACTCCTGAATGTCGTGAAAGTGCCTGTCGCCATATGGGTCCGCGACCCCCATCAGCGCAAGCGCCTTTATCTC
>JBAUIN010000255.1:0-1703 GCA_049682975.1 Pontixanthobacter sp. | reverse complement strand
CGGGGTGGTTTTTTTCTTGGCTATCCGGGCGGTTATTCCGCAGCTGTCGCATAGCGCGAAGATGCCGCCAGCTGCGCGACTTCCCGCCCAAGCTTTCCGATCAGCGCGACAAGTGTTTCGACGACATCGTCCAAACCCGCTTTCGTCTCGCGATACTCCTCGTCAAGATAAAGCGAACGGCAGATTTCCAGCTGCACGGCATGAATGTTGCGGAGCGGCGCGCCATGGCGATCGAGGACGTAGCCACCGGCATAGGGGCGGTTATGTGCAACGCCGATCTGGTCGTCCGCGAAATGCCGCAAGGCCGCAGCCACGATCATATCATTCGCGCTTGCACCGAAGCGATCGCCGATAACGAACTTCGCCGGGGACGGACCGCCCGACCGCTTCGTCAGTGGCGGCATGGAATGCAGATCGATCAGCAGACTTGAGCCCCAGATATCGCGCAGACGATCGAGGCTTCCCGCTAATGCGGCATGGTAAGGCGTGTGGATCAGGTCGATTCTGTCCTGTAGATCGGCATAGGCCAACGGATTGCTCCACAACTCGCCCAATTCCGGCAGTCTGCGCGGTACCAGTCCGAGCCCACTACGCGCCCGGCGATTGGCGGAAGAATGACGTACGATATCGGCCGGCACATCGTGCACCATACCCCAATCCACGTCGGCCGGTGCGCGGTTGAGGTCGAGCATGGCGCGCGGCGCGTTCGCCACCAATAACGGTGCGCCGGTCCGCGCAGCCACAGCGCGGGCAATCCGATCGACGTAGCGATCTTCCAGCCGTATACAGGAGTAGGCGGGATCGCGCATTTCGCGCAGTAGCGTTTCGGGATAGGCACGCCCGGCATGCGGTACCGCGATGACGATCGGAACGGATGCTGCATCATAATGCGTAAACGTAAACGCAGCCGCATTCGAACCTGGAATTGCCCCGCCTTCTTCTACGGAATTATGCCTGTCGCCCGGAACATTCGCTTGCATGGGCGTCTTGCTGAACGCTTCCTCGTGGCAAGTCAAAATTTGCCTCCCATCCCACCCCCGCGAAAAACTTCGTTTCAAATTCGGACTGCGCAGCAAAAGCAAAAGATTTTTTAAGGCATTGCGCGTAACACGCTTGCCCATGAACCAAACACAGCCTTTACGTATCTTGTTGGCCGAAGACGACGATGCCATGCGCGGCTATCTGGAGCGCGCCCTGCAGAAAAACGGATACGAGGTGCGCGCGGTCGATCGTGGAACCGAAGCCGTGCCCATCCTCGAATCCGAGCATTTCGATCTGTTGCTGTCCGACATCGTAATGCCGGAAATGGACGGTATCGAATTGGCCCAGCGATGCAACGAAATCAGCCCATCGACCAAAGTCATGTTCATCACCGGCTTCGCCGCGGTTACGTTGAAGGCGAACCGTGAACAACCCGCGGCCAAAATATTGTCCAAACCCTTCCATCTGCGCGATCTGGTATTGGAAGTGGAACGCATTTTCCAAGATCGCGCACAGGCTTCGCTATAAACGCGAAGCGAATGAAATTTAGCGCGCGGCCCCTCTTGCGTGTCCGCCGAGCCGGGGCTACTGCGCGCTTTCGCTGCTTCGGCAGCCGGAACGACGGTGCGGGCGTATAGCTCAGTGGTAGAGCACTACATTGACATTGTAGGGGCCGGGAGTTCAACTCTCTCTACGCCCACCATCGTTTCCCCTTTGCAGAA
>JBAUIN010000254.1:0-3848 GCA_049682975.1 Pontixanthobacter sp. | reverse complement strand
AGCGCGGCGTTCAATTGCGGACCGCAATCGCATTTCAGGCTGCCGAGAATGTCCCCGGTCAGACATTCGGAATGCAGGCGGACGAGCGGGGCGCGATCGCCGCTTTGCCGACCGATAATCAACGCGACATGTTCGCGCGTATCGTTCACGCTGCGAAAGGCCACGATCTGCGCATCGTCGCACACCGACACGGGCATTCGTGCGCGCGTGACGATATTCAGCTGCGACACATCGCGCCAATCTTCGAGATCGTCGGCATTAAGAGACTCCGCCTCGCCCCCACCCTCAGGATCGACCATGAATGCGGGCAGGATCCCGGCGATGCGTGCCAGTTCCAGCGCGGCTTCGGCGGTCGTCTCCCATTCCAGCGGCTCCGCCCGGAACGGACCTTTCATCGGGCTGGCAAGATCGAGCGATGGATCGGCGATCGGCAGGGCAGCAGGCAGATCGAATACCTCGGCCCGCCGGATCAGCACCGGATCATGCGAGGATGCGGCAGCGGACTGGTTCGTCAGTTTCAGCGTTTCCGCGCGCGCGGTGGATATCAGCATGCGCTGCGACTGCGCTTCGTGCGCGATGGCGGTTTCGACCGGCAACAAGGTCGGCCCATCGTCGAACGCGATCGGCCAGCCATGCCGCAGTGCATCGATTGCCCGCGCGACCCGCCGCGATGGAGAAGGCGCACCTGTCGTCAGAGCGCGAATTCCGTCACCAGCGGCACATGGTCCGACGGTTTCTCCCATCCACGGCAATCCTCATAGACATCGTGTCGCGTCGCTTTCGCCGCCAGGTCGGGCGAGGCCCACATATGGTCCAATCGCCGTCCGCGATCGCCGACGCGGTAGTCCTTCGACCGATAGCTCCACCAGCTGTAATAGCGTTCCGGATCGCGAATGAACTCGCGCCCCACGTCGACCCAACCATGCGCATCGCGGAACCGGTCCAGCGTATCGACCTCCATTGGGGTATGGCTGACCACTTTCAGCAATTGCTTATGGCTCCAGACATCGCTCGGCAGAGGGGCGATGTTGAAATCGCCGACGATCAAGGTCGGCCGCTCGATCCGCCCGGCCCAGTCGATCATGCGATCCAGAAAATCCAGCTTCTGCCCGAATTTCGGATTGACCTCCCGATCCGGCACATCGCCACCGGCGGGCACATAGACATTTTCGATCACCATATCG
Source organism: Pontixanthobacter sp. (assembly GCA_049682975.1). Taxonomy (GTDB): domain Bacteria; phylum Pseudomonadota; class Alphaproteobacteria; order Sphingomonadales; family Sphingomonadaceae; genus Pontixanthobacter. Next base: position 2,664 of record JBAUIN010000254.1, on the reverse strand, counting down.
TGCCCGACCAGCTCGACGCCGACATGGCGCGCTTCGCCATTATCCTGCCAGTCGTGGCGGCTGAATTCCTTCAATGGAAGACGGCTGACGGTCGCGACACCATGATACCCCTTCTGCCCGTGCACCGCGTGATGGGTGTACCCCAGCGCATCGAACGCGGCGAAAGGAAAGGTGTCCTCGACCGTCTTGATCTCCTGCAAACACAACACATCGGGCGCCTGTTCGGTCAGAAACCGTTCGACGATCGGCATGCGGAGGCGGACGGAATTAATATTCCAGGATGCGACAGAAACCATGGCTTTGCGGATAAGGGCCGTGAGCTGCACTGTCCATACGGATACAAAAAACCCCCGTGTCGGGGGCATTGACACGAGGGTTCTCAGTTAGCGTTCGTCACGCTTGCAATCCGGCTTTCGTGAAGATGAAGATAACAGGGGGGAAACCCCATCTCCAGCCGAACTGCATTTACCGAAATATGGTCGTTTTGCTGACTGCCAAGTGAACGGTCCGACCACTCACCCCGTTCCTATACCGGATCATCTGCGAACCGTTTACCTGGGCCGACGAGACGCACGACGCGGATCGCGATAGGTGAATTGTTTGTCCGATACCGCAACGCCATAACGATGATTGCGCAGCCGTACCGTGGTCCGGTGGTTCTGCGAATCGAGTGCGACCCAATTGGTCAGCTCCCACCCGCCGGGCGCTTTTGCGTTGCGCAGGAAGATCAGCGTGATGACACCGAATTCGGGGCGGCTGGAATCGCGTACTTCCACGCTCAACACATCCTTATTGCCGGTATTCACGACCGTACCGTATTTGGCGACATCGCGGCCCGGGTCGAGCAGCGCGCCCAAGGGTGAATTGCGGATCGGCCAGCGCTGGACCTGATTGACCTCGTAATCGATCATGGTCAGCGATTTGCCGTTGGACACCACCAGCAAAGGCACACCGTCCTGATACTGGAACCGGATCTTGCCGGGGTTCTTCAGCGTCATCGTGCCCGACACGGTCTGCCCCTGTCGGTCGGTCTGCGTGAAGTTGGCCTTCATCGTCGAGATACCGCGCAATGCAGCGGCCGCCCTGTCCACTTGCGACTGTTGCGCCGCCAAGGGGGCGGCCGGGGCGATCACCGCGCCCGGAACGGCCAATGCCAGCGCGCCGAGAATGGCGAAGCGGGCTGGTTTGCGAAGGGTGTTTTTCAAAGTCGTCATGCTCCGTCGATTACGTTCAGAGCATTGAACAATCACTGAACTTATGCGGTTCCCGCCGTTCAGAAATACGCGTTGTATGCGTTACTTGATCTTCGCTTCCTTGAACTCGACATGCTTGCGCGCGACGGGATCGTATTTGCGGAAGGTCATTTTTTCCGTGATATTACGCGGGTTTTTCTTGGTGGTGTAGAAGAACCCCGTATCGGCGGTCGAAACGAGCTTGATCTTGACGGTTGCTGGCTTCGCCATCGTGCTATCCTAAAAATATGAGGGGCCGTGTTCGGCCGGAAACTGCCGGTCGCGCGTCCGATCATTCGGATTCGCGCCGTTCAAGCCGCGCCAAATGGCTTTCGGGTGGGCAAAAGTCAAGCAGGAAGCGACCGTCCAGACCAGACCAAACGCTACCAATCGACCTTGCCGCGATTGGCCTTCACCGCGCCGCGGTTCTTCTTCGCCTTGATCCGCTTTTCCTTCCCGACCCGGTTCAACCGGCTCTTTTTGCGTTTCTTGGGCGGGGTCTGCGCTTTCTCCAGCAATTCCTTCAAACGGTCGCGTGCATCGTCGCGATTGGCATCCTGCGTGCGATAATTGCGCGCGGTCAGGATGATCTCGCCCTTTTGCGTCATCCGGCTGCCAGCCAAGGATTTTAGACGATTGAACACTTGCGGCGTAAGGCGGAGGGCGAACACGTCGACCCGCAACTGCACCGCCGTCGCCACCTTGTTGACGTTCTGCCCACCCGGTCCGGAGCTGGCGATGAAGCTCTCCTCCGCAATGGCGAGCGCGCGCGTGACGATGTCATCCATCGTGAAAACCGAGCGCGGTAAAATCCATGGGGAGCGGCGCGGTCGCATCGATCGGCTGTTTCTTTTCGCGCGGAACGGTGAGGGATGCCGCATGCAACATCGTTCGGCGTGCGGCCTTACCCTGGCCGGGCCGAGCCCCGTAAACCGGATCGCCCAGTAACGGGATACCCAGGCCCGACGCTGCGTGAACGCGTATCTGATGCGTGCGCCCGGTTTCGGGGCGAAATTCGACCAGCGTATGACCATCCAGAACCATCAACCGCTTCCAATGGGTAACGCTGGGTTTGCCCGCCGGGTCCGGCATCATCCGCCACCCGCGTTCCGCACTGCTGGTTTTCGACAATGCGAGATCGACGGTTCCCTCCGTTTCCGCAATTTCGCCCGCCAGAATTCCGACATAGCGTTTGGCCACCAGCCGATCCTCGAACGCCTTGCCGAACCGTTTCAGTGCTTTGGGATTGCGGGCGAGCAGCAGGCAACCCGATGTATCGGTGTCGATCCGATGCACCGCGACAGGTGGACGGTGAAATCCCAGCTTCAATTCGTCATACAGATCGGTCAGCGCGGGACCGCCGCGGCGCGGGGTTTCGATCGGCAGGCCGCCGGGCTTGTCGATCACCAGCGCTTCGCCATCTTCGAACACG
>JBAUIN010000253.1:0-1880 GCA_049682975.1 Pontixanthobacter sp. | reverse complement strand
CCTTGACCCCTTGCGTATCGAGCACACCGCGCAGGACGTGGTAACGCACACCGGGAAGATCGCGCACACGACCGCCGCGGATCAGCACGACGCTGTGTTCCTGCAGATTGTGGCCTTCGCCGGGGATATAGGAGATGACCTCGCGCTGGTTTGTCAGGCGCACCTTGGCGACCTTACGCAAAGCGGAGTTCGGCTTCTTCGGCGTTGTGGTATAGACGCGGGTACAAACACCGCGTTTCTGCGGGTTGGCTTCCATCGCAGGAACCTTCGACTTGGTCTTCTGCGGTTCGCGGCCCTTGCGGACCAGCTGGTTGATCGTCGGCATAGATATCTTTCTCTTCACCGTTTGGGTGGTGCTTGCCTGCGGAATATGGGGGGAGTTTTACATCAAATCGAGCGCGCCGTCATTCCCGCGAAAGCGGGAACCCAGCCAACCAAAAACACCCGCGAAGCGGATTTTTCTGTCGCACGAACCGAATAACACTCCACCCACGGCCCACACGGACACCGGGTTACTTTGACGGCTGCCCCGAACGCATCCCCTATGGGTGAATATCGCTCAATAGAAAAGAGCCCCGACGCTTCCGCGCAAAGGCTCCCGAGACCGGGCCGGCAATGTTCAGCTCTATCTATCCGCAGCGGGCGCCCAAGAGTAGGGAGCCCTGCGTTGGATGAGAGGGACTTTATGTTCGATTTGGGGTGGGGTCAAGGGTTGCAAACTAATGGGCGGCTTTTACGATAGTCACACCAAGAACATTTTTTTCGCTTCGCATTCCTCAAAATAAGCGGCTGCCGACCTAGCCCCATTTTCGCTAAGTCGCACGAAAGCACGTCGTTTATCGCTTGGATCATTAATCCGCTCAATCACGCCTTTTTTAATCAAAATATTAACCCAACGGAGCGCGGTACTTGGCGGAACTCGGGCAGCTACACATAATGATGATATCGAAATTCTTCGATGCTCCTCCCTAGCCGCGATTAAATCGAGTATCATGTCCCAGGCAGGATCGGCAAAAAGATCAGCATTAAAATGCTTATCACGCCGCTCACGGTTTTTCAGTATTAGCTTGATTAGCCGTGGGTCAGGCATTTCCGGACCCCTTTTCTTCTCTCGTAAATAACCATCATTACATGTCTTGGGTCTATCGCAACCGTCATTGAACATGAAATTCCGATTGACATCAGGAATGTCGATATTTCTTAAAACGTCGAGAGAACGATCCAAAGCAATAGGCAAGTTCGATTTAAGACGTCGCAACTCTGCTTCGATTATTGCGATGCTATTTTCTAAGATATCGGTGGACCCATCACCCATGATGGATCTGCCGCCTTTTGGTGCTATGATCTAGCTTCGAATTGGTCAGTAGCTCCAATGTCGGTATGGACCTAAACGCTGCAACCTGATCCTGTGAAACAATGTCCCGAATGCAAGGCATATCAACACAAGCAAAGGGGGTAGCTGAGTCATCGCCCAGTAAGCGCGTTGCATACCATTTGGAAAAACAATGGTCGAAAGATGACCGAAAATCGCGATTAATTGCGAAGCTGTAGCAAGGATCGGCCAATTTCGGTTCGCTTTGAGCATCGTTACGAACAATATGATAAAAACCGAACCATCCAATAATAATTGGACTATGTTTGTTTCTTGAAAGTTCGGCGAACCGAAAATCAAATGTGATAGTTGGTCTATAAGAATCCAGTAGGCAATGGTTAAGGCAACCGAACGCTCTGGAAGTCCACCAACTTTGGCGACGGCTATAGCCGCCGCCAACGTAGCGAACACCGCAAAGATCGTAAAAGAAGGCACGAAAAATCATTGAACCGTCCGTTTGAGAACCAGTTCAAGCAGCCTCGTTTCGCTTATCTAAAATAGTGTTCAT
>JBAUIN010000252.1:0-4275 GCA_049682975.1 Pontixanthobacter sp. | reverse complement strand
CCTTGACCCCTTGCGTATCGAGCACACCGCGCAGGACGTGGTAACGCACACCGGGAAGATCGCGCACACGACCGCCGCGGATCAGCACGACGCTGTGTTCCTGCAGATTGTGGCCTTCGCCGGGGATGTAGGAGATGACCTCGCGCTGATTGGTCAGGCGCACCTTGGCGACCTTACGCAAAGCGGAGTTCGGCTTTTTCGGCGTCGTGGTATAGACGCGGGTGCAAACGCCGCGTTTCTGCGGGTTGGCTTCCATCGCAGGAACCTTGGACTTGGCCTTCTGCGGTTCGCGGCCCTTGCGGACCAGCTGGTTGATCGTCGGCATAGATATCTTTCTCTTCACCGTTTGGGTGGTGCAAACTGGCAGAATTTGGGGGAGTTTTACATCAAATCGAGCGCGCCGTCATTCCCGCGAAGGCGGGAACCCAGCCAACCAAAAACATCCGCGAAGCGGATTTTTCTGTCGCACGAACCGAAAAACACTCCACCCATAGGCCCACACGGACACCGGGTTACTTTGACGGCTGCCCCGAACGCATTCCCCTTTTTTAGAAAGAATGTCGCTCAATAGAAAAGAGCCCCGACGCTTCCGCGCAAAGGCTCCCGAGACCGGGCCGGCAATGTTCAGCTCTATCTATCCGCAGCGGGCGCCCAAGAGTAGGGAGCCCTGCGTTGGATGAGAGGGCCTTTATGTTGGATTTGGGGTGGGGTCAAGGGTTGCAAACTGATGGGCGGTTTTTACGATAGTCACACCAAGAACATTTTTTTAGCTTCGCATTCCTCAAAATAAGCGGCTGCCGACCTAGCCCCGTTTTCGCTAAGTCGCACGAAAGCACGTCGTTTATCGCTTGGATCACTAATCCGCTCAATCACGCCTTTTTTAATCAAAATATTAACCCAACGGAGCGCGGTACTTGGCGGAACTCGAGCGGCTACACATAATGATGATATCGAAATTCTTCGATGCTCCTCCCTAGCCGCGATTAAATCGAGTATCATGTCCCAGGCCGGATCGGCAAAAAGATCAGCATTAAAATGCTTATCACGCCGCTCACGGTTTTTCAGTATTAGCTTGATTAACCGTGGGTCGGGCATTTCCGGACCCCTTTTCTTCCCTCGTAAATAACCATCATTGCATGTCTTGGGTCTATCGCAACCGTCATTAAACATGAAATTCCGATTGACATCAGGAAGGTCGATATTTCTTAAAGTGTCAAGAGAACGATCCAAAGCAATAGGCAAGTTCGATTTAAGACGTCGCAACTCTGCTTCGATTATTGCGATGCTATTTTCTAAGATATCGGCGGACCCATCACCCATGATGCATCTGCCGCCTTTTCGTGCTATGATCTAACTTCGAATTGGTCAGTAGCTCCAATGTCGATATGGACCTAAACGCTGCAACCTGATCCTGTGAAACAATGTCCCGAATGCAAGGGATATCAACACAAGCAAAGGTGGTAGCTGGGTCATCGCCCAGTAAGCGCGTTGCATGCCATTTGGAAAAACAATGGTCGAAAGATGACCGCAAATTGCTATTAGTTGCGAAGCTGTAGCAAAGATTAGCCAGTTTCGGTTCGCCTTGAGCATCATTACGAACAATATTATGAAAACCGAGCCATCCAATAATAATTGGACTACATTTGTTTTTTGAAAGTTCGATGAACCGAAAATCAAATGGGATAGATGGTCTATAAAAATCCAGTAGACAAAAGTTAAAGCAACCGAGCGCTCTGGAGGCCCGCCTACTTTGGCGACGGTTACAGCCGCCGCCAACGTAGCGAATACCGCAAAGATCGTAAAAGAAGGCACGAAAAATCATTGAACCGTCCGTTTGAGAACCAGTTCAAGCAGCCTCGTTTCGCTTATCTAAAATAGTGTTCATCGGCTCATTCGGAGGGCATTCGTCGAAAATTCCTTTTTCGATTTGTATTTCTTTCAGCCCAGCATGAACGCGCGCCAAATCTCCGCCCGCGGAAAGTAGCGCCTGCTGTGATTTGTGCAACCGAAGCAACGTGGCATGCCCTTCGAACGGTTCGCCACCTGTTTCCCGACGCGCGTTTATTATAGTTGTAAGCAATGAAGCCTGCCCGATCAAAGCTTCATCCAGCTTGGCTTCGGCATCCTGAATTTCGCGGGCGATCCGCATACGGGCTACTGATACTGACATCGACATTCGTTTTCTCCATTCGATATCCGGATGGACCCGGAAAAACATATTAGCGAAACGTCGAATGTCAGCGAGCAAAGAACTCCGACAGTTCGGAGAACATCGTCAGACCCGCAATTCCAAGAAGCAATAAGATCAAAGCAGCAATAAGCATTGCTACGATCCTTGCCGCTTTCCCGAAACGACCTTCGAACATTTCTGGAACGACCCGATAATCTGCTTCGTCACGATCCTCGACCCGGTGAAAGCTCGATTTTCGATCATTAGACAGCGTGTATGCCGCCGCATCGTCCTTACCGCTCTTTTCGAGCGGAATAGCCAGCCGGTCGACATAGGAATGTTGATATATGGATTTATCGTATATCTGTTTGGCATCCCGATAGGCAGTCGCCAACTCGCCACGCGAAGCGATCTCCAATTTTGCTTTGGCCAAATTGATGCGTTGATCCACCGTGTGCGGAGAAATGCCTAACTCACGGGCAATTTCTTTCGATGTTTTATGATCAAGGAGGAGGTCGAGAACCTCTTTCTGTTTGTAGGTCAACAACTGTAGGTTATCGAATGCTCGCGAATTATCTTTGATCATCCGCGACCTATTTGAGCTGTTTTCTTCATTATTTCGCCCCATCTTAACCATTCAATCGCCCCAAATCTGCCATCTAACAGGGGAACGCGAAATCCTCCAGAATGGATGTTATTTTCGATTACCGAAGCGATCAATTGATAAGAGTTGCATGCGTGCCCCAAGGCCGCCGGCAATATAATTTGCATATCGATCGAAGAGCGATCGAAGGGCCACAAAGACATTTCCTACATCGCTGTTTTCTGGTTCGTTAATTGACGCTCTATTCGCGAGGGGCATCATGTTCTCGGCCCCCAGCCCTACGTCCTCGCGCCCCTTCATCCGCGCTCCCAGTTCCGCAGCCCGGTGGACCCATAAACGGAAATCATACTATGCGTTTCGCCAACCCATTCGCGCTCCTTCCTACCCAAGCGCGCGCCCTTTATCCTTCAACGAAACTTGACCGCCAACACGCCATCCAACCACGCCGCACTTTCTTGTCCCAGGACGGTGGTCCAAGCGGTCCATGTCTCTGCAAGCCAACCACGACCGGGTCTGCGGGACGGGCGTTTCCAAATGCTTCTGCACCGCGGTCCAGCCGGTCCATGTCTCCGGTTACGCTCCAAGCTCTCACGGCAGCGGGCGCGGGCGGCATTTGACGTGCCGCGACATTCTTGTAATCGGCGGTCAGGCAGTTGAAGGATTACGGCATGGCATCGGTCGGCGATGGTAAGGGGCGCGCGATCGTCGTGTGGGTCATGCGCGTTCTCGCCGTGGTGCTGGTCGTCGGCATTGCGCTGAGCGCGACCGATTCCAATCAGTGGTGGATCCGCGCGTGGGACTTCCCGCGTGTGCAGTTGCTCATCGCGATGCTGGCATTGGCGGTGGCGCTGTGGATGATGGACAGGGTGTCGTGGCGGTGGTTGCCGATCGTGTTGGTCGGGCTGTCGGCGTGGCAGGTCTTTCGCATCTTCCCCTATACCCCCGCCTCCCCCCTTTCGGTCGAGAAGATCGCCAGCAACACCAGCGCGGATGCGTGTTTCTCCGTCCTGTCGATTAACGTGCTGCAGAAAAACCGCGAATATGACCGGACGCTGGCGGTGATCGAGCGGGTCGATCCCGACATCCTGCTGTTGATGGAAACGGATCAGGCGTGGGCCGATGCGATGGCGCCCGCGATGGCGCGATACGAGCATACTTTGCTCCGTCCGCTCGACAACACATACGGCCTGATGTTCGCCACCCGCCTGCCGATGCGCGATGCCTCCATCCGCGATCTGGCGCAGAAGGATACGCCCTCCGTCTTCGCCACGCTGACGGCGAACGGCATGGATTTCAGCATGGTCGGCCTGCACCCCCGCCCGCCGGTGCCGGGACAGGATACCGAGGAACGCGATGCGGAACTGATTATGGCGGCGAAGATCCTGCGCGACCGGACCATGCCCGCGATTGCGTTCGGCGATTTCAACGATGTCGCCTGGTCCGACACCACCCGCCTGTTCCGCCAGACCGGCCAGATGATCGACCCGCGTGTGGGCCGCGG
>JBAUIN010000251.1:0-1965 GCA_049682975.1 Pontixanthobacter sp. | reverse complement strand
AGGTTTCGGGTACGCCGGACGAACCGATGCTCATCTGCACCTGCGACAGATCGTCCGCGCCGATCCGCGTATAGGGATTGCCGTGCGTTTGCAGGAATTGCGCCACGTCTTCGGGTCGGTCGCGGATTGCCACACCTACGATCTGCGCGCCCTGTTCTTTCAGTGCCTCCAAATGCGGTGCTTCCGCAATGCAGGGCACGCACCAGCTTGCCCAGATGTTCAACAATTTGGGCGTGCCGTCGGTCAGATCGGCTTGCGTCAAGCCGGGCCGCGTTTCGGTTGCCGGGCTCAGATCGAAAGGCGGCACTTCCTGCCCGATCATCGCGCTCGAAACGAACTCGTCCTTCGGCTGCGTGATTTGATAGGCGGCGATACCTAGAAACAACGCGAATAGTGCGAGCGGCAGCCACAACCGCCAATCGCGAAACCGGTGCGGAATCATCGCTGCGCCTCCAAGGCCGCCATGTCGCGTTTGCGTGTGGCGATCCGTGCCTGCGCGTTTCGGCGTTTCAGATCGCTGCGGACCCGGCCGATGATTGCCAATACTCCGCCCAGCGCGACCAGAATACCGCCATACCAGATGAAGGTGACGAACGGTTTCCACCACAGGCGCAATTGCCAGCGGCCATCATCCGCCTGCTTCCCGACGACCGCGTAAAGCTGACCGTTCCAGCGGGTCGCCAATACGCTTTCGGTCGTCTCCTGTGCGGGAGCCCAGAAATTGCGCGTTTGCGGATCGAGCGCGATTGGTTCCCCGCCCTTATATTGCGCCGACAGATTGCCCTGCAATGCGGTCCAGTTCGGCCCGGCGACCGGCTTCACATTCTCCAGCGTGACCGCCCATGGCCCGACTTGCGTAGCGCCACCCGGCGCGATCGCGGCGAGGCGTTCTTCGCTGAAAGCCGCTTCGCTCGCCATGCCGAACAAAGCGACGGCGATGCCGAAATGCGCGACCACCATGCCCCAGGTCGCGATCGGTACGCGCGTAATGCGCCGCCCGCGTAAAGGCAGAAGCGATCCGATCGCCAGACCGGCTGCGACCGCCAACCCCAAGATCGGCAGCAATCCGTATGACCCGATCGCGATCAGCGCCGCCAGCACGCTCGCCATGATGACCGCGACCAGTATCATCGGTCGCTGCACCCGCGCCAGCCGATCGCCGCGCCAGCGCAGGAGCGGGCCAACCGCCATTACGATTAGCATCGGTATCGTAAAGATCGCTCCGACCGGATTGAAATAGGGCGGCCCGACCGACACGCGCACATCGAACGCTTCGGTCAATAATGGATACAGCGTGCCGAGCAGCACGATGCCCAAAATTGCGCTCAGCATGACGTTGTTGAAAACCAGTGCCCCCTCTCGGCTCGTAATCGCGAACCGCTCCCCTTCCGAAACGCTGCCCGCACGCAGGGCGAACAGCAGCAGCGCCCCGCCGATATAGATCGCCAGCAGAAACAGAATGAATGTGCCGCGTTCGGGATCGACGGCGAAGGCATGAACGCTGGTAAGAATGCCCGACCGAACCAGAAACGTACCCAGCATCGACATCGAAAAGGCAACCACGCCCAGCATGATCGTCCATGCCCGCAACGCATCGCGCGCGGCCAATACGCTGACCGAATGCAGCAAGGCCGTCGCCGCGAGCCATGGCATCAGCGAAGCGTTTTCCACCGGGTCCCAGAACCACCAGCCGCCCCAGCCCAGCTCGTAATAGGCCCAGTAACTTCCCGCGGTAATGCCCAGCGTCAGGAACACCCAAGCGCCCAAGACCCATGGCCGCATCGCGCGCGCAAAATCGGGCCCGACCTTCCGCGTAATCAACGCACCGACCGCGAAACTGAATGCGACGGACAGGCCGACATAGCCGAAATACAGGGTCGGCGGATGGAACGCCAAACCGATATCCTGCAACAGCGGGTTCAGCCCCATCCCCTCCGCCGCCGGTTCGGGCAGCCGGGCGAAGGG
>JBAUIN010000250.1:0-1978 GCA_049682975.1 Pontixanthobacter sp. | reverse complement strand
AGGTCGACGAACGGACCTTTCCAGACGGAACGAGCCATCGGACTTACCTCTTCTTCTTGGCGTGACGCGAACGGATGATCATCTTATCCGTCTGCTTGTTCTTGCGGGTACGGGCGCCCTTGGTCGGTTTGCCCCATGGCGTTACGGGATGACGACCACCGCTGGTGCGGCCTTCGCCACCACCATGCGGGTGATCGACGGGGTTCTTGGCGACACCGCGCGTCAGCGGTTTGACGCCCATCCAACGCTTGCGGCCGGCTTTGCCCAGATTCTGGTTCTGATTGTCGGGGTTCGACACGGCACCCACCGTACCCATGCAATCACTGCGAAGATAACGCTGTTCACCCGAATTCAAACGGACGATGACCATGCCGCGATCGCGACCGACCAGCTGTACGTAAGTACCGGCGGAGCGTGCGATCTGGCCACCCTTGCCCGGCTTCATTTCGACGTTGTGACAGATCGTACCAACGGGCATCTGGCTGAGCAACATGGCGTTGCCAGGCTTCGTATCGACCTTCTCGCCAGCAGTGATCGTATCGCCAACGGCGAGACGCTGGGGACAAAGGATGTAAGCCTGCTCACCATCGGTGTATTTGATCAACGCGATGAACGCCGTGCGGTTGGGATCGTATTCGATCCGCTCGACCGTCGCATCCATATCCCATTTACGACGCTTGAAGTCGATGAAGCGATATTTCTGCTTGTGACCGCCACCTATACCGCGCGAAGTCACGTGACCCTTGTTGTTGCGGCCGCCGGTCTTGCGCTTGCCCTCGGTCAGCGACTTGACCGGCTTGCCTTTATACAGGCCGGATTTGTCGACGAGGATCAAGCCGCGACGGGCGGGGCTCGTGGGTTTGTAATTCTTGAGTGCCATAGTTCTTCTCTATGCCTCTACAGACCGCTGGTGACGTCGATGGAACCGCCGTCAGCCAATGTTACGATCGCTTTTTTGAAGTCGCTGCGTTTGTAGGGCTTGCCCTTCCAACGCTTGACCTTGCCCTTCTGGACAATGGTGTTCACGCCTTTGACCTTCACGTCGAACAGCGCTTCGACCGCTTCCTTGATCTGTGGCTTAGTGGACGTGTTGGCCACTTTGAACACGACCGCATCGTTTTCGGACAGCAGCGTGGACTTCTCGGTGATATGGGGTGCGAGGATGATGTCGTAATGACGGGCATCCACTTGCTTAGCCTTAGCCATTGAAGCGCGCCTCCAGCTTTTCGACTGCGTCCTGGGTCAGGATCAACGTCTCATGATTAAGAATGTCGTATACGTTTGCGCCTTGCGCGGGCAGAACGTTTACACCCGGAAGGTTGCCGGCAGCCTTGCTGAAACCATCTTCGACACTATCGCCATCGATGACCAGCACTTTGCCGGCAAAGCCATGCTTTTCGAAATGCCCTTTGAGCGCCTGCGTCTTGGCATCCTTCAATTTCAGACTGTCGACAACGACCAGGCCGTTGCTGGCCTTGCTCGAAAGCGCCATTTTCAAACCCAGCGCTCGAATCTTCTTGTTCAGCTGCGGGTTGAAGTCGCGTTTACGAGCGCCATGCGCCTTACCACCGCCGATGAAGATCGGTGCGCCACGGTCGCCGTGACGGGCAACGCCGCCACCCTTCTGCTTACCATGCTTGGCACCCGTGCGGTTCACATCGGAACGCTCGCGCGTGGGACGCGCCGTGCCGCGACGGTTTTCCAACTGCCAGGTGACGACGCGATGGAGGATGTCGGCACGCGGCTCAACACCGAATACGGCTTCGTTCAGTTCGACTTCGCCCGAGCCTTTGCCGCCATCGATTTTCTGGACCTTGACCTTCATGGCTTAGCCCTCCCCTTCAGATTTGTCCGAGTGGGTCTCGGCAGTTTCGGGATTGTTCACAGGATCCTTGCTTTCGCCAGGCTCACCCGCAGGAGCGACTTCGGATGCAGCACCGGCTTCCTGCTCTTCCAGGAGTTTTGCCTGCTGCGCTGC
>JBAUIN010000249.1:0-6827 GCA_049682975.1 Pontixanthobacter sp. | reverse complement strand
TGGCTGGGGCGGCAGGGATCGAACCTGCGAATGCCGCTACCAAAAAGCGGTGCCTTACCACTTGGCGACGCCCCAGCAGCCCCGGCGGTAGGCTCCGCCTGCGGACGCGCCCCCTATAGCGTGGCCGGCACGCAATAAAAGGGGCGATGCACAAAAAAGACGCTGGCCGTTATTTGAAATCCTCCGATGAATGACGGTTTTCCACGCGGCTATCCTCGTCGCCCCAGCTACGATTGACACGGTTCGCACGCTTTACCGCAGGGCGGTCCATGATTTCGGCGGCCCAGCGCCCGACCGCTTCGTATTCATCGATCGACAGAAAGGTTTTCGCCTCGCCGTAGATTTTGCCGATGGTGAAGGGGGCCATCCAGGGGGCTGCGGCCATATCGGCAATCGTGTATTGGTCGCCGGCCAGGAAGCGGCTTTCCTGCAGGCGTTTATCGGCGACGTCGAACAACCGCTTCACCTCCATAGCATAGCGATTGATGGGATATTCGTATTTTTCCGGCGCATAGGCGTAGAAATGACCGAAACCTCCACCGATGAATGGCGCGCTGCCGATTTGCCAGAACAGCCAGCTCAAAGTTTCCGCCCGCGCGGCACGTTCGGTCGGCAGAAATTTGCCGAACTTTTCCGCCATGTGCATCAGGATCGCGCCGCTTTCGAATATGCGGACCGCCGTATCGCCCGAATAATCCATCAGCGCCGGTATCTTGGAATTGGGGTTCACATCGACGAAGCCGCTGGTGAACTGTTCGCCTTCGCCGATATTGATTAGCCATGCGTCATATTCTGCGTCGGCATGTCCGGCTTCCAGAAGTTCTTCGAAAATGATGTTTACCTTCACCCCGTTGGGTGTGGCGAGCGAATAGAGCTGGTGCGGATGATCGCCGCGCGGCAGTTCCTTGTCCTCGCGCGCGCCAGCGGTGGGGCGGTTGATGTTGGCGAATTTGCCGCCGTTTTCGCTGTCATGCGTCCATACTTCGGGTGGGGTGTAGGTCGGGTCGTTCATCGCGAAGCTCCTGCTGATATGGGTTTTCAGCAAATGTGCGAGGTTGAGAGCGGAACCGCAAGGCGCAATGCCGGTTATCGGTTCATGCCTACCGAAAAGCTGATCTATGTCGACGACACCCTGCCCGGCATTACCCGCAAGGGTGCGGGGAAGGGGTGGGCGTATTACGATCCCAAAGGCGATCTGATTACGGAGAGCGCGGAGAAGGAGCGGCTGAATGCCATCGCCTTGCCACCTGCCTATACCGACGAATGGTTCTGTCCGGCGCCGAACGGGCATATTCTGGCGACCGGGTATGACGACAAGGGTCGCAAGCAATATCGGTATCACCCCGATTTTCGCGAAATGCGGGAGAACGAGAAATTCGACAGTTGCGTGTCGTTCGGCAAATTGCTGCCTCTGGTGCGCAAAAAAGTCGAACGCGATTTGGGCAGCGATGGCATGACCCGCGAACGGGCGATCGCCAGCGTCATTCGCCTTCTCGATCTGGGGTTCCTGCGCGTCGGCAACGATCAATATGCCAAACGCAACAAGAGCTACGGCGCGACTACGCTTCGGCGCAAGCATGTCGAGATCGAGAAAGATGGCGTGCATCTTACCTATAGGGGGAAGTCCGGTAAAGATCAGGACATCACGGTCCATGATGACGAATTCCGCAAAGTGGTCGAAGATCTGCAGGAATTGCCGGGGCAGGAATTGTTCCAGTTTCTGGATGCGGACGGCAAACGCCATCAGGTCGATAGTGGTAATGTGAACGAATATCTGCGTGAGGCGATGGGGGAAGATTTCACCGCCAAGAGCTTCCGCACATGGCATGCGACCGTCATGGCGTTCGACGTGCTGGCTTCGGCGAAACAGGAATTGACGATCAAGGCGGTTGTCGAAACCGTGGCGGAGGAATTGGGGAATACGGCGGCGGTCACGCGCAGCTCCTACATCCACCCCGCCGTCATCGATCTTATCGAGGATCAAGAGGAATGGCGCGCCAAGTTGGAACTGCCGCGCAAGGCGAAATTTCAGTCGCGCGAGGAACGCGGTCTTATCGAAATGCTGGAAGGGCTGCCCGACCGCACGGATGTGGTTGCGGCCTGAACGTCTTTTGCGATAGGCCTTGCCGATGAACATATCGGCCCCCGAAAAAACGCATGCCCGCGGCGAACAGAGCCACCCCTTCTACAGTGCGCACACGCATGGGCTGATCCGCATCGCCACCAGTACGCCGCAGGTTCGCACCGCGGATGTCGCCTATAATCGCGATGCCATCCTGTCGGAAGCCAGACGCGCGCACGAACAGCGCGTCGATCTGGTCGTGTATCCCGAATTATGCCTGTCATCCTATGCGATCGACGATTTACATTTGCAGGGCGCATTGCTGGAGGCTGTGGAAGAAGCGGTGGGCGCGATCGTGGATGGGACACGCGATCTCGACCCGGTCTGCTTGATCGGAGCGCCGTTGCGCCACAATGGCCGAATTTACAATTGTGCCCTGGCAATCGCTCATGGGGAACTGCTGGGCGTCGTACCCAAAAGCTACCTTCCCAATTACCGCGAATTCTACGAAAAACGATGGTTCTCCCACGGGCGTAAAGTCGTGGGGCAAACCATCGATCTGGCCGGACGCACGGTGCCCTTCGGAACCGACCTGCTGTTCAGCGCGTCGAACTTGCCGGGCTTCATCGTGTTCCTCGAGATATGCGAGGATTTCTGGGCGCCCAATCCGCCATCCAACTACGGGGCGTTGGCCGGGGCGACGATCGTGGCGAATCTTTCGGCATCCAATGTCACCATCGGCAAATCGGATGAACGCCATCTGCTCGCCCGCGCGCAATCCAGCCGCACCATCACCGCCTATGCCTATTCCGCCAGCGGTCATGGCGAAAGCACGACGGATCTCGCCTGGGACGGGCAGGGCATGATCTACGAGATGGGCGATCTGCTGATCGATAGCGTGCGGTTCGATTTGCAGGCGGAGTTGTGCATCGCCGATGTCGATTGCGAACGCATCCTGCTGGAACGCATGCGCAATCAAACCTTTGCCGATGCTGCGGAAGCTGCGGGCGATCCGGCCACCCGGTTCCGTACAATTACGTTCGAACATCGCCAGGTGGGCCAGGATATCGGGCTGCGGCGCCCCATCCGCCGCTTCCCCTTCGTACCGGGCCGTCCGCACAAGCTGGACGAAGATTGTTACGAAGCGTTCAATATTCAGGTCGACAGCCTGATGCGGCGGATGGCGGCGACGAACGCCAAGAGCATCGTGATTGGCGTGTCGGGCGGCCTCGACAGCACACATGCGCTCATCGTGGCGACGCGGGCATGCGACCGGTTGGGGCTCGACCGAACGATGATCCGCGGCTTCACCATGCCCGGCTTCGGCACGTCCGACCATACGAAATCCAACGCCTGGAAACTGATGAAAGCGATCGGGATCACCGCGGAAGAGATCGATATCAAACCAGCGGCCGAGCGGATGCTGGAGGATATCGGGCACCCGTTCGCCGATGGCGAGCCAATATACGATACCACTTTCGAGAACGTGCAAGCCGGTCTGCGCACCGATTATCTGTTCCGGTTGGCGGGGCAGCATGACGGGTTCGTGCTGGGCACCGGCGACATGTCCGAAATGGCGTTGGGCTGGTGCACCTATGGCGTTGGCGATCAGATGAGCCATTACGGGGTCAATGCGGGCGTTCCCAAGACTTTGATCCAATATCTCATCCGCTGGGCCGAACGCACCGATCAGTTCGATTCCGAAACCGATGCCGTGCTGGAAAGCATAGTCGAAACGGAAATCACGCCCGAACTGGTCCCGGCGGGCGAAGATGGCGAAATGCAAAGCACGGAAAGCGCGGTTGGCCCGTATGAACTCAACGATTTCTTTCTGCATCACATTCTGCGTTACGGACAAAATCCGAGCAAGGTCGCATTCCTCGCCTGGCACGCTTGGAAGGATAAATCGCTGGGCGAATGGCCATCCGAATTTCCGGAAGACCGCAAGAACGAATACGATCTACAGACCATCAATCACTGGCTGGAAAAGTTTCTCTGGCGCTTTTTCCAGTTCAGTCAGTTCAAACGCAGCGCTATGCCCAACGGCCCGAAAGTCAGCAGCGGCGGCGCGTTGAGCCCGCGCGGCGATTGGCGCGCGCCGAGCGATGCAGTGGCCGACCTATGGCTCGCCGAATTACGCGATCATTTGCCGCCTGAAGCATCGCAATAGGCACCGTGAAACATTTAATCGCGTGACTTTGCCGACAATCCTGCGTTGAGAAGCGCTTATGGCCGTAATCACCTCATTGGCGACCGCTCTGCCCGGTCTGGATTTTCAGGACGATTTCAAGGCCTGGGCGCGGGGCCGGGTGGCGGGTACGCGTACGGAGAAACTCTACGTCCGTATGGATGCGCGATCGGGTATCGATCATCGCTGGTCGGTGCTGGAACCGGAGGATGCCAAACTCGATCGGGGGGAGGGGTTCTATGGCGACGATACCGCGCCCCCCACCACCGCCGCTCGCATGGAACTTTATGCGAAACATGCGCCCGAACTGGCCTTGCAGGCGATTGCGAAGCTGCCCGATCTCGGTGGTGTGACGCATCTCGTGGTTGCGAGCTGCACTGGATTTGTCGCGCCGGGTGTCGATCAGATCATCGCACGGCGGTTGGGGCTGGATGCGCATGTCGAGCGGACGCTGATCGGCTTCATGGGCTGTTATGCGGCAGTCACTGCATTGCGTACCGCGCGGCATATCGTCCGCTCCCAGTCCGAAGCTCGTGTGCTGGTGGTGACCGTCGAGCTTAGTTCGCTGCACCACAAGGCGTATGACGCGATCGAACCTTTGATGGCGGTAAGCCAGTTCGGCGATGGCGCGGCTGCGGCGTTGGTGTCGGCAAATGGGGCAGGGCTGGCGATCGGCGAAGGTCTTTCGATTGCGCTGCCCAATACGGAAGAGCTCATTCGCTGGGATATCGGCAATCATGGCTTCGCGATGCATCTGTCGGGCGAAGTGCCGGGCCGGATTGCGAAGGCGCTGAAGTCGCGAACGGTGCGGCAAGTGATTGCGCAGGACAGACCCATCGAGGCAATCGACGCCTGGGCCGTTCATGCGGGCGGACGATCCATTCTGGATGCGGTGGAAACGGGACTGGCACTGGATGCCAAAGCACTGGACCATTCGCGTGAAATCTTGCGCAGTTGTGGCAACATGTCGTCATCGACCCTGATGTTCGTTCTTAAGCGCGTGATGCAGGATCGACCCACCCACGGTGTCGCATTGGCGTTCGGTCCGGGGCTAGCGATGGAAGGGCTGCGGTTGGGTTGGCAGGATGCTTGAACAGCGCCTGATTGCCGAAGAAATGATGGATGCCGACGATCTTGACGAGGCGACTTATATCGCCGTCGTGCATGATCTCGCCCGCGTGAATGCACTGACCCTCGCCTATCGACCGACGATCCAGTTCATGCGCCGTCTGGTCCGACATCGCGAGGCAGATCGGCCCTTACGCATTTTGGATGTCGGGTTCGGCGATGGCGACATGCTGCGCCGGATTGCACGCTGGGCGGCGAAGCGGAATATCGCAGTCGATCTGGTCGGGATCGATCTCAATCCGCGCAGCCTTGCCGCCGTGAAGGAGAGAACAACCGACGCGATGGGGATCGACTATCGCATCGGCGATTATGCGAGCCTTGCGGGGGAAGGATGGGATGCGATCATTTCCAATCTGGTTGCCCATCACATGTCGCACGATCAGCTCATTGCCTTCCTGCGGTTCATGCAGGCGGAGGCGCGGCTAGGATGGTTGGTGAACGATCTGCACCGCCATGGCTTTGCCCATACCGTCTACCCGCCGATGGCTCGGTTGTTCGGGTGCCACCCTATCGTGCAGCATGACGGCAAAATGTCGATCGCGCGGTCGTATCGGCCGCAGGAATGGCCCGACATTCTGCGGGAAGCGGGCGTTGCTGATGCGCGCGTGCATCGCGTATTTCCGTTCCGCCTATGCGTGGAAAGCTGGCCATGTCGCAGCCGCTGATTATCGGCTCGGGGCCGGCGGGAAGTCTTGCGGCGATCTTGCTCGCTCGCAGCGGGGTGGAACCCATATTGATCGACCGCGACGCCGAAATCGGCAACGCTCTATGCGGCGGTTTTATGAGCTGGCGGACGGCCGCCCGTTTGCGTGCGATCGGGCTGGACCTTACCGATTTGGGCGCGCAGCGGGTCGACCGATTGGCGCTGTTCGCGAGCGAACATTCCGCCGTCGCACAGCTACCGGAGGCGGGGTTCGGCCTGTCCCGTTATGCGCTGGATAGCGCGATGCGCGAAAAGGCAGTGGAAGCGGGCGCGCGACTTGTGATCGATCGCATCCGTTCGGTCGAGAATGGTATAGCCACCGGTCAAAATGGCGAATGGCGATCGGATGCCATTTTCCTGGCGAGCGGGAAGCATGATATTCGTGGTTTGAGCCGTCCGCGGATCGCAGATGATCCCGCCATGGGCATTCGGATTGCCGTGCCCGGAAACGCCGCGCTGACCGAACTGATCGGCAATCGTATCGAATTGCATTTCTTTCGCGGTGGATATGCAGGAATAGTGTTGCAGGAGGAACGCGGCGGTGCGCGGGTCGCCAATATCTGCCTCGCGATGCGCAAATCGCGATTGGTCGATGCCGGGGGAACGCCGCGTGCCTTGCTTGACGAACTTGCCCGCGATCATCCAGCCTTCGGCGCGAGGATGCAGCATGCTGTGCCGGATTTGCCGGTCGATAGCATCGGTGCGGTTCCTTATGGCTGGATCGCTCGCGATACTGCGCCGGGCCT
>JBAUIN010000248.1:0-1505 GCA_049682975.1 Pontixanthobacter sp. | reverse complement strand
TCGCGATCGAAGAACCCGAAGAACCCGAACCGAGCTGGTTCGCGGACATGCTGGACGATCTGTTCGCTTTCCTGGGCGATCTGTTCGATCCCGTGGGTGGTGCCCTCGGTTCGAGCTGGCCGATCCTGAAATGGATCATGATCGCAGCGGCGGCGGCTATGCTGGCATATCTTCTGTGGAAACTGCTTGCGCCCATCATCGGCCGTCCGGCCAAATCGTTGAGCGAGAACGAGGATTGGCGACCCGACGAACGCGCAACGATCGCACTTTTGGAAGATGCGGATAGGCTGGCGGCGGCGGGGGATTACGACGGAGCCACGCATTTGCTGCTGCAACGCAGCGTCGGCCAGATTTCGGATGCGCATCCCGGCTGGGTCGAGCCGTCCAGCACCGCCCGCGAACTCGCGCAAATGACTCAATTGCCGAACGAAGCACGCACGGCATTCGCGGTGATCTCCGAACAGGTCGAACGCAGTCTGTTCGCGCTTCGCCACCTGGGTGTGGACGATTGGCAGGCAGCGCGCGATGCCTATGCGCGTTTCGCCTTGCAGCGCCTTTCGGGGCGTCCGGCATGAAAGCTTCGAACGGCGCCCCTTTCGATCCAAAAATCGTGTTCGGCCTCATCGCATTCGGCGCGCTGGCATTCTTCGCGACGCTGTATTTCATCGGTACGAACCAGACGGGCGGCGATATCAATGATGGTGGGGCGCACGCAGCGGGCAAAGGGCTGACCGGCTTCGCCGCTTTTGCCGATTTTCTGGAAAGCGAAGGACACGATGTCGTCGTATCGCGCAGCAAAGGCGGACTCGACGATTACGGTCTGCTCGTGCTGACACCCCCGTCCTATGCCGATGCGGAGGACATCGACGCGATTTTGGACGATCGGCTTTACCAGGGGCCGACGATGGTCATCCTGCCCAAATGGGATACGCTGCCTCTTTCATATTTCGAAAGTGCCGATGCCGAGGATGGCTGGGTCCAGCTATACGATGCACGTGCGCCCATCTGGGCCGATGAGCTATCGGGTCACCGCGCGCTCGACGTGACGCTGGCAGGCGAGAAGGATGGCAATGTTGCGCGGTGGGGTGGCCTCGATACACGGGGGCAGTTGCCCAGCGGCGTAATCCAATCCGCACGCGGCGAACTCACCTCGCTGATCTTCGGTAGTCGTGGCGGAACGATCGTGGGATATGTCGGCAATGATAATGACTATCCCGATCTGGCAAACGCCAATGGCGTATCTACGTCGGATAACGACGCGACCTATTATATGCACCCCGTCATCTTCGTGGTCGATCCCGATCTCATCAACAATTACGGTTTCGCCCAGCGCGCGAATGCGGAAGTCGCACATCGGCTGGTCGATATGCTGGTCGGCGACAACGCCCAGCCGGTCGTGTTCGATCTGACGTTGAACGGGCTCGGCGCGCAGCAGAACCTGCTCACGCTGGCATTTCGTCCGCCTTTCCTGGCGGCGACATTGTGCCTGATCCTGGCCCTGCTGG
>JBAUIN010000247.1:0-2132 GCA_049682975.1 Pontixanthobacter sp. | reverse complement strand
CCCTGAATGGATTCGCCCAGCGGCGCCTTCAGCCCGAGTGCCGTATCGATCCGTTTCGAGATGGCTTTGACGAAAGGGTCGTTCGGGTCGACATTGCCGGAATAGGAGGTGCGAAATCCGCTGGCATAGTCCGTGTCATATGCCTCGCTCGGCCGGGCCGTGGCTTCGATCATCATGACGAAACGCTGGCATTCGTCTGCAGTAAGGAACTGGCTGATCGCATATATCTCCGCCTTTTTCGGAGGCAATTTCTGCGCGCTCGGATAGGCATCGAGGTGTTTGCGGACATGCGCGCCGACGCGTTTCAACGCGTCGCGGTCGGGAATAGTCTGCGTACTTGGCATAATCAGTAAATAGCATGACCTGCGTGCCCTTCAACCGGCAGCAAACGGCCCCGCGCGAAAGTATCGGCGGAGCCATCATGTCTTTCGAAAGTCGACGAAGACTTACCAGAAGAAGTCGTGAATCACGTCCACCACCTCGCCCGAATAGGTGTTCACTAGGATGACATCGTCATAATATCGGACCCAACGGTAGGGGCCGTAAACTTCGGGCAGACGATAGGTCCAGGGGTCGTTGATACGGTAGCGATTGCCGAAGAACAGATTGTCCAACCGGAAACCGATGCTTAGCCGACGATAGCGATAGCTGCGGTAGGGCGCATAATACCGTCCCAGATTGAATGCCCGTCGGTTATAACGGCGGTGGTTACGCCAATCGTATCGATTGTTCGCGCGCCACCGGCGACGGTCCCAGCGGCGGTAATTGCGAAAGTCACGACCGTTGCGATAGCCATTGCGATAGGCGCGTCGGTCGTTCCTGCGATCCCAGCGGCGTTCGGCGCGACGATCGGACCGCCGCTCCGCACGGCGATCGCGGCGGCGTTCGATCCGGCGTTCCGAACGGCGGTCGGCCCGACGTTCCGAACGGCGCTCCGCACGGCGGTCGCGGCGACGCTCTATCTGCCGTTCCGATTGCCGATCCGCGCGGCGATCTGCCCGCCGGTCGCGGCGTCTTTCCGTTCTACGTTCCGCGCGCCGGTCGGCCCGGCGGTCATCGCGCCGATCTGCGCGTCTATCGTTCCGGCGTTCTGCCTGTTGCCGCGCTATTCGTTCCCCGAAGCCACGATCGCCGCGTTCGGCACGGCTGCGGCTCGGATTGCGTTCGCGGTTGTCGATCGCACGTTGCCTGCGTTGCGACTGCCGTTCCGTGCGGCGGTCACGGCGTTGCGCATTGTCGCCCCGGTTGCGGCGCTGGCGCGTTTCGCGATTGCGTTGGCGGTTGTTCTGTCTCGCTTCGCGGCGGTTCTGGCGTGCCTGTCGACGCTCGGCACGATTGCGATCGGCGCGCTGCGTATCCATGGCGGTCACGACCGCTTCCGCCGCCGCGGCGGTTTGGACCGGAGCAAGAAAGGCCAGCGTAGCGGCGAGTGCCGAGGCGCTTCCTGCGGTCAATAATTTGCGTAACATCATTGTGGCTCTCCTGCTGCCTCCTGCGATCCGGCCGATAAATCAGCCGAAACGCTCAATTCCAGCCATGCCCACCAAGCGGCCCCGGTCGATCGCACATTCACCAATCGATGTCTTTGTAGTAGTTCAGCTAAACTGACCTGAAACTGAACGATTGACAAGGGGCACATGCCGATGGCTTAGCCGCGCGATGAACCACACCCTCGACGACCCATCCGCCGTAAAGGCAAGCATTCGCGACCTTCTGACCCGCGGTGCAACGTCGCGCAAATCGCCGATGCACACGCCGGTGGTCGGCACCGCCGATGGCGATCTGCGGGTGATGGTCTTGCGCGAATATGACGATGCGCGCCATATTCTGCGATTTCACACCGACGCGCGCAGCCCGAAAGTCGCGGCGATCGAGGCGGATGCCCCGGTCGGCGTACTGGCTTACGATGCGCAGGCGAAGATACAGATCCGTATGCGCGGGCGGGGACGGGTGGAGCGCGATACGCCGATTGCCGACGCCAAATGGACGGAAAGCACCAACTTCGCCCGCCGCTGCTATCTGGCGGAAGCGGGGCCGAGCAGTGTGGCGGCGAAACCGGTGTCCGGTTTGCCGGACTGGGCGGAAGGTATCCAGCCGACTGAGGGCCAGGTTGCGCCCGCCCGTCCGAATTT
>JBAUIN010000246.1:0-9987 GCA_049682975.1 Pontixanthobacter sp. | reverse complement strand
GCGGAGGACAGTTTCATTCCCACCGGCCCCGCCTATGCCGCCACGATGCCGTCCGCCGATACGATCGTGGCGGCTGCGCGCGATTTATTGGATAAGACGCGATGATGGATGCGCGCAAAACGGCCGTCGTCATCTGTCCGGGGCGCGGCACCTATAATAAGGCGGAACTGCGCTATCTTTCGCGCAACTTCCCCGACGCCCGCATGCTTGTCGCATTCGACGAACAGCGGCGAGAGAAGGGCCAGGACACGCTATCGCAACTGGACGGTGCGGAACGGTTCAGTCTTGCGCGGCATACGCGGGGCGACAATGCATCCGGCCTGATCTTCGCCGCCAGCTTCGGGGATTACCTCACCATCAACCGCAGCCGGATCGATGTGGTCGCAGTGACCGGCAATTCGATGGGCTGGTATTCCGCGCTTGCTTGCGCAGGCGCAACGACACCGCAGAACGGTTTCAGCATCGCCAACACGATGGGCACGTTGATGCAGGAGGCGCTGATCGGCAGCCAGCTCGTTTATCCCGTTCTTGCCGATGATTGGACACCCGATTTTGCGCGGCGCGAGGCCTTGCTGGCGCTCGTGTCCGAGATCGACGCGCGGCCCGAACATACGCTGCTTCCGTCGATCCATCTCGGCGGCATGTTGGTGTTGGCGGGTAACGATGCGGGTCTAAAAGCGTTCGAACATGCCGTCGAGCCGATCGATGGCCGTTTCCCCATGCGGCTCGGCAATCATGCCGCGTTTCATACGCCTTTGCAGGAACCGGTTGCGCGGCAGGGGCGCGACACATTGCCTGCCGATCTGTTCATGACACCTGCGCTTCCGCTGATCGACGGACGCGGTGCGATCTGGTGGCCGCATAGCAGCGATGCGGCCAAGTTACGCGATTACACTTTGGGTCATCAGGTGACGCAGACCTACGACTTCACACGCGCCATAATGGTGGCCGCCCGCGAATTCGCGCCCGATCTGTTCATCGTTGCCGGGCCGGGCACCACATTGGGTGGGGCGGTCGCACAATCGCTGATATTGGCGGATTGGTGGAAGCTGGATGGCAAAGCCGCATTCAAGCAAAGACAGGCGGATGATCCGCTTCTCATCGCCATGGGCATGGACGATCAGCGAGCAATGGTCACCTAGAACCCGATCTTCACGCCGCCCCAGAATGTACGCGGAACGCCCAGATCGATCGCGCCGCCTGAATTACGGGTGACGATGTCCTCATCCGTCAGATTCTCGCCCCGCACGACCACCGAAATCGCGCCGGTCACCGCCACTTCGCCGTAGATACCGAATGTCGTCACGGCAGGTAGCAAACCGGTTTCCTGATCGCTTTCGAACTGATCGCCGATATGGCGAACAGTCGCTGACAACACCGCCCGGTCCGCCGGACGCCAGCTGACCGTACCCGACGCTGCCCATTTCGGGGTTTGCGGGGGGCGGTTGCCATCCAGTGGTTCCGACGCGCCCGTCCCGTCGATCGTCGCATCGGTATAGGCTGCGCTGGCAATGAAGCTCAACGTGCCGCGCTGCAGTTCGACATTACCCTCGATCCCCTGCGCGTCGATGGCAGGTAAGTTGCGTCTCTGCCGCAAAGTCGGCCCCAGAGTGACGTTGGCAATCGCGTCCTTCACGCGGTTGTCGAACGCGGTCAGCGACAGCATCACATTGGGCGAGGGCGTTAGGTCGATGCCAGCTTCGAATCCCTCCAACCGCTCGTTCTGCAGGTCGGCATTGGCCTGCGTCACCACTGGGAACACCACGAAGGGTCGGTATAGCTCGTTCAATGTCGGAAGACGCAATCCGCGATAGGCCGCGGTACGCAAACGCAGCGCATCGCTCGCCTGCCAGACCGCACCGGCGCGATAGGACAGCGACCAATCCCCGCGATCCAGCGCGATCGTTTCATCGACAATCAGGCCACCCGCATCGCGTGCGCTGAAAAAGCCGTTTTCGATGACCGTGCGGTCGGCACGAAGCCCGCCTGTCAGAACGACGGTGCCCAGCGTCCAGTCATCCTCCACGAACACACCGAAATCGCTGGTGCGTCCGCCCGCGCGGCGTCGTTCGCGCAAATTGCCGGTAAAGGCGCTGAACGCTTCCTCCTGCAATTCGCCCGTGGCGCGCCTGTAATCGACGCCGAACCGTAGCACGTGATCCGACCCAACCGGCGGGCGCAGTTCGAATTTTCCGCCCAATCCGGTGGAGGGTGTGTTGCGCTGATCCAGCACTTTGACGAAGCGGGTGGAACTGATCACGATGTTGGAAAAATTGCGGGCTTGAACGTAACCGAGCGCATCGAATTGCCATGCCCCGCGTCTGACGAAGCGCAGGCTGGCATCGGCCCCTTCGCTCGTGCTGTCCGCGCCGTCGAACCGCAAAGTGCGCCGATCGTCGAACACGCGGCCACTGGCCTGCAATTCCATCGTGTCACCGATTGGCGCGACCCCGCGAAGGCCAAACGACCAGCTGTCGACTGCCGCACGGGATGTAGCGGGAACGCGCTGATCCTGCGGCGTCGTAAAGAACCCCTGCCCACGGTCCCAGCGTCCGCTAATCGTCGTAAAACCAGCGCCCAGGGGCGTTGTCAAGGCGCCGTTTGCCTCCGTCTCCGCGCGATCGTTGATCAGCAACGATGCGTTCACGGGATCGGTGTCGGCCAGCCCAGCACTGCGCAGTTCGATCGTTCCGGCCAAAGCGCCCGCCCCGAACGGCCCTGCACCGCCGCCGCGTGTCACACGAATGCTGTCGAGCCGCTCCGGCGCGATGGCGTTGAACGGGATGTAGCCGAAGAACGGATCGGCAATCGGTACGCCATCCAGCAGCACGAGCGCCCGACTGGTGGCGTTGCCGCCCAATGCCCGCAGCGTTGCCCCCTGCGCGCTCGGATTGGAACTGCGGCTGTCGGACCGGCGAAATTGCTGGAAACCCGCCACGTTCGCAAGCGCATCCTCCAGCCGCCCGGACGGCGTAACGTCGATAAGTTCGTCCGTTATCTCGATGGACGAATAGGCCGGCGTTGCGGGCGTATCATCCAGCCCCTCCCCCGTTACCACAATGATCGGCGGTTCGGAATTGTCGTCCATCGCGCTTTGAGCCGCAACGGGCACTGCCGGGGATAGCGCAACAAGGCCGGTCGAACCCAGCGTAATCAATCGGAGGATATGCATGGCTGGCGATCTAGCGAGGCTGAACCCGCACGTCAGTATTAAATCGCAACCGGACTCGCCATATCGCATAGGCTGTGCTTAAACCTTCGCCGAATAAGGAGAGAGAACATGCTGGCCACCGCCCCCGATTATGACGTGCTGATCGTCGGCGCCGGTATTTCCGGTATCGGCATGGCCGCGCATATGGAGATGCATACGCCGACCCATTCCTACGCCATCGTCGAACGGCGCGAGAACATCGGCGGCACCTGGGATCTGTTCCGCTATCCCGGCGTCCGATCGGACAGCGACATGCACACGCTGGGCTTCGTGTTCGAACCTTGGAAGCATGAAAAAAGTATCGCCGATGCGCCCGCCATACTGGAATATCTGCATGAGATCGTCGATCAACGCGGTATTCGCGACAAGATACGGTTTCAGCATCGTGTCAAAAGCGCCGACTGGCATTCGGACGAAGCGCGCTGGCATGTCGTGATGGAGAAAGCGGATGGATCGGAAACCCGCCTGACCGCCAATTTCCTGTATCTCGGCTCCGGCTATTATGATTACGACAAACCATACGATCCCGGTTTCGAATTCGGCGATTTCGATGGGCAGGTGCTGCACCCGCAATTCTGGCCCGACGATCTCGATTACGAAGGCAAGAATATCGTGGTCATCGGATCGGGCGCTACGGCGGTGACCATCGTGCCGTCGATGGCGGAAAAGGCCGCCAAGGTTACGATGTTGCAACGCACCCCGACCTGGATGTTCTCCCGCCCGGCGAAAGATCTGTTTGCCAATACGATGCGGAAGGTCCTGCCGGAAAAACTGGCCTACAAAATCACCCGCAAGAAGAATATTCTCATGCAGGATTTTGCCTTCAAGATGGCCCGGAACAAGCCGGAGAAGGTAAAGCAGTCGCTGCATAAGCGGATCAGCAAATCGATGGGCAAGGAATACGATCTTGCCGACTTCACGCCGCCTTACGATCCATGGGATCAACGGCTCTGCCTGGTGCCCGACGACGATCTGTTCGCGGCTATGAAAGCGGGCAAGGCAGAAGTCGTTACCGGCAAGATCAAACGCTTCGTATCGGGCGGTATCGAACTCGATAATGGCGATACGCTGAATGCCGACATCATCGTGACGGCCACCGGACTGAACCTGGCCGTATGCGGCAAGATCGACGTTCGGCTGGACGGCGAGAAGGTCGAGTTCCACGAACGGTTTTACTACAAAGGTTGCATGTTTTCGAACGTGCCCAATCTGGCAGTCGTGTTCGGCTATCTCAATGCAAGCTGGACATTGCGGGCAGACGTGAACTCCGATTATATTTGCCGTGTGCTCAACCGAATGCGCGCGGCGCGGGCCAACGTCGCGATGCCCCTTTTGCCGGCCGATCACGATTTGGAAGAGGACGACATCTTCGATTTCTCCTCCGGCTACATCAAGCGGGCGCTGGATATCATGCCCAAAAGCGCGGTGTCCTATCCATGGCGGCTCAATCAGGAATATGTGTCCGACCGCAAGATAATGCAGAACGACCCGATCGAGGATGGCAATCTGCAATTGACGCGCGTGAGCGGGACGGTGGAGACGGCATCGCCGGAACTTGCCACCGCCGAATGATAAACGGGCGCTTCACGTCGCGGCCAAAGCAATCTATTCCGCCACGATGAATGACAAAATCTACACGGCCGGGCTGATCGTGATCGGTGACGAAATCCTGTCCGGTCGCACGCATGACAAGAACATCGCACAAGTCGCTAGCTGGTTGCAGGTTCAAGGCATCCGGCTGGATGAGGTACGCGTCGTCGCCGATGTGCAGGAACGTATCGTGGAGGCGGTCGATGCGTTGCGCGCGCGGAACGCTTATCTCTTTACCACCGGCGGGATCGGGCCGACGCATGATGACATAACGGTCGATGCGATCGCTGCAGCGTTAGGCGTGCCGGTTATCGTTCACCCCGAAGCACGCGCGATACTGGAACGTTATTACGCCGATAAGGGCGGTACGAATGAAGGCCGCTTACGGATGGCGCGGGCACCGGAAGGGGCGGAACTGATTGCCAACCGTAAATCGGGTGCACCCGGCATTCGGATCGAAAATATCTACATGATGGCGGGCGTGCCGCATATCACTGCAGGTATGCTCGACGCGCTGACCGGAACGCTGGAAGGCGGCGCGCCGCTGTTGAGCGAAACGATCGGTGGCTGGATACCGGAAAGCGAGGTTTCCGTGCTGCTACGCGAAACAGAGCAAGCGCACGAAAATTGCCAGATCGGAAGTTATCCCTTCTTTCGCAAAGGAAAGGTCGGGTCCAATTTCGTCGTCCGGTCAACCGACAGTGCTGCAATGAATGAATGTGTTACCGCTCTACGTAATGGTCTGCAGCAGCAGGGTTACGAGGTCATGCCGGGCGGCATTTAAGCGGTGTTATTCCCGATCATGTTCGGGATCGGTCGCGATTTCGTCCTGCAGCTTCTTCGCGCCGCGTTCCGCCTCGCGATAGTTCGATTTGGGCGCCTGCTTGTTCTTCCACCATGCGTATAGAATGGCAGCCAGCAGTAAAATGGGTCCCAGAATGGTGACGAGTGGCCAGATATCCATAATCCATTATCCCGATTGCGTGTTCATGGGGTCAACGCCCGACAAGGCATTCCTTTCCGAAACGCGCGCTTTTCCGTTCGCGTATCGCACAACCATGCAAAAGGGCCGGAAAATCGCTTCCCCGGCCCCATGGCGTCTTCATCGAATGTAGGAAAGCGTGTTTACGCGCCTTCGATTTCCGCAAGGTCGATCTTAAGGCCCGGCCCCATGGTGGAGGTCAGCGAGACTTTCTTCACGAACTTGCCCTTCGATCCCGATGGTTTCGCTTTCACGATCGCCTGGGTCAGCGCCTCGAAATTGGTTTTGAGATCGCCGTCCTTGAAGCTCATCTTGCCGATGCCGGAATGAACGATACCCATCTTCTCGACCCGGAATTCGACCTGACCGCCCTTGGCATCCTTGACCGCCTGTTCGACGTTCGGCGTAACCGTGCCCAGCTTCGGGTTCGGCATCAGACCTTTGGGGCCGAGCACCTTACCCAGACGACCGACGACGCCCATCATGTCGGGCGTTGCGATGACGCGGTCGTAATTCAGATTGCCGGCCTGCATGTCTTCCATCAGATCTTCGGCACCGACCTTGTCCGCTCCGGCGGCTTCCGCCTTCTCGGCGTTCTCGCCGCGCGCGAATACGGCGACTTTCACGTCCTTGCCCGTACCCGATGGCAATGCGACCATGCCGCGCACCATCTGATCGGCGTGACGCGGATCGACGCCCAAATTCATGGCGACTTCGACCGTCTCGTCGAATTTCTTGCTCGCATGTTCGCGCAAGGTCGCGATCGCTTCGTCGACGCCATACAGTTTTTCGGGGTTCAGTTCCGCGCGGACTTTCTGCGCCTTGGTTTGTTTCACCATGATCTTATCCCCCCACCACTTCGAGGCCCATCGAACGCACGGAGCCTTCGATGATTTTCATGGCCTGATCGATATCGTTCGCGTTCAAATCGGCCATTTTCGCTTCGGCGATTTCCTTGACCTGGCTGGCCTTGATCGTACCGGCGACGACCTTGCCCGGCTCGGCGGAACCCGATTTCAGCTTCGCCGCTTTCTTGATGTAGAAGCTGGCGGGCGGCGTCTTGGTCGTGAAAGTGAAAGACCGATCCGCATACACCGTGATGACGGTGGGGATCGGTGCGTTTTTCTCCAGATCCTGCGTCGCGGCGTTGAACGCCTTGCAGAATTCCATGATGTTCACACCGCGCTGACCCAAGGCAGGGCCGATCGGCGGAGATGGGTTGGCGGTGCCGGCGGGCACCTGCAACTTGATATAGGCTTCGATTTTCTTGGCCATGACGGCCTCCTTTCACACTGTTCCCCGGCGCGCGTCCGGAGTCATGATGAGCGGTCGATCGGCAATCGAAACTGCCTCCCGCAATTATCTCCCTTGAATAGGAAGCGTCGCCGATAGCGGATCGCGCGCTTTTTGCAAGTGCGAATGCGATAGTGCGTCCGGCAAATTGCCTGACACCGACCCTATTGGTTTACGCAATTCTTAGACGACTGTTTCTCGTTATCATTCAACATCGTATGGTGAGAAACCGTGTTGTGCCTGTAACCTTTTGCTCTGTCAGTTTTCACGATTGTGACCTTGCGGCCGAGCGCAGTCGGGGACACCCGCGCCCCGCCGGAATAGCGGCAGCCGGATCGGTAGGAAAACAATGATGCGGTCGACGATCGGAATACGCCAAATTTGAACTTTATGGGCCATCCTGCATTGCCCCAATATGATTGACAACAATATGAACGCCAATTCGGACGGACCGCCCTGGAACGCGATAGTGGGCGATGGCCCGATTACCGCCACCGCCATTCATGCAGGCCATGTCGTACGATCCGACCTGAAGCGTCATCTCGCCATTTCGGACGAGGATCGCCGCCGGGAAGAGGATCCATTGACAGATTACTTCCTGTCGCTGGCGGATAATTTGGTTCGTGTGAACCGATCCCGTTTCGAATGCGATATGAACCGACCCCGCGATAGAGCGATCAGCGACGATCCGGACGATACGTGGGGGCTGACCATCTGGAAGGACGATCTGCCCGAAAGCATGAAGGATACGAGCCGCGCATTGCACGATCGGTTCTATTCCGAGATGCGCCGTATGTTCGATGCGCAGATCGAACGCCATGGCCGGATCGCCGTGTTCGATCTGCATAGCTACAACCATCGCCGGGACGGACCCGATGCGGAACCTGCACCGGTCGCCGACAATCCCGATGTCGATATCGGTGCCACGACCTTGAACAAAGAAGTATTCGGCGATTTGTTGAACGCAGTAACCAACGCCCTGCAAACGATACCGGTCAATGGTCAGAAACTGCATGTCGCGGAGAATGTCCGCTACCCCGATGGCGGTAATTTCCCCGAATGGCTGGCGGAGATCTACGGCGACAAAGCCTGCGTCATTACGCTGGAATATAAGAAAATCTTCATGGACGAATGGACGGGGACGCTAAACATCGGCGCCGCGCAAGACATGCGTAGCGGCATGATGGATGTGATGCGGGTCGCGCGCGAAGAACTTGCGCGGATCGCATCCTGATGCGCCCCATGGAGTTAAGCGACGATGCGCGTCATACCGACAGCGAACTAGCCGCCATCGATGGAGAGATCGACTGGCTCACCCTCCTGACCCCAACCAATCTGGATGCGGTGCGTCAGGGGTTCGTTGACAGGGGTTACAGCGACATGCCGGAGCTGGAATATCCCGATTTGCCGGACGATTTCGACCGGTTGCGGGATCGGTTGTTTAACCTGAAAGTCCACGGCCTCGGTAATTCCGAAGTCGAGGCGCTGCTCATCGAAAAGCAGCGCGAACTGGATCGGCAGATCGAACTCGTCCGTCTGCGCGGCCGCAACGGCTTCGTGATGGCGGCGATCGATCTGTTCGGCAATGTCGATGCGCAATTGGTCGCGGTCGCCGAGCGGATATTGGATAAGGTTCCGGTCAACGATCAGCCTGCACCGCACGACACCGACGCCGCACAATTCATGGCCGCCGCACGTGACGAAATGCAGCATTATCGCGAACAGGACGATCGTTTCAATTTCGAAGTTGTCGAGAACCCGACGCCGGGCACGCATATCTACACTTCGGCCGGCGATCTGCACGTCGCGTTCGATTACGACCTGCCCGCGGCGCGTATCGACCCGCTTATACAGCATGAGATCGGGGTCCACTCGGTCACCCGGTTCAACGGGCGCTGTCAGCCGCTCGCGGTGCTGGAATGCGGTCTGGCCGATTACGACGCCTTGCAGGAAGGGGTTGCGGTTCTGGCCGAATATCTCGCCGGGAACATGCCGCCCTCCCGCCTGCGCCTGTTGGCCGCCCGCGTGATTGCCGCGCGTATGGCGATCGATCGTGCCGGATCGGGCGAGATATACGCCGCGATGCGCGATCATTCACTGCGGGAAGAGGCCGCTTTCGACACCACCATGCGCGCATTGCGCGGTGGCGGCATAACGAAGGACGCCCTGTATCTCGACGGGCTCATCGACCTGCTCGCTTATTTGAAATCGGGCGGTGACATACCGTTTCTGTTCATCGGCAAATTCGCATTGAAACAGCGCACGACATTGGAACGGTTGCTGGATGACGGATTGCTGCAACCGGCGGCCATCATTCCGCGATGCTTCGCCGGTGAAGATACCCATCGAACCATCCGCACGATTGCGGACACCGAAATCGAACGATTTTATAAAGAAAGTGAACCTGCATGAACCTCGCATTCGTTATCAACGACATCGCAACCGAACAGGACGATTACACGACCACGCGCCTATCCCGTATTGCCAGCGCACGCGGGCATACGGTCGCGTTGGTGGGGCTGGGTGATTTCATCTACGAGGCCAGCGGGCGCATCTGCGCGATGGCGACCGTCGCCGAACCCGCCGATCATGGCGACGACACCGCGTTCCTGCATCATGTACAGAACGAGGTCGAACTCAGCCGGATCGTCCTGTCGGATTACGACGTGCTGATGCTCCGCAGCGACCCGGCGGAAGAAATTCTGGAACGTCCCTGGGCGCCGTCATCCTCGCTCCTGTTCGCGCAGCTTGCCGCCGCGCAGGGTACGATCGTGTTGAACGATCCCAAGCATCTGACGGACGCGGTCAACAAGACCTATTTTCAACATTATCCCGAAGATGTCCGCCCGGCGACCTGTATCACGCGCCATGCAGACGAAGTGCATGCATTCCTGAAAGAACATGGCGGCAA
>JBAUIN010000245.1:0-2945 GCA_049682975.1 Pontixanthobacter sp. | reverse complement strand
GCCGTTCAAATCGGAACGGCCGACGCTTGAACGATACAGCGTACCGGCCATCCATTGCCGGATCGCTGCGGATCGGATGGCGGTTGGCCGCCCTCCTTGCGCTATTGCTGGTCTTCGTTCCCCTGCATTACGCCTATCGCCTGTTCCGTAACGACAACCGGATACCCATGCTGTTCCTGCGATATTGCGGGCAAGTATGCGGGGTCGAGGTCTGCACGATCGGCACGCCACTGCGGCAGAGCGTCTTGTTCGTGTCCAACCATATCTCATGGCTCGACATATTATGCCTGGCCGGCGCGAGCGGCACGGCGTTCGTCGCGAAGCACGAACTTAGCACGACGCCGCTGATCGGTTGGTTGTGCGATCTGAACCGGACGATCTACGTGAAACGCGACAGCCGCGTGAACGTAGGCGCGCAGATCGAACAGGTCCGCGAAGCGCTGGACGATGATTGGGCCGTCGCCATTTTCCCCGAAGGCACGACGGGGGACGCGCGCACGCTGTTGCCGTTCAAAACATCGATGTTGAGCGTGCTGGAGCCGCCGCCGGACAATGTCATGGTCCAGCCGGTCTTCTTGGATTACGGCGCTACCGGTCGTGAGATTGCGTGGATCGGCGATGAAACCGGGATCGAAAATGCGAAGCGCATTCTGGCACGGCGCGGCACCATCGGTCTGACGATTTACTTCCTCGAACCGTTCAGCCCACACGAAACCCGCGGACGCAAGGCCATCGCCGCTCGTGCGCGGGCATCGATCGATGCAGCTATGCAAACCGCGCAGCACGGATAGGAAAGCCGCAACCATTGCGGGACATCGGCAGACCCCGTAAAGAGCTGCGCATGCCTAAAACCGATACCCCCAAGACCTACCGGGTCAAAAGCTTCGGCTGCCAAATGAACGTCTACGATGGCGAACGGATGGCCGAAATGTTGAGCGAGAAGGGCATTGCGCCGGCACCCGACGGGGAAGATGCCGATCTGGTCGTCCTCAACACCTGTCACATTCGGGAAAAAGCAGCGGAGAAGGTCTATTCCGACATTGGCCGCCTGACCAAGGGCAAAACGCAGACCAAGCCGCCGATGATCGCCGTGGCCGGCTGCGTCGCGCAGGCGGAGGGCGAGGAAATCATGGCCCGCGCACCGGCCGTGTCCATGGTCGTCGGGCCGCAAGCCTATCACCGCCTGCCCGCGATGATCGATGCGGCGGTCACGGGAAAGCGTTCGACCGACACGGACATGCCCGCCGACGCCAAATTCGCGGCCCTGCCACAGCGCCGCAAATCCGCGCCGTCCGCATTTCTGACCATTCAGGAAGGTTGCGACAAATTCTGCACCTATTGCGTCGTGCCGTATACGCGCGGGGCCGAAATCTCGCGGCCCTTCGCCGCGCTGGTCGATGAAGCGAAGAAGCTGGTCGAGGCGGGCGCGAAAGAGATCACGTTGCTCGGACAGAATGTCTCCGCATGGACCGGCGAAGACGATAAAGGGCGCGCGATCGGCATGGCGGGGCTGATCCGCGAACTGGCGAAAATAGGCGATCTTGCGCGCATTCGTTATACGACGAGCCACCCCGCCGATATGGACGATGCCCTGATCGATACCCACGGCGAAGTCGATAAGCTGATGCCGTATCTCCATCTACCGGTGCAGAGCGGAAACGATCGCATATTGAAGGCCATGAACCGCAGCCATACGGCCGAAAGCTATCTGCGCCTGATCGAACGCTTCCGCGCCGCGCGCCCCGATCTCGCGCTATCGGGCGATTTCATCGTCGGCTTCCCCGGCGAGACGGATGCGGAGTTCGAGGACACCCTGCGTATCGTCGACGAAGTGCGATATGCACAGGCCTACAGCTTCAAATATTCGCCCCGCCCGGGCACGCCCGCCGCGACGATGGACGATCAGGTGCCGCTCCCCGTGATGGATGAACGCCTGCAGCGGTTGCAAACCGCCTTGCGTCGCGATCAGCAGGCGTTCAACGAAGCGAGCGTCGGCAAAATCTGCGACGTACTCGTCGAACGCAAAGGGAAGCTCGAAGGCCAGTGGCTCGGCAAATCGCCGTGGTTGCAATCGGTTCACTTCAAAGGCCATGCCGCCATCGGCGATTGCATACCGGTAAAGCTGCTGGATGCCGGACAGAACTCCCTTGCGGGGGAACTTGCCGCTACCGAATAACCATCATTCCGTCGGCAATTGCGAGTTCGAATCGCCGATCGGCGTCAGTTCGCTATCGCCGATAACCACGATATCGAGCGAACCGACCGTCTCGGATGGAGCGGCGGTGGGATTGGCGGCATAGGCGGTATCGCCGAACGGAACTTTCGCAATGCTGCGTTCCAAACCGCCGCCACCTACGGTTACACCCAAATCCCGATAGCCGTTAGTAGTCGTCGCGAGTACGCCGACCGGCAATTGTGCGACGGTCATGCTGCCGAGCTTGCGAAACCCGTCGCCATCGGCGGTCAGCACCAACAATCGACACCCGCCCGTTCCGCATAATCCATCACCGGAGACATAGACGAGATATTCCTCTTCATCCGCGCCATCCAAATCTGCGCGACCATAGCTGTAGGCAAGATTGGTCGTATCCGCGAATTCGGCGCGCAGGTAATCCTCGGTCAGCCTTTGGGTATCGCCTTCTACCGCGATCACCTCTGCTGTTTCGCCTTCCTCTTCCACCACCGGCGTCGTTTCCGCGCAGGCGGCCAGGGAAAGGGAAGCGGCGAGAATGGCAGTGGCGCAAATACGCATGGGCAATAATCCTGATCGAAGGCGTGGTGAATGGAGCTCACTGGCAAGACGCCTGCCGCCCCGCTTTGTTTCCCATACAACTTGCCTCTCGCCAGCCAGCGCCTACATTCTCCCGATCAACATTACCATGTTTTCAAAGGAGCCCTATGGCGCGTAAAACAAGCAACACCGGTTCGGCGCAGGATCATAAATT
>JBAUIN010000244.1:0-9166 GCA_049682975.1 Pontixanthobacter sp. | reverse complement strand
CAAGATCGTGCGCCGACAACCCGATTCGGAAGTCGCCACCCGGCACACCGAGCGCACGCAGGACAGCAGGTGCAAGCAGAGGATCGACCGCCGGTGCCGCAGGCCAACTTCCCTCGTTCAGCCCGGCACAGATCGTCAAATCCGCACGGCTCATGCGCGATTCGAGCAGTCCGTAGATCGCGACACGCGGATGACCGCCGTAAGGGGGCCGTACCGCAGTTTGATCCATGGCATCGCGCAAAACCGTGTGCAGGTCGTCGATATCGATCGTCGTGCCAATATCGGCGGCTTGCACGCGTAGGTCTTCCACGAATGCCGCGAGCGCACGCCCGTCTTCGTTGGCCCACGCAGCGTCGCCGCACAGCACCTCACACGCCGCAGCCAGCCGGTCGAGCGCAGTGGCAAGTTCGGGTGCTTCTTTCAATTCGAACAACGGTTCGATGAAGCCATGCACCACCGTCCACCATTCTTCGACCTTCGCATCCGATGCGATCGCCGCGAGCGGTTGCAGACCCGGCGCCGGTCGCGGACCACGCAATGCCCGTTCCAACGCGCGCGCTCGGCTTAACCATTCGCCACGCGCCATGTCCCCGCGAACCAGAGGATGTTCGAGCAGCGCGAGCAACGGCACGGGCGCGGCTTGCTCGACGAGCACCTCCGCCAATTGCAGGAATACGCGCCCGGCGGGTGTTTGTGACAACGGCCGACCGGCCGTGTCGTCGGCGGCGATGTTCCAGCGGCGCAAATGCTGCACGATACGTTGTGCCAGATTGCGATCCGGCGTGACGATGCCGATGCGTTTTTCCGGCGTTTCCAACGCCTCGCGAACCAGCAGCGCGATGGCCTGCGCTTCCTCCTCCGGCTGCGCGGTTTCCAGAATGCGAACGCCGGAAAGGCGGCGCTGCGCCGCGGGTAGGTCGACCCAGCTTTTGCTCGCTTCCGGCGGTAGGAATAGGTTCGAAATGGCATGCGTGCGTTCAGGGGCGGAGGCGGTCATGCCTTTGCGATGCCATTGCTGCACTTCGCCGCGAGCGACACCCATGCGGTTCAACAGCAGTTTCAGGTGATATTGCGGATGCGTGACCGCGTCGCCCCGCGAAAAGGGCGTATCGTCAGGTTGGTCGGTTGCGCCCGCCGCCCCCAATTCGCGCCACACCGCATCGTCCATCGCAAGGTCGAAATCCGGCAAGATCACCGAACAGTCTGGCAACTGTGCCACAATCTTTAGCAAACCTGCCAAAGCGGGTGAAGCGCTGGTGATGCCGGCAGCAACGATCGGACTGGACGGCGGTTGCACACGCCAGCGTTCGGCGGCGAAGTCGAACAGACGATTTCGCCGTGCTGCGGCATCCAACGCCCCCCGCTCGTCCAGTTCGGCCAGCCATCGCGCCTGAACCCGCGCGAACAGACGCAAACTATTTTGCCAATGATGGGAAAGATCGCCGAGGAGATCCAGCACGTCATCCTTGACCAACCGTTCCGGACCGATATCTTCGATAAGCAGACGGTCCATCGTTCGGGCAATGTCGCGCGCGAGCCTGAACAGCGTGGCGGAGGACGGCCCGTCATCGCCAGGTTCGTCGGCAAGTTCTTCCCGCAATATCGACGACAGTCGCAACCACCGATGGAGGGGATCGACCGCTATCGGAATATGCTCTGCGCCTAGGGGATCGAGCAGCATGCCAAGTTTCTCATCAAGATCGAGATCGCCGATTACTGCCATGCGCGGCATCAGCATCCCATTTGCACCCGCCGCACCGTAATGCCGGATGAATGCGTCGCTCAGCGTTCGCATTGCGCGCGTACTCGGCAACAGCAAAGTCAGCTTCGCCAGTCCTAATGCGCCATCCGAATAACGGGGCACCAATCCTGCAACCAAGGCATCGGCAAAACCGCGATGTGCGGCAATCGAATAGACGCTCGGCGCAGTCAGCTCAGCCAAAATTCAATGCTTCTTCGGTCGGTCTGATAGCCTGCGGTGTGCCGACTTCGAACCATTGCCCGGTGAAGGCCGCCCCGAACAAGCGCCCTTCCTCGATCGCACGGTTCCACAGAATGTTCGTGGAAAATTTGCCCGTCGGCGCATCGCGTAGCAGGTG
Source organism: Pontixanthobacter sp. (assembly GCA_049682975.1). Taxonomy (GTDB): domain Bacteria; phylum Pseudomonadota; class Alphaproteobacteria; order Sphingomonadales; family Sphingomonadaceae; genus Pontixanthobacter. The sequence continues at coordinate 7,067 of JBAUIN010000244.1, read as the reverse complement.
ATGCGCAACCAATTGAATGCCGGTATAAATAAAAGGCGCAATTCGGCCCGAGCGTCGACGCGAAACCTGCCCCCAACCGTCCATGTGGAAATCGCCCTTCCCGGTGAAATTTCGAGCATTGGCGTGCGGTACGAGCAGCAGGAGCGCATCCATTGTCGCCGCGTCCCATCGCCGCGACAAATCGTGGAAAGCGTTCTGCGGACCCTCCAACCAGATATTGTCCGAATTCAGACAAAAAAACGGATCGGGCAAGTGATCTTGCGCCTTCACCATTCCGCCACCGGTTTCGAGCAATTCCGCACGTTCATCCGAAATCGCGATCCTGGGGGCGCGGCGGTCCAGTACGTGTGCTTCCAAAGCGTCGGCTAAATAATGCACATTGACGATCGCCTTTGCGACGCCCGCATCGGCCAATCGATCGAGAGTGTGATCGATAAGCGCCCTTCCCGCCACGCGAACGAGCGGCTTGGGCTGTGTGGCGGTCAGTGGCCGCATACGCTTGCCCATACCGGCAGCCATGACCATTGCGGTATCACTCGCCAGCGACGGTGCGGTCCGGCCGGTCACGACAGTCGCCGGCCTTTTGCTTCGTGTATGTTGGGGGGAATGTTCGCATCGAACCAAGCGGCGATGGGCGCCAAAGCGGGATGGGCAAGGTCGCGTTCCAGCGCCGACCATACGCGCGGAATCATGTCGAGATAATGCGACTTCCCGTCACGCTTCGCGAGGCGAGTGAAAATTCCGACGATTTTGGTATTTCGCTGAGCCCCCAACCGGGCGTAGTCGGCGTCGAAATCCGCGCCCGGTTCCGCCAATTCTCGATAATAGCCCAACATCTCCGCCTCGAGCGTTTGAGGCACTTCGCGCCGCGCGTCCTGCAGTAGCGAAACGAGATCGTATGCCGGGTGACCAACCAGGGCGTCCTGATAATCGATGATGCCTTGTTGTCCGCCCCCGGACGGATCGGGATCGATCAACATGATGTTCTCCGCATGATAATCGCGCAGGACCGTTACGCCAGGATTTTGACGGTCCATCAGCGGCTCAAGCGTATTTTGCCACGCTGCCAGAAACGCATCGTCATCGACTTTTAGCCCCGCTGCCGGGCAATACCATTGGGTGAAAAGCGCAACCTCGCGCAGATATGTCTCCATGTCATATTGCGCGAAAGGACCGGGCGATTTGTCGTGCAGCTGAGTCAGCGTTTCAACTGCAGCGCGATAGGCAGTTTGTTCTCCGGCCGGATTGGTGTCCAGCCAGTCGCGCATGCGATCGTCGCCGAAATCTTCGATCAGCAGGTATCCTGATTCCACATCCTGCGCATATATTTGTGGTGCCCGCTGACCTATGCCAGTAAGAAAACGCGTCGCATGAACGAAAGGTGCCGGATCTTCGTGCGGAGGCGGCGCGTGCATAAGCATGGCTCGGCGCCCGTTGGCAGCAATCCGAAAATAACGACGGAAAGATGCATCGCCCGGTATTGGGGCGATAGCACTATCACCCCACCCGGCGGTGACCAGAAAATTTTGAATACCTATGGGAAGTGCGGTCATGTCCAACGATCTAGCCAATCGGCCCCCGGTTCGACAATCGCCAAACGCCCTGCGGTTACAGTTTCCAACAGGATCGAAAGGCAGGCCGGCTCATGCGCGAAACCTCCTGCCCGATCCGGCCATTCGGCGAGTAATGCAGCGTTCTCGCGATAGTCATCGATGCCCAGTTCGCGTATTTCCGACGGATCGTCCAGACGGTAGAAATCTGCATGGACGATGGGCGTCGACACCAAACTCGCATCGTAGCTTTCGATAATCGTAAAAGTCGGCGACGGCACCTCGCCCACATAGCCGAGCGCTTTTAGGATGGCGCGTGCTAGGGTGGTTTTGCCAGCGCCCAAATCGCCGTTCAGTGCGACCACGTCGCCTGCCCGCAATAAGGGGGCAATGCGTGCGCCGAAACGGGTCATGGCGGGAATATCCGGCAGGGCGTGTCGCGTCGTCACGTTCCGGGAATACGGATGATAACTGCGGTTCCCCTACCTTCGACGGATTTGATCTCCATTGTGCCACCATGCGATTCGACAAGTCGTATGGCCAGGGGAATGCCCAGCCCCTGCTTTTTGTCGTCGATCTCGCCATCCAGAACGTTCTTCAAACTGGCTTCCGACATGCCCGACCCGTTATCCGAAATTGCTATTCGCGCGGTGTTCTTCGCTTTCGACAGGTCGACCACAATTCTTCCGCCCTTCGCAGTGGCGGCAATCGCATTGTCGAGCAACAAGCCGATGGCCTTGCCCAATTGACGCGGATCGGCTTCTATTTTGCCGGTTGCCCGACTGCCCCGTAGATCGAGTGTGAGTTCCGCTTTCTCGATCGCCGCCTCACGACTGCGGACGATTTCCGTTGCGAAAGCAAGCATTTCCACGGATTTCTTGTTGAGTGGAAGCAGCCCCGCTTCGCTCTGCGACAGGTCGAGCACATTCTCGACCTGATCGGTCAATCGGCCAACCGCCTGCAGGATCGCTTCGACGTATTCCTGACCCTGTTCGTTCAGGTCGCCTGCGACCCCGGCTTGCAACAGTTCCGCAAACCCCCCGATCGATGTCAGCGGCGTGCGAAATTCGTATGACATATTGGACAAGAAGCGCGTTTTGACTTCATCGGCCGCTTCCAGCGCCTTGTTCCGATCGCGCAACGAATCCTCGGCCTTTTGCGAATCGGATATATCGAGCGCAGTCAGCAAGCCGTTACCGTCGGGGAGAGGAATTCCGGCGAATTCCAGCGTTTTATCATTGGCGAGCGTCAACCTGCCGCCTTTCCCCGCCCGGTCCAGCGTCGCGGAGCGGATCGCTTCTTCGACGGCAGCGATCTGCTTTGGTTTACGCAATTGGCTAGCAATGGCGGCAAGAACGTCCGACGCGGTCGGATGGCCTTCCAGCTTGTCGGGATCGAGGCCCCATGTTCCGGCAAAGCTGCGGTTCCACAATTGTAAGCGGCCGTCGGGGGAAAATACCGCCAGCGCTTCGAACAAACTGTCAAACATGGCCGTTCGCGTGCGCAGCAGCGTGTCGCGCGTAGCCGAAAGGGCGAGCTGTTCGGTGCGGTCCTCGGCAATTATGACCAGCCCGCCATCGGGCATGGGCTGGGCCACCACCCGAAGATGCGTGCCATCGAACAGAGGCCATGCCTCTTCCTGCGCTTCATCTGCGGCGAACCAGTTTTCATGTTCCTTGCGCCATTCCGGGAAATCGCGAACTTCGGGCGTTTTGCCAGCATCGCGCGCACCGGAGAGGAAACGTTCGAATTCCAAATTCTGAGTGCCGAAACCCGCTTGTAGCGCGAAAATTCGGCGGAACGGCTGGTTGGCGAACGCAAGTTTGCGCGATCCATCGAACTGACCGACGCCGATCGACAATTGGTCCAGGATCGCGCGTTGCACATCGCGAAAGGCGCGGAATTGGCGGCCTTGCTCCTCCATTTGTTCGATGTCGACCGCATAGCCGGCAATACCCTCTTTACCCAAGGGTAGGTCGCTCACACGCATCGCACGGCGTTGTCCATCAATGGTCGTTGCCACTACACGTTCGATGGGTTGCCGCCGTTCGAACGCCTGCCCCGCAATTTGCGCGGCGGACAGACCGTCGACCGGTTCGATCAGTTCGATGCCGTTCTTCACCGCGATATCGGCGCTTTCGGCAGCAATCGCATCGACATAAGCGCGGTTCACCAATTGCAGCTTCGTATCCGGGCCGCGAAACCACATGGGCATGGGCGCCGCCTCGATTATTCCGACAAGTGCGCCGAAATCGCCTTTCGCTCGCGCTGCTTCTTCTCGCAGACGCGACAATTCGCTTTCGCTTTCGCTGAAGTCGAACACCCAGACGAGGGCCGATCCACCAGGCGACACTTGCGGATCGGCGAGGAGCCCGCGAACTGCGAGGCTGCGCTGCGAACCCGGCGGAGTAAGCGCCATGCGAAATGGAGCTGCGGTTTTCTGGGTGCGGCGAACATTTTCGGTCAGTTCGACCAGTTGCTCCGCCGAAAGTCCACGGTCCGTATTATCACTGCCGTCCAATTCGCTGAGATACGCAGGCAGGTGATCGAGGCCCAGCCAGGCTGCCAATCGCTCCGACCCTTCGATCCGGCCATCGGTCCGCACGATCAGCGGAATGGCCGGGGCCTCGTCGATCATGCGCGCCATGCGCCGTGCCGCCTTGCGACTGCCAGCAGCGCTGCGCATTTTGGCGGCGGCTACGACCATCAACCAACCCGCACCGATGGTCCAGGCTGCCATCAACAGCCCGATCAGCACCAATGCGGTTTGGGATAGTTCCATGCCTCATGCGCTATAAGGCGTATCATGCCGATGCAATCCCGCAACGAGCAGGATTGTATCGACTTTGCCCCGAAAACGTCAAACGCCGCCCTTGCGTCGAAGCAAGGACGGCGTTTGTCATGCTCTATCAGCCATCGGCCTGATCAGTAACGATAATGTTCCGGTTTGAAGGGCCCCTCGACGGGAACACCGATATAGTCAGCCTGTTCCTTGCTGAGCTGCGTCAGTTTGACACCCAGCTTATCGAGGTGCAGCGCCGCGACCTTCTCATCGAGATGTTTTGGCAGAACATAGACATCGTTCTGATACTCATCGCCCTTCGTGTACAATTCGATTTGCGCCAACACCTGATTGGTGAAGGAGCAGCTCATCACGAAACTTGGATGACCGGTAGCGCAAGCGAGATTCACCAACCGCCCCTTGGCCAGCATGATCAGTTCCTTACCGTCGGGGAATTTCACCAGATCCGTACCCGGCTTCAGTTCCGTCCATTCATAATTGTCGAGTGCCGAAATCTGAATTTCGCTGTCGAAATGGCCGATATTGCACACGATGCTCATCGGTTTCATCGCCTTCATATGGTCGGCGGTAATGACGTCTTCGTTGCCTGTCGTCGTCACGAAAATATCGCAACGCTTCGTGGCTTCTTCCATGGTGACGACTTCGTATCCTTCCATCGCGGCCTGTAGCGCACAGATCGGATCGATCTCGGTGACCATCACACGCGCGCCACCATCGCGGAGCGACTGGGCCGAACCCTTGCCGACATCGCCGTAGCCCGCGACGCAAGCGACCTTGCCCGACAGCATCACGTCCGTCGCGCGGCGGATCGCATCGACGAGGCTTTCGCGGCAACCGTACAGATTGTCGAATTTCGACTTCGTCACACTGTCGTTCACGTTGATAGCGGGAAAAGGCAGCTTGCCCTGCTTCGCGAGGTGATACAGGCGATGCACACCGGTCGTCGTTTCTTCCGATACACCGTGCAGGTTCTTTACCGTTTTGGTCAGATAGCCCGGCTTGCGCTTCACATATTCCTTCAGCGCGCGCTGCATTTCGATTTCTTCGGCGTTCTGCGGTTCGGGCATTTCCTCGCCCGCTTCCATTCGCGCACCCCACAATGCGAAGGCAGTCGCATCACCGCCATCGTCCAGAATGATGTTGGATGTAAGGTCGGCATCGTCATCGGTATCCCAATCGAAGATGCGCCCGACGTAATTCCAGTAATCCGCCAGCGTTTCGCCCTTCACGGCGAATACGGGGATATCCAGATCGGCGATCGCCGCGGCGGCATGGTCCTGCGTCGAATAGATGTTGCACGTCGCCCAGCGAACTTCCGCGCCCAATGCGACCAGCGTTTCGATCAGCACCGCGGTCTGGATCGTCATGTGCAGCGATCCGGTAATCCGCGCGCCTTTCAGCGGCTTGCTCTCACCATATTCCTCACGCAGCGCCATCAGACCGGGCATTTCGGTTTCGGCGATCTTGATCTCTGCGCGACCATATTCGGCCAGCGCAATGTCTTTGATGATGTAATTCTGTTCGGCAGCCATTCGGCGTCTCCTGAAAACTTCGATATGAGGCCCGGCGGAGTTATCGGCGCAGGCGCATTGTTGCTGCGTGCCGTCTAACCGCGCACCCCCGCTGATGCAAATATAAAGATATCTTTATATCTTACGAACATTGCCGGTCGCCGTCAGGCCCCTATAAGCGCGTACGGACCCGATTTTTGAAAAGGATATGACGTAATGACGATATCAGTGGGCGATAGATTGCCGGACGTGAAGCTGGCGATGGCAACGGCCGACGGGCCGGAACAGGTGCAGTCGCGCGAATATTTCGCCGGTAAAAAGGTCGCTTTGTTTTCCGTGCCCGGTGCATTCACTCCGACCTGCTCTGCGCGGCATCTGCCCGGCTATGTCGAAAAGAGCGCCGATCTGAAAGCCAAGGGTGTTGACGAGATCGCGTGTACGGCCGTGAACGACGCGTTCGTGATGAACGCCTGGAAGGACATGAATTCCGCCGAACCGGTCACGATGCTGGCGGATGGAAACGGCGATTTCGCGCAAGCTGTGGGATTGACGATGGACGGTTCCGGCTTCGGTCTCGGGCAGCGCGGGCAGCGTTTTTCCATGGTCGTGAACGATGGCGTCGTCGAGCAGCTCAATGTCGAGGCGCCCGGCGATTTTTCCGTCAGCTCGGCCGAACACATGCTCGGGCAGCTTTAAGCGTATCGGACTATCGTGAAAAAGGGGCGCCTCGAAAAAGACGCCCCTTTTCTTGACTAAACCAATTCAGCCATACCCCATGAGGCTGAGCACCTCTTTGCGGCTACGCTGGTCCTCCAGAAATGCGCCCATCATCCGGCTGGTCACCATCGACACGCCTGGCGTACTGACCCCGCGTGCAGTCATGCAGGAATGCGCCGCTTCGATCACCACTGCCACACCGCGCGGTTCAAGGTTTTCCCAGATACAGTCGGCCACCTGTGCCGTCAGCCGTTCCTGCACCTGCAACCGCCGCGCATAACCATGCAGCACGCGCGCAAGTTTCGATATTCCCACGACCCGACTGCCGGGAAGATATGCGATCGCCGCCTTGCCGATGATCGGCGCCATATGGTGTTCGCAATGCGACTGGAACGGAATGTCTTTCAGCAGGACGATCTCTTCATATCCGCCCACCTCTTCGAAAACGCGGCTGAGATGCGTGGCGGGGTCTTCATTATATCCGAC
>JBAUIN010000243.1:0-17143 GCA_049682975.1 Pontixanthobacter sp. | reverse complement strand
ACCCCTCGCAGGGGGCCGCAGGGCGGGTGTGATGTTGCAATACGCGATTGGCGGACGGAACATGAAAACGATCAGGATGGAGGGAACGCCGACCGTCTTTACATTATCGATCGTGCCGCTAGCGAGTTCATCGCCAAACTCGACGAACAACAGCGCATTCTCGATGTAGAAAACGAAGCAGAGGATTTAAAATCACTTACTAATATAATGACGGCGAACGCCGGTAAACCATGGACCGATTTTGTCGAACTATACGATATCGGACGTGACGGAGATTTACACTGGCGCCTGTTGGACAAAGCCGAATGCCGCGTCGAAGGTTCGAATCGCAAATGGCGCGTTGCGCTTCATCCGATAAATTCGAATATAACCGACCAGCTGGGCTTCGAGCTTTTACTGATCGCGGATACCGCGCTCGATTTGAATAACGTTGTAAGCCAGGAAAAAAGCGGCGCAACTATGAAAGCATTAGGCAAGGAATTGCTGCCAGTTCTCCATACGCCGATTGATCGTATTGTCGCAAACGCGGAAACGATCCGCGCGAAAATGGCGGGACCGCTGGCCGGCGAATACAGTGATTATGCGGCTGACATTACTGCGGCCGGGCAACATCTGTTGGCGCTGGTGGAGGATTTCTCGGACCTGCAGCTAGTCGAAGATCCCGACTTTGTTACCAATACGGAAGAGGTCGAAATCATTGAATTGGTCAGGCGGGCGGCGGGAATGCTGGCCGTTCGCGCGGACCGTAAGAATATCGATATTATCGAACCCAACGCCGAACATTCGGTCATCGCGACGGGAGATGCTCGTCGCGTGTTGCAAATTGTTTTGAACCTTTTGTCCAATGCCATCCACTATTCGCCGGAAAACACTTTGGTGTCGATAGAATGCAAATATGTCGGCAGAAAAGTGACCATTTCCATTCGTGATGAGGGGCCGGGTCTGACCGACCGACAAATGAATATCATGTTCGATAAATTCGAACGCCTCGGGCGCAACGGGAATGGCGGGTCGGGCCTCGGCCTCTATATCTCGCGTAAGCTCGCGCGAGCGATGGGCGGCAACCTCACAGTAAAAAGCGCGCCCGGCGAAGGGGCGCGCTTTACATTGGACTTACCTGCCGGCGAAAACCGTTTGGCGTAAATGTATAAGACTACCCGCGTTTGGCGACGGGGACGTAGTCGCGCTGTGTCGGACCGGTATAAAGCTGACGTGGGCGGCCGATGACCTGGCCTGGATCGGAAATCATTTCGTTCCATTGCGCGACCCAGCCGACGGTTCGCGCCAGTGCGAACAAAGCCGTGAACATCGTAGTCGGGAAGCCGATCGCCGACAGAATTACGCCGGAATAGAAATCGACATTCGGAAACAGCTTCTTCTCTTTGAAGTAGTCGTCGTTCAGCGCCATCTCTTCCAGCTTCAACGCCGTTTCGAATACCGGATCGGATACATTCAACGCATCGAATACTTCGCGAACGGTTTTCTGCATAACTGTCGCGCGGGGATCATAATTTTTATATACGCGGTGGCCGAAACCCATCAGACGGAACGGGTCGTTCTTGTCTTTGGCACGTTCGATATAATGCGGGATCTTATCGGGGGTGCCGATTTCGCGCAGCATGTTGAGTGCCGCTTCGTTCGCGCCGCCATGTGCCGGTCCCCATAGGCAGGCGATACCCGCAGCGGTGCACGCAAACGGGTTCGCGCCGGACGATCCAGCCAGCCGAACGGTCGATGTCGACGCGTTTTGTTCATGATCGGCATGCAGGATAAAAATTCGGTCCATCGCCTTTTCGACAGCGGGGATTACCTCATATTCCTCGGCCGGCACACCGAAAGTCATACGAAGGAAATTGCCGGTGTAGCTGAGCGAGTTGTCGGGCTGCAGGAAGGGCTGACCCAAAGCGTATTTATATGCCCAAGCCGCGATTGTCGGCATCTTTGCGATCAGACGATGGCTGGAGATCTTTCGATGTTCCGGATCGGAAATATCGGTGCTGTCGTGATAGAAGGCAGACAACGCACCGACGACACCGCACATGATCGCCATTGGATGCGCATCGCGGCGAAACCCTTGGTAGAATTGGCGCAGCTGATCGTGCAGCATTGTATGCCGCGTGATCGTATCGTCGAACGTATCGAGCTCATTCTTATTCGGCAGCTCGCCGTTCAACAGAAGATACGCAACTTCCATAAAACTGGATTGTTCGGCAAGCTGGCCGATGGGATAGCCGCGATGCAGCAGAACGCCTTCATTACCATCGATATAGGTAAGCGCGCTTTCACAGCTGGCAGTCGATTTGTAACCGGGGTCGAAAGTGAATGCGCCGGTTTGCCCGTACAACTTGCGGATGTCCACGACTTCGGGTCCGACGCTACCCTGCAAAACAGGGAAATCTTGGGTCTGACCGTTGAGATCGAGGGTTGCGTTTTTGTCAGCCAAATTATTTCTCCTAATTTCGTTCACCCTTGGTCAGACGCAGTGCACTGATCGTCGATCCGTGCCAGCGCCTCTTCCCGTCCCAGCAGGACGAGGACATCGAAAATTCCGGGTGACGTCGTCGTTCCGGTGAGCGCTGCGCGCATCGGCTGCGCCAACTTGCCTAGCCCCAGTTCCAAGTCAGCCGCGAGCGTTTTGGTAGTGGCTTCGAGGGCTTCGATTGTCCAGTTCTTTTCATCTGCTAAACGGGTACCTAACCGGGAAAGGCGCTCGCGCCCTTCCGCGTCCAACAGTTTCTGCGCTTTGTCGCTCATGTCTAGGGGGCGCTGCGCGAACAAAAATGCGCTGTTTACCGCCAATTCCTCCACATTCTTTGCCCGTACTTTCAAAACCGGCATTGCTTTGGTCAGCAGTTCACGGTCGATATCCTTCGCGCTATGCTCGACGACCAGACCAGCGAGATAGTCATCGTCCGCCTCGCGAATATAGTGGCCGTTCAGATTTTCGAGCTTTTTCAAATCGAACCGGGAAGGGCTTTTACCGACCCCATCGAGATCGAACAGTTCGATCGCTTCGGACCGGGAAATTTCTTCACGGTCACCATGGCCCCAACCGAGGCGAAGCAGATAGTTGAATAGTGCATCGGGCAATATGCCGAGTTCGTCGCGATAGGCTTCTACGCCGAGCGCACCGTGCCGTTTCGATAATTTTGCGCCATCGCTCCCGTGGATGAGGGGTATGTGCGCATATTGCGGACGCGGCCAGTTGCCGTCGATGGAATCCATCGCAGAATAAATCGGAAGTTGGCGGAAGGCGTTGTTCAGATGATCGTCACCGCGAATGACGTGGGTGCAACCCATATCGTGATCGTCGACAACGACCGCCAGCATGTATGTCGGTGTGCCATCCGCGCGAAGGATGACATAATCGTCGATCTCCTCGTTGCGCACGGACACTGTGCCCTGCACGAGATCGTCGATCGTCGTTTCGCCTTCGGTTGGTGTCTTTAAGCGAACGGTGAATGGGGTATCGGCCGGTGCGTCCGAAGGATCACGATCACGCCATCGTCCATCGTACCGCATCGGCTGTTTGGCGGCACGTTGAGCGGCGCGCATTTCCTCGAGTTCCTCGGCGCTCGCGTAACAGCGATAGGCGTGACCGGCATCGAGAAGCGACCGCGCCACCTCAACGTGGCGCTCGGCGCGTTTCGATTGGAATACCGGCTCATCGTCATAATCGAGTCCAAGCCAATCCAATCCATCGATAATCGCATCGATGGCATTCTGCGTCGATCGTTTCGCGTCGGTGTCTTCGATGCGGAGCAATGTTTTGCCGCCATGATGCCGGGCGAACAGCCAATTGAACAGGGCCGTTCGTGCACCGCCAATGTGGAGATATCCGGTGGGGGAGGGGGCAAATCGTGTAACAACCGTGTCGCTATCGCTTGCCATAGAAGTTCAAATCCTTTTCTGATCGCGGAATGGCGTCCGGCCCTCCGCATATACCATTCGATGATCCTACCACCGATGAAAGGCTGGCCGATCGTTCGGCGACAGAATCCGGTGGCGCTTATGGTGCAGTGCAACACCTTTGGCGAAGAGCCCCGTTGATGTCCAGTTCGGCCCGAGGGTTTGCCGACCGAATCGAACAGTTCTTGGCGCGGGCAGGTTTCGACAAGGGGCCGTGGCTGGTGGTCGCGTTTGCGACCGGTATCGCCGCGTGGTTCGTACTTAACTCTCCATGGCAATGGATAAGCGCAATTGGCGCAGCTCTATTGGCGGCAATCGGGGCGGTCGCGGCGTGGCGCGGTATCGATGGACGGGCAACTTTACGCACCGCAATCGTTGGGTTTGCCGTCATGTTCGCGCTTGGAACTGTAGCGATCTGGGCAAGGTCGGCTTCGGTGGGTGCCGAAGCCATCGAGCAACCGACCGTTACAATTATAACGGCGAGCGTATTGGAACGTGACGAACAGCCGGCGCGTGACCGTGTACGCCTCGTGCTAGCGACGCGAGATGCACAAACCGGTTCGGCTAGGAAGATCAGGGTAAACGTACCCTGGGAGCACGCAGATGCCGCGCTGTTAGAGGGCGCAATCGTCCGGTTGCGTGTGCGATTGATGCCACCGGCGGGCCCCATGCTCCCCGGTGGATACAATTTTGCCCGTTCGGCCTGGTTCGACGGTTATGCCGCCACCGGGTCCGTTCTCGGCAAAATCGAAATGTTGAAGGCATCTCCATCGCAGGAATTGCTCGCCGAAACGCAACGATCGCTATCAGCCCATGTTCGTTCGAAATTGGACGGATCGTCAGGCGCGATTGCGGCAGCTTTGGCCAGCGGCGATCGGGGTGGTATCAGCGATGCAGACGAAGAAGCGATGCGTGATTCTGGGCTGACCCATCTTCTGTCGATTAGCGGATTGCACGTGAGCGCGGTCATCGCCGCCGGTTATCTTCTGGCAATCAAGCTATTGGCCCTTTCGCCATGGTTGGCGCTGCGGGTGCGTTTGCCATTGGTGGCGGCTATGATCGCTGCGGGTTCGGGCATAGGCTATACTTTACTGACAGGTGCGGAAGTGCCGACGGTGCGCAGCTGCGTTGGAGCGGTTTTGGTCTTGATAGCTCTCGCATTGGGCCGCGAGGCGTTGTCACTACGGATGGTTTCGGTCGCTGCGATGTTCGTCCTTATTTTATGGCCGGAATCGCTCGTCGGTCCAAGCTTTCAAATGAGTTTCGCCGCTGTTTTGACGATTGTAGCGCTGCATAATTCGATGCCCATCCGCGAATTTCTTAAACCGCGTGAAGAAAGTTGGGCTGCACGCAGCGGACGACGAATGCTTATGTTGCTGGTGACCGGCCTTGTGATCGAGATTGCGTTGATGCCGATCGTGCTTTTCCATTTTCATCGGGCAGGGGTGTATGGGGCGTTCGCCAATATGATCGGCATACCATTGACCACGTTTGCTTCGATGCCCTTCATTGCAGGCGCATTGTTTCTCGATCTGTTCGGTCTGGGCGATCCGATCTGGTTCCTGGCGGGGAAGTCGCTCGACCTGCTTATAGCTATCGCGCATTTTACCAGCAGTCGACCTGGTGCGGTAAAATTGATGCCGGAAATGGGACCGGTTCTGTTTTCCATGTTCGTGGTGGGCGGTCTTTGGCTTGCTCTATGGCGCGGGCCCTTACGTCTTTGGGGACTCGGCCTCTCTTTAATGACAGCTGGAATATATCTTATGAAGCCAGCGCCCGACATCTTGATATCGAGCGATGGGCGCCATGTCGGTGTGGCGGGGGAGGGGGCACGCTTGCTAACGCTGCGTGATAGCCGCAGTGATTATGCCAAAGATAATCTGTTGGAACTGGCCGGAATGCGGGGCGAACCATTACCGATGGCACAATGGCCGAACGCAGATTGCAGCCGCGATTTTTGCGTGCTGCAGTTGGAGCGTGCCGATCGTCGATGGCATGTATTGATGGCACGATCGCGGGACCGGATCGATGAACGCGCATTGGCGGCAGCATGCGACATGTCGGACATAGTCATAGCCGATCGATACCTACCGCGATCTTGCCAGCCCAAATGGCTGAAAGCCGATCGGCGTATGCTGAACCGGACCGGAGGGCTGACGATTCACCTCGATAATCGCAACATTACATCGGTTGCCGAAAGTCAGGGTGAGCATGGTTGGTGGAAAAAGACCGAAAAGTAATCGGCACCGAATATTCGGGTCGCTACGCACCTTAATGGTAGCGTCGCAGCAATCCCGCCAACTTACCTTGAACCTGCACCTGGGCCGAATTGTACACTTGCGCAGAATAGCTACCATTCGCCGGGTCGAGCCGAATGTTACCACCTTCGTGATGAAGATATTTCAATGTCGCTTCTTCGTTATCGACCAAAGCCACAACAATTTCTCCGTCACGGGCCGTCTCCGTGCGTTTAATAAGCGCGTAATCACCATCGAAAATACCTGCCTCGACCATCGAATCGCCGGAGACTTCCAGAGCGTAATGATCGCCTGGGCCAAGCAGTGCCGCAGGAACAGGTAGACTGCTTTGCCCTTCAAACGCTTCGATCGGCGCACCTGCGGCAATACGGCCGTGCAAGGGAAGGTCGATAACATCGTTTGCCGGTTCGGATTGCGATTTCGGTATCGTCACGGTCTTCGCCACAGCCTTATTCCCGCTATCGTTCGCTGCATGCTTTTGCGTAGACGCACCTGGCAATGCGTCTTCGGGATTTTTCAGTACTTCCAAAGCACGGGCGCGATTGGGCAGGCGCCGAATAAAACCACGTTCTTCCAATGCAGAAATTAGGCGATGGACTCCGGATTTGCTTTTCAAATCCAATGCGGCCTTCATTTCCTCGAACGAAGGCGAAATGCCGGTCTCTTCAAGACGATCCTGAATGAAACGGATAAGTTCGTGCTGCTTTGCCGTCAACATCTGCCAACGCTCCTATTTGTCTCAACACCGATCATATACCGAAAGGCGAACGAATGCGGAACAATTAGGCAACGATTGAAGAGGCGTCAAGCTTAATGAAATCACGCTACTCTGGAATGAACGTCGAAAATTAGGGTTCTATAAGTGAGATCCACCGGTCTTCGATATGAGTTCGATGCGACCTATCATCATTTTTTTGTCGATCGCTTTGGCCATGTCGTAAATGGTGAGGAGAGCGATGGAAGCTGCTGTCAGTGCTTCCATTTCGACACCGGTTTTGCCATCGAGTGCTACGGTTGCAGTCGCTAGAATTCCAGACCTCTCGACGTCAAATTCAATTTCGACTGCGTCGATCGCAAGCGGATGGCATAGAGGTATCAGTTCCGCCGTCTTCTTTGCTGCCATTATGCCAGCAAGACGCGCAGTCCCCAGCACATCGCCTTTAGGGGCGTCGCCTGCCGAGACGGCTTCGACTGTCGCGGCAGACATTTCGATATATCCGCGCGCAACCGCGCTACGTCGTGTCACAGCCTTCCCGCCCACATCGACCATGCGCGCAGTACCATGTTCGTCGAGATGGGTCAGTTTCATCATGCAGCCAGCAGTGCCCGCGTTGCCGTCGTCAGATCCTCTTGTCGCATTAGACTTTCACCGACGAGGAAGCATTGTACACCGCTTTTCGCCAATCGCGCACAGTCTTGCGGCGAATGAATTCCACTTTCGCTGACCAGCAGAGCGTCGGCAGGCGCAAGAGACAATAGTCGTTCCGTCACCGACAAATCGGTATCGAAAGTTCTCAGGTCGCGGTTGTTGATGCCGATCAACCGCGAATTCAGCGCATGGGCTCGCTCCATTTCCGCTTCGTCATGCACTTCGACCAGAACATCCAATTGGAGCGAAATCGCAACATCTTCCAATTCATGCATTTGCATATCGGAAAGGGCCGCGACGATAATTAGGATCGCATCTGCTCCGATCGCGCGCGCTTCTGTTACTTGCCAGGGATCGACCATAAAATCCTTACGAAGCACGGGAAGTTCACAGGCATTACGTGCCGCCACCAAGAAGTCTTCGTGACCCTGAAAGTAGGAATGATCGGTTAGCACAGACAAGCAGGCCGCCCCACCTTCCGCATAGGCTCGCGCATGTTCGGCTGGATGAAAATCGTTGCGGATCAAACCCTTGGATGGAGATGCCTTCTTTATTTCTGCGATGAGGCCGAAACCGTCGCGCGCCTTAAACTGAAGCGCATGGGCAAAGCCGCGGGGCGCGGTTTGCTGCTTCGCCTGTTCTTCCAATGCATGCAGCGAGATGTTCGATTTCCGCGTCGCGACTTCGCGACGCTTATGTTCACAAATTTCATCGAGCTTATTCACTGCGTGGCCTCGATCCAGTTTTGTAAAAGTTTCGCAGCGGCTCCGTAATCAAGAGAGCGCGCAGCTAGCTCTGCCCCTTCGAGCCAATCATCGACCTTCTGCGCGACCAGAAACGCAGCAGCGGCGTTGAAAATCACCGCATCGCGATAGGGCCCGGTGTCACCGTTCAAGAGTGCTTTCAATTGACACGCATTATACGTGGCATCACCCCCGCGAATGGCCGAAATTGGGGCGGAAGGGAGGTTTGCGACGCTCGCGTCGACGCGCGTCATCTCGAACATGTTCTTGCGAACATGGGCGATCTCGCTTCCGCCCGCGAGGCTCAGTTCGTCCAAACCTTCATCGCCCGAAACGATCATCGTATATGTCGTGCCCAGAGCCGCCTTTGCTTTGGCGTAGATCGGCACGTAAGCCGGGCGCGCAATACCGATCAATTGAGATTTCACGCCGGCAGGATTGGATAGCGGCCCCATCAGATTGAAAATGGTGCGGCGACCCAGCTTTTGTCGGATCGGCTGAATGCGGCCCATTGCCGGGTGGTGGTTTTTGGCGAAAAGAAAGCAGATTCCGAGCGTTTCCAGCGTCTTTTCCGCCGTACGCCCCGCCGCCTCCATATCCAGGCCTAACGCTTCCAACGTGTCGGCCGCTCCCGACTTGGACGAAGCCGCTCGATTGCCGTGCTTGGCGACGGGTACGCCCGCGGCTGCCACAACCAGCGATACCGCGGTCGATACGTTCAGCGTATGATGGCCATCACCGCCCGTACCGCAGACGTCGATTGCTTCGTCGGGGGCGGCAATGGGGATGAGGCGAGCGCGCAACGCACGCGCGGCCCCGGCAATTTCGGACCCCTTCTCACCGCGATCCGATAATTCGGTAAGGAACCGAGCGATCTCCGCATCGCTCGTTTCACCGTCAAGCAGAGTACTGAATACGGTCTCGGCTTCATCTTCCGAGAGTATAGCGTCAGCCGAAGGCAGCGATTTCATGGCAGTTCCTTCGGTTCGATACCGCATATGCGCGAAAAATTCGCGAGCAAGGCGTGCCCATGTTCGGTTGCAATACTTTCGGGATGAAACTGAACCCCGTGAATGGGTAGATCGCGATGCCGAAAACCCATTACGCAAGTGCCATCCTGGCCCGGTGTGCTGCTGGTGGCATTTATCGGCAGTTCTGCGGGAACATTATCGACGATCAATGAATGATAACGCGTGGCGATATAAGGTGAATGCAGTCCGGCAAACACGCCTGTCCCATCGTGATCGATAGGCGAAGTCTTTCCATGCATCAGCCCCCCGCGCACCACTTCGCCGCCGAAATACTGACCGATAGCCTGATGGCCGAGACATACACCCAGCAGAGGCAACGCTTTGTCGGCACAAGCTGCCACCATATCCAGACTGATGCCGGCTTCGTCAGGCGTGCAGGGGCCGGGCGATATCAGAATACCGGCAGGCTTTTGCGCGACGGCCTGAGCGGCGGTAATGGCGTCATTGCGTGCGACTTCCACCTCAATGCCCAATTCCATGAGATAATGCACCAAGTTGAACGTGAAGCTGTCGTAATTGTCGATGACGATAATCATCGTTCGGCCCGCCGGGCCTTTTCAACGACAATCATCGGTCCGATCGGAGCGCCCCGATCCAGCCTGTCGTTCGCCGGATCCCACAGGGAAGAAACATTGCCATCGAGAAAAAGTGCATTCGGGACTTTCAATTCGTCGCGAAAGAAACGCGCCAATTGACCGAATGACATTACGTTGTCGGAGATGACGAAATGAGCATGCCCTTTCTTGTCGATGCCGACGCCGTTACGGATCGCCTTAGACGGTCCATCATTGGCGATACGTGGGTGGAGCGCACCATCGACCACCAGCATCGGGCCGGATTGCGTTCCGAAGTCAGGCCGATCACCAACAGTACGATAAAATTCGTCCGACGCCATAATTTGCCACTTCCCGTCCGCGCCGAAGAACACACCATTGGGTTTCATATGAAAATTGCCGGGCCCGTCGCTGAGACTGAGTTCCTTGGTACGATTACCGCCTTCGACGTAGTAACCGATCGGGCGCCCTTCGCCATCATACATGCCGCCATTCACCGCAAAGGCGACTCCCGGCGCATCCGGTCCGCGACTTTGCGCAAGAATGGCGAGGTTGCGATATGGGGTATCTTCGCGACCGCCTGTGCCTGCGCCAAGCTCCATCGTAATATGATGCTCGGCAGGATCCGCAATACAGTGCGTCAATGGGACGTTTTCGAACGTCACGCTACGACAAGCGGATCGCTCATTTGTCGATTGCTTCGGCGGTTCGGCAACCGCTTCGCCGATTTCGGTTCGCAAGACTGGCTCGCCACTCTGTTCGACGTCGCATCCAGCGAGCAGCGCGAGCATAACCAGCCCACACCTTCTCATGCGGCACCGCCGTTTGCGTGCGCGATCCTAACAGCTTCTTTGGCGGCGGCAATTAGGGCACCTGCCTTCGCTTCGCACTCGCGTTTTTCATATTCGGCTTCGCTGTCGGCGACGATACCCGCACCAGCCTGTATGTGCAGTGTCTGATCCTTCACCACGCCCGTACGTAATATAATGCAACTGTCGATCGACCCATCGGGCGCGAAATAACCCACCCCGCCGGCGTAGGGCCCCCGCTTTTCGGGTTCCAGTTCGGCGATAATTTGGCAGGCGCGTATCTTCGGCGCCCCGCTGACCGTTCCAGCTGGAAAACCGGCAAATAATGCGTCCAGCGCAGTGCGATCTGGCGCCAATTGGCCAATGACGTTGCTGACGATATGCATAACATGGCTATAGCGTTCGACCGAGAAGCTGTCGGTCACAGTGACGGAGCCTTTCTGCGAAACACGTCCGACATCGTTGCGACCGAGATCCAGCAACATCAAATGCTCCGCGCATTCTTTAGGATCGCTCAGGAGGCTTTCCTGAGCCTCGCGATCCTCGGCCTCATTATCGCCACGCGGACGTGTGCCGGCAATGGGGCGGACGGTGACTTCGCCATCCCGTACGCGCACGAGTATCTCGGGACTGGAGCCGACCAACGCGAAACCGGGTAGGTCGAGAAAGTAGAGAAATGGGGAAGGGTTGATACGGCGTAAGGCACGGTAAAGATCCAATGGGGGCAGCGTGAATGTCGTAGTAAAACGCTGCGCCAGGACGACCTGGAAGACGTCACCTGCCTCGATGTACTCTTTGGCCTGTGCCACCATATCGGCATAGTTGCCCGGATCGACCATCGACGTCAGTTCGGGCGCTTCGTTTTCCAAAGACTGCGCTTGCGTCTGGCGCGGCGAGGCGTCGAACAACATGTTCAATGTCACGTCTATCTGTTCGGCCGCCGCCGCAATCTGCTCTTCCGGCAATTGGCCGGTCGGCCATAGGGGGGCGATGGCGAACAGTTTTTCGGTCAGCCCATCGAATACCAATATCTGCGTGGGGCGGACGAACAGCATGTCGGGCAAGCCAAGGCCATCTGCCGATGGTTCCGGAAGCTTTTCAACCAACGCCATGGTCTCATACCCGAAATAACCGACAAGACAGGCGAGGGCGGGCGGAAGTGTTTCGGGCGTATCGATGCGGCAGTCGGCGACCAGTTCACGCAGCGCGCTCAGGCTGGCATCCGAACATGCGACGAAGGCATCACGGTCGGATCGCCATTCGCGATTGATCGCGGCGTCGTTCCCGGTTGCGCGAAACACAAGATCCGGGTTCAATCCCAGCAGGCTATATCGTCCGCGTGATGCGCCGCCTTCTACTGATTCCAATAGGAAATCACCGCGTCCTTCCGCGATCAGCTTGGTGGCGGCACCGATAGGGGTTTCGGTATCGGCGATCATCGTACGCCATATCAGCGCCGGCTTTCCGCCATTCAATAAATCACGCGCCTCCACTGCGTTGTTCGGGGCATCGTGCGCGAAAGAAGCCACTGCGAAGCCGTACGGTGCTTAATTACGGCCGGTCAGCTGCTGACGCACCGCTTCGATTGCAGATTGGTTGCGCTCGACGCCGACATTCGTTTCGATCGCCTTGCGCAGCTGATCGCTGTAATCGCGCGATATCGACTGACTGAGTTCCGTCTTGGCCTGCGCGAATTTGGGATCGTCCATCGACAACGTACCGGCCTCGATATCATCCAAACGGACGACGAACCAACCCGCATTCTGCGGGGCTTCCAGAGGTTTGGTCGTGCCCTGCGCCATGCTGAACAAAAGCGCGAGCGGGGGTGGGACCTGTTGCACCTGCCCCAGCTGTTCACGCGTCAGCGCAATCGCATCGGGATTGGGTAGATCGACCTTTTCCGCTTTCAGTGCCGCCGCCAAGGTCACGCCTTTGCGAACCCGTGCGATAATGCGATCCGCCGCTTTGCGCGCAAGTGCGGACCCCTGAGAAAGCTTCCAAGCAGCAACGACATTGTCACGAATGTCGTTCAAGGGCGCAGCGGCTGACGGCGTGATGCTGGTCACCTCATAAACCAGATACGTCTTTCCCGGTTCGATTTCTGCAAGCTGCGGATCGCCCTCTTCCATCTGAAAAGCGGTTTGCAAGGCGGGAGCCAGTATCTCGTCTACACGCGCATCCTCGCCATAAATTTGTCCGGCGCCGGTAATCGGCTTTGTCGTTTTGGGGGCAGTTCGAATACCGGCGGCGATATCGGCAAGCGACTCGCCGTTATCGACCTGCTCTTCGATATCTTCCGCCAGATCGGACAATGCCGCACGGCGGCGTTCTTCGGTAAGTTGTCCCGCTATCGCGGAACGCGCTTGTTCCAGGTTTCGTCCAGCTGTTTTCTCGATCGAGTCTACGCGCACGACATGAAAACCTAACCCGCTACGCGCAGGAGTTGTCACCGCATTCTGCGAAGTTGCGAACACTGCCTGCGCGACAGCACTGGAACTCTGCGACGCAAGTTCGCTGCGTGTCACCGGACCGATTGCAACCGTTTGCAATCCGGCTTCCTGCGCGACGGCATTGAGCGATGCGCCGCCCTGTACGCGATTGCGAATGGATTGAGCCGCTTGCTGCGTAGGAACGATGAGCTGAGTCAGCATCCGGGTTTCGCTCGCGGCATATTGAGCGCGATCTTCTTCGTATCGCGCGGCAATCTGCCGATCGGTCGGTGGGGCTAGGTCGCTCAGGGCGTTGTCACCGAAACTGAAATACCGCAACCGGCGACGTTCCGGACGAATGTAATCTCCACGATTACGCGCGTAGAATTGCGAAAGCTGTTCGGCGGTCGGATCTTTGGAAGGGGCGAACGCCGCAGATGGAACCACGGCAATCCCGCCTTCGCGTCGCTCTTTGAATAGCGATGCATAGCGCGTCACCATCTTGTCCGGCATTTTTGCGCCGAACGCCGCAGGTATCAGCAACTGTCGCACGAACAGACCGGCACGAAAATCCTCGCGCACCAAATCATCCGTCAAACCCTGTTGTGCCAAAGCCTGCCGGTAAACGTCTTCACTGAAATTCCCATCCGCGCCGCGGAAGGCCGAAATGTTGATAATCTCGCTGTTGACCAGATTGGTGCCTGCACGAAGTCCGAACTTTTCGGCGAACACGGCTAGCGATGTGCGCTCGATCAATTGGTTCAGAACTTCTTCCAGTCCGCCCTGTGAGATGAACGAAGGCATAGAAATCGTCGGATCACGCTGTCGCAGATTGTTCACGGCCGAATTTGCAGAAGTCGATAGGTCCGATGTGCTGATCTTCTCGCCACCGACAACGGCCACGCGATCGCCACCGGATACACCGCCGAATGTCCCGGTATTCGCGACATCGCTGCTGGCAAATGCGAATGCGATAAGACCTAGGAAGGCTAGGGTGATCGCAATCCCGAACTTGGATTGGAAAAATGAACGAAAGAACGTGATCATTGCGCGAAGTGTTTCCAGCTTGACGGGTGACGCAGGCGGCAACGTCCCAAAACGGGCCGTCCCTACTGCGATCCTTTATCCATCATGCGACCCTGCCGCAACAGGTTGCTAAGTCTTTTGACCTATCGGGGGGTTGCGGCTAGCGGTTCGGTCCGGAACGCGCCATATGGCCGTGAAAGGCAGCTTTTCTGCCGAACAAACATTAGTATATCGGGAATAATCTATGGCCGAGCGGCCCTATATCGTCGGAAACTGGAAAATGAACGGTACGCGCGCAATGCTGTCTGAAGCGCGCGCCATCGATCGATCGTCGCAGCGGCTGATGAAAGTCGAAGTCGCGCTGGCTCCGCCATATACGCTTATTCATGGCGTTCATCGGGAGGTAAAACAGATCGGCGTCGGCGCGCAGGATTGTCACCCGGCGCAGGATGGGGCGAATACCGGCGATATTTCGGCTTCTATGGTGCAGGATGCCGGGGCGAAGTTCGTCATTCTTGGCCATAGCGAACGGCGGCAGGACCACGGCGAAAGCAATGAATTGATCCGTTCCAAGGCCGAAGCGGCATTGGCGAGTGGAATGCGGATCATTCTATGTTGCGGCGAAACGGAAGCTACGCGAGATAATGGGTCGGCAGAGGAATTCGTCTCACAGCAATTACGCGGATCGCTTCCGGAAAACATCGACGGCGTTAAGGATGTTTTGAGCATTGCCTATGAGCCGATCTGGGCGATCGGCACGGGTCGGACCCCGACCGTAGACGATATCGGCGCGATGCACCGGTCCATTCGCGCGCTGCTGACAGAATTGTACGGTGACGATGATGCGGCCGCCGTACGGATCCTATATGGTGGATCGGTCAAACCGGGCAATGCCAAGGAATTGCTGGCCGCAGAAGATGTCGGCGGCGCTCTTGTCGGCGGTGCCAGCCTAACCGCCGAAAACTTTCTTGGCATCGTACTCGCTGCGGCGGAAATGCAGGATCAGTAACATAGGCCCGCAATTCTTGCCCTTATGCGCATCTCTGCCTACATGCGCTGCTCGTTCAGTCGTTGCCGATACGCTTTAGAGATTACCTGATATGTCCATTTTCCTGTTTCTCACGGTCTTACAGGCGATCATCGCCGCTGCCTTAGTCGTGACGATCCTGATGCAACGCTCGGAAGGCGGGGGCCTGGGCATCGGCGGCAGTCCCAGCGGCATGATGAGCGCACGCGGCGCTGCAGATTTCCTGACGCGGGCGACCAAATGGCTGGCCATCACCTTCGTCGTCCTGTCGATCATTCTGGCGGCTGTAGCCGTAAAGGCGACCGGCGGCGGGGCAATTACCTCCACTGTCGAACGCGGTGCCGGCGATCCAGCTGTTCCGACCACACCCGCGACCGACCCTTCTCAACCTGCTATTCCTGCCGAAACGCCAAACGACGATCCGCTGGCGGATGTGGTTAACTAAAAAGGTTTGCGCACGTTCTCATGGTCTGAATGTGGGCGTGACCGTTTAGTTGTGGACGGCGTCGACCGGGCGCTCCGCTAAGCTTGCGCCGACTCGTTCTCCCACTTTAAAGGCCGTCACCCATGGCGCGGTACATTTTCATAACCGGCGGCGTGGTTTCCTCGCTTGGCAAAGGACTTATGGCGGCAAGCCTTGCGGCATTGCTGCAGGCGCGCGGCTATACAGTTCGAATTCGCAAATTCGATCCCTATCTGAACGTCGATCCCGGCACGATGAGTCCGTACCAGCACGGTGAAGTCTATGTGACGGATGACGGGGCCGAAACGGATCTCGATCTTGGACATTACGAACGTTTTACCGGCGTTTCCGCCAGGCAAAGCGACAATGTTACCAGCGGGCGTGTGTATCAGGATATCATCACGCGCGAACGGCGTGGTGATTATTTGGGGGCGACCGTGCAGGTCATCCCGCATGTTACCGATGCCATTAAGGATTTCGCCAAGGCGGAAACGGACAATTTGGATTTCGTTCTCTGCGAAATCGGTGGCACCGTTGGCGACATCGAATCGCTACCCTTTATGGAAGCCATACGGCAGTTGCGCAACGAATTGGAGCCGTTCCAAACGCTGAGCGTGCACGTTACGCTAGTGCCTTATATCGCCGCGGCAGGCGAGTTGAAAACGAAGCCGACCCAGCATTCGGTGCGCGAGCTGGCGGCGCTGGGCATCAAGCCCGACATTCTTTTATGTCGAAGCGAACATCCAATCCCGAATGGCGAACGTGCGAAGATCGCACAGTTTTGTAACGTGCGACCAAGCTCGGTAATACCCGCGCTCGATGCTCCTTCGATCTATTCGGTGCCTATGCAATATCATCGCGAAGGTTTGGATACGGAGGTGCTGCAAAGCTTCGGTATCACAGATGCGCCGGAACCTGATCTGTCGCGTTGGAAAGATGTCACCGATCGGTTCTTCAATCCGGAAGGCGAGGTGACGATCGGGGTCGTTGGTAAATATGTCGGGCTACAGGACGCCTACAAATCCTTAAACGAAGCACTGGTGCATGGGGGGATGGCCAATAGGGTCAAGGTCAATATCCGGTGGATCGATGCCGAAGTGTTCGAACAGGATGCTGCCGATATTACGGCTCAACTGGAACCACTCCACGGTATTTTGGTGCCCGGTGGTTTCGGTGAACGTGGTTCCGAAGGAAAGATCGCGAGCGTCCGCTTCGCGCGCGAACGCGACGTGCCCTTTTTCGGCATATGCCTGGGCATGCAAATGGCGTGCGTCGAGGCTGCGCGACTGTCTGGTAACAGCAAGGCCTCCTCGACAGAGTTCGGTCAAACGGCAGAACCGGTTGTCGGCATCATTACGGAATGGATGGGCGAAGAAGGGCTGCATCAACGCGAAGAGGGTGGCGATCTCGGTGGTACGATGCGCCTAGGCGCTTACGATGCGGAACTCACTGCCGGTAGCAAGGTCCGCAGTCTCTACGACGATACCGCGCGCATATCGGAACGGCACCGGCACCGTTACGAAGT
>JBAUIN010000242.1:0-10159 GCA_049682975.1 Pontixanthobacter sp. | reverse complement strand
GCCACTGCATCCGGCAATTCGACACGGCGCATAAAATCCGCCTCCACCGGATAAACCGCCAGATCGGGGAACTTGCCGGACAATTCCGCCGCCGATGCGCGCAGGAAATCCCCTGCGATATCCAAGGGCACGTAAGCGCCAGGTTCGATGCAATCGAGCAGGAGCGGTGTCTTTACCGAACTGCCCGATCCGAATTCAACCACCGCACGGCCAGGACCGATCGCCCGTGCGAATTCGTCGCTACGCTCGCGCAATATTTCGGTTTCGGCGCGGGTCGGATAATATTCGGGAACTTGCGTGATGTCTTCGAACAATTGCGAACCGGCATCGTCGTAAAGCCAGCGCGCGGGTACCGCCTTTTGCGGTTGTGCAAGCCCTGCCAGAACATCTTCGCGAAACGCGCGATCCACCCCATCGGCATCGCGATCGACGAGCGCCAATCCCTCCGACTGGGTCCATTCTTCCGCCTGAAAACCACCATTTGCCATCAAATGTCCTTCGCCAAACGCAAACCGGTAAATTGCCACCGCTGGTGGGGGTAAAAGAAGTTGCGATAGGTGGCACGCGAATGACCGCGCGGCGTCGCGACGCTGGCACCGCGCAATACGAACTGGCCGCTCATGAACTTCCCATTATACTCGCCGATGGTCCCCTCCGCCGGTCGAAACCGTGGATAGGGGAGATAGGCGCTGCGGGTGAACTGCCAGCAATCGCCGAACAAGCCCGCTCCACCATGCGGCGACAGACCGGACAAATCGTCCAATTGATTTCCGGCCGCGGCATCCTGCGTCCGAGCAATATTTTCCCATTCCGCCTCTGTCGGCAGGCGAGCACCGGCCCATGTCGCAAAGGCATCCGCCTCGTAATAGGAAATATGCGTTACCGGCGCGCCATCATCGCGTACCTGCCAACCATAATGCGTGAATTGTTCGCCTTCGTGCCAATATAGCGGCGCGGCGATCCTCTCCTGCTGCACCCATGTCCAACCATCGGACAGCCACAACGCCGCATTGCCATATCCGCCATCATCGATGAATTGCTGCCATTCGCCATTTGTGACGAGCCGTTCGGCCAAAGCATAGGGTTCCAGCAATATGCGATGACGCGGCCCTTCATTATCGTAAGCGAAGCCTTCACCATCGTGCCCGAGGGCGGCGATGCCGCAAGGTTGCTCCGTCCAACCATCCTTCGCCGCCATCGAACCGCGCGCGTGGCTGCCAGCCTCAAGCATCGCGGGGCCGAGGGGGTTTTGAAACAAAGCATGTTTGATATCCGTCAGCAACAATTCCTGATGCTGTTGCTCATGCGCCAGACCGATTTCGAGTAGTTCGCAAAGCGCCGGATCGTCCAACATCGGCGTTAAAGCAGCATCGACCGCATCGCGCCATTCGCGAATTTCCGCCACTGTCGGTCGCGACAGCATACCGCGCGCAAAGCGATCGATCCGCTCCCCTTCCGCCTCGTAATAGGAATTGAATACGAACGGCCAGCGTTCGTCGTGCAGCGTGTAATCGCTATTATGGTCGCGCAGAATGAAGGTTTCGAAAAACCAGTTGGTATGCCCCAGATGCCATTTCGCCGGGGATGCATCCTCCATCGATTGCAGCGTGGCATCCGCTTCCGAAAGAGGATCGAGCAACGCGCATGTCAAGGCGCGGGTCGCCGTAAACCGCTCTTTCAGAGTGCCGACATTGGGCCCGGTCGTGCCGCTGGATACATCGGCGTCGATATGCGAATGGGTGGCTTGCGGTCGCGGCACCTATCTCTCCTGTTCCCGTTCGGGCAGTCAGTTCGATACGCGAACCTTCATCACATCAAAGCATCACGCCCCGATTATTTCCCATAATGCCGGAAAAAGGTGCCATTTCAACAGCTATTTTCGATAAGACGAAGCTGCGCCTAAGCCGCATCCGCCCGCGCCTGACCCGCATCCGGTACCATCATTTCGGCCAACAAGAAGGCAAGTTCCAGCGATTGTGCAGCGTTCAGCCGTGGATCGCAATGGGTATGATATCGGTCGCCCAGCGCATCGTCCGTAATCGCAACCGCGCCGCCGACGCATTCGGTCACGTCCTGCCCGGTCATCTCGATATGGATGCCGCCAGCATGTGTGCCTTCTGCGCGATGCACGGCATAGAACCCCTTCACTTCACGCAGGATACGGTCGAAGGGCCGTGTCTTGTACCCGCTTTCCGATTTTACGACATTACCGTGCATCGGGTCGCAGCTCCACACGACCGGATGCCCTTCCGCCTTCACCGCACGCAGCAGCGGCGGCAGCCCGGTTTCGACCTTGTCATGCCCGAACCGGCTGATGAGAGTAATGCGTCCTGCCTCGCGCGTCGGGTTCAACGTATCGAGCAGTTTGAGGAGTACGTCCGGCTTCATGCTTGGCCCGCATTTCATGCCCAGCGGATTGCCGATCCCGCGCGCGAATTCCACATGCGCGCTGCCTTCGAACCGGGTGCGGTCGCCGATCCACACCATATGCGCGCTGGTGTCGTACCATTCGCCGGTCAGCGAATCTTCGCGCGTCATGCTTTGTTCGTAAGGGAGCAGCAACGCCTCGTGACTGGTGTAGAAGCTGGTGCGCTGCAGCTGCGGCACGGTGTCGGGATCGACGCCGCAGGCTTCCATGAAATCTAGCGCCTCGCCGATGCGATCGGCAGTCTGCGCGAATTTATCGGCCCATGGACTGCGTCCCATAAAATCCAGCGTCCATTTGTGAACCTGCCGCAGATTGGCATAGCCGCCACCGGCAAAAGCCCGCAGCAAATTGAGCGTGGACGCCGCCTGCGAATAGGCGCGCACCATCCGTTGCGGATCGTTGACACGGCTGGCGGGATCGAAATCGATACCGTTCACATTGTCGCCGAAATAACTCGGCAGCGTCACGCCGTCCTTCGTTTCCGTATCGCTGCTGCGCGGTTTGGCGAATTGCCCGGCCATCCGCCCGACTTTGACCACCGGAACCTTGCCCGCATAGGTCAGAACGACCGCCATCTGCAGCAGCACGCGAAACGTGTCGCGTATGTTGTTCGGGTGAAACTCCGCGAAACTTTCCGCGCAATCGCCGCCCTGCAACAGGAACGCCTTGCCCTCGGCAACATCGGCCAGATCGGCCTTCAGCGCCCGCGCTTCTCCGGCGAATACCAGTGGGGGATAGGTCGACAGGGTCTCTTCGGCGTCGGCAAGCGCTTGCGGGTCTTCGTAACGCGGCAGATGCCGGGCTTCGTGCGCTTTCCAGCTATCGGGTGTCCAATTCTGTGCCAAAATCGCGGTGCTTTCGTGTGGGTGGGCTGGAATGCGTCGTCCGCAGGATTACCTGCGCCGTCCAACAAAAGCAAAGCCGGTCATCAGGCAACCGCATCAAATCCATGCGTCCACCAAGTTCGCGTTGCCCGCCGCTTACCGTCCGGCGGCAATCGGCAGCGTCGTTGCCAGTTCCTGACCTTCGGGGATGACGGCGAAGCGCCAGCCTTCCTGCGCGCCCAGATATTTCTGCGCCAACGCCTGCATCCGTTCCGGCGTCGTTTCGCTGAAATCGCTCGCAAGCGTATTCAGATTGTAAAGGCGGCGCGGGTCGCGGCTTGATCCGGCAATCTGGTAGAGCCAGAAATTGTTGCCCGTCATTGCCCGCCGAACGAGTTGTTTGAGCGGTTGCGTGGCCAGTTCCAACTCATCGGACGTGACCGGATTGGCCGCCAGATCCTGCGCGATCGCGTCGGCTTCGGCGAAAAACACCGGGACATCTTCAGGCTTCAGCTGCGCGATCGCCATGATCTGCCCGCCGGTATCCAGATCGACCGGCCAGCTGCTCGACACGTTGGGGGAATAGCTTGCTCCGGCACGTTCCCGCATCGCATCGACGAGCCGATTGGTGAACAGGGCGGTCAGAATTTCAAGCTGACGCGATTCCGGCAGGGCTTCCGGGCCGCCGCCGGTCGGCCATGCCATGACCGCCGCCGCCTGGTTCGCATCGCCGCGATGGGTCCGCGTAACCGTTGCGCCGGCTTCAGCAAAATCGGGGGTCCGGGCCAGAATAGCGGGTTCGACCGGCGCCCGCATTGGCAACGCGCCCAGCGTAGTGCGCAACGTTTCCACCGTCTGCTCCATATCGAAATCGCCGAAAATCAGCACCTCGACCGGTCCCTGCGCCAGGATCGGCGCCCATACCTCGCGGAAACCTTCCGGGGTCGCGGCGACCATGTCCTGCGGATCGGGGGTCTTGAACCGATCATCACGCCCACGCATCCAATATTCCAGATCGCGGGTGAGTACGCCCGACGGGCTGATGGCATAGGATTCATACGCCAGTCGTTGCGCGGCTTTCGCCCGCAAAACGGGGTTCGCATCCCAGCGCGGATCGGCCAGCTTGTTGGCGAACAGATACAATTGATCGTCGAGATCGGCCGCGCGCGTTTGTGCGGCGAATGTGAAAACGCCTTCCCCGATATCGAAATCGAAGCCCATGACGCGTCCGGTTGTAATGCGGTCGAGTTCTTCCTGCCCCAATACGCCCTGACCCGCACCGATCAGCGCCGCTTCGCCCAAGGCGATATACGGCGCATCCTCGGCATCGAACGCACGGTATCCCGCACCGAAGCGCACACGGACGGCTACCCTGCCGGGTTCATAGGTGTTGGATGAAAGAAGCGCGGTGGTTCCGTTGGCGAATTCCAGCCGTTCCACATTGTTCAGACCAAAATCCCCGCGTGCAACGATCGTGCCCGGCTCCCCGATCGGCGGCAGTTCGTCGAACGAAATCGCGCTCGCCGCCAGTCGAGAATCGGTGTTCGCCTCCACATCCGCGAGCAAAGCCTGACGCAATTGTGCCGCCGTCGCTTCGCCTTCAACTGGGGTGGAATATGTCGCGCGAATGACATCGCCTGCGAACAGGTCGCGCGTGCGTTCGAATATCTCCGAAGGCGTAACCTTGTCCTTCATTCCGCGAAAGACAGACAGGAAGGTTTCGGGAGCCGCCACGCTTTCGCGAATGTCCACTGCGTTGACGATTTCATTCGCAAGCTGCGATCCGGGCATCACGTCGCGCTGTTCGACCTGACTGGAGAACGCGGCGTCATATTGCTGCGCTTCCCGGTCGATTTCTTCCTGGGTCGGTGGGGTTTGCATCGCGTCGGCGATGATGGCGCGCACATCGGTCAAAGCCGCCTGCCAGTCATCGTCCAGCGGTGCGAAGCTAACCACCGTCGCATCGGTCGACCGGCTGATGCGGTCCTGCTGCGCACCGGCATACAGATACGATCCGCCGGCACGAGCGCGTGCCTCCAGCCTGCGGTTGATAATGGCGATCGCCAAAGAGTCCGCCAGCCGCCCTTCATTATAGGCAATAGTGTCGTTCACCTGCCGCCAGGGGCGCATATAGATGTAAGCGAAGGACCGGGGCAGATCGCCCTCCACCATGACCGCCGTTTCTCCTACCGGATTGGCCGGATCGACACCGGCGGGCGGCGTCGGGTCGCCGAAATCTGGCGCTGGGGCGACCGGGCCCTGCCCTTCCCAATCGGCAAAATAGGTTTCTATCAGATTAGCAAAAACCAGCGGATCGTAATCGCCCGCGACGCTGATGACGGTGTTTTCCGGGCGATACCAGCGCGCATGAAACGCTTGCAAAGCATCCGGCGTCGCACCGCGCAGGGTCGCCTCCGTTCCGATCGGCAGACGGTTCGCCAGGCGTTGTCCGGCAAACAGGGTTTCGCGGGTTTGTTCCTGCACGCGCATGGCGGGGCCGCCGCGTTCGCGCTTTTCCGCCAGCACGATGGGCACTTCGGCCGCGAGATTCTCTGCCGAGAGTACCGGACCGCGCATCATGCCGGAAAGCAGTTTGAAACTTTCTTCCAGATTGGCGGGCGTCGCGGTGGGCAGATCCAGCTTGTAGACCGTATGCGTAGGCGTGGTTTCCGCGTTGGTGTCGCTGCCGAAAGTCGCGCCCAGCCGCTGCCAGGTGGGGATCGCCTGACCCTGCGACAGATATGTACTTTCGCGGAAGCTTAAATGTTCCATCAAATGCGCAAAACCAAGTTCGTCCTCGGCCTCGTGCAGCGATCCTGCATCGATGCGGATGCGGATCGACACCTGACCCGGCGGCACGCCATTCTCGCGCACGGCATAACGCAAGCCATTGTCCATCTTGCCCCAGACCCATTCGCGGTCCTGCGGAACGTCGCTGCCTTCGTAAATCCATGGCGTTTCGTCATCCGCCTGCACCGATGCGGGCTTCGCGATGGAAAGCGGTTCCGCTTGATCGACAGCCACTTGCTGAGCGGCGACCTGCGGGACGAAAAGGAAAAGTGGAAGAGCCAGCGCCGAACAACGCAGCGCGCGCGAAAGTTTGATCATACGGCCTATATAGAGGCGCAAGGCATGAAGCGATAGTGAATGGCCATCGGCTTTTCGCTTACCTTGCAGCCAGTCCGCGCTGTGCCTACATTCAGTTTATGTTTATAGAAACCGAAACGACACCGAACCCCTCCAGCCTCAAATTCCTGCCGGGCCAGCAGGTCATGCCCAACGGCACACGTGAATTTGCATCGCCCGAAGCCGCCGAGGCATCGCCGCTCGCACAAGCGATCTTCGATACGGGCGAAGTGGTGAACGTATTCTTCGGTAGCGATTTCGTGTCGGTCACGGCGGCGGCGGGGGTCGATTGGTCGATCCTGAAACCGCAGGTGCATTCCATCCTGCTCGATCATTTCGTATCGCAGGCACCGCTGTTCATCGGTGGAAGCGCTGCCGATATCGCCGTGCCCGCAGAAGATACGATGGTCGTTGAAGAAGATCCCGAAAATGCAGAGATAGTCGCGCAGATCAACGATCTGCTGGAAACGCGCGTGCGCCCCGCCGTTGCCGGCGACGGCGGCGATATTGCCTATCGCGGGTTCAAGGACGGTATCGTCTATCTCACCATGCAGGGCGCCTGTTCGGGCTGCCCATCCTCATCCGCCACGCTGAAGCACGGCATCGAAGGTTTGCTGAAACATTATGTTCCCGAAGTCGTTGAAGTGAGAGCCGCCTGATCCGTCAGGTACAAGTTTTTACATCGCGCCTCTTGCCGGAGGCGAATACAACAATAGGAATCCCATGACCCAGCAGTTCCACGATAATATTCTGTCCGACACCGCTCTTGCGCAATTGTTCAACGAAGCGCGCACCTATAATGGCTGGCACGACAAGGATGTGAGTAAGGAACAGATCGTGCGGATGTACGATCTTATGAAGATGGCGCCCACCTCCGCCAACATGCAACCCGGTCGCTTCGTTTGGGTGCATTCGGAAGCCGAGAAGAAGAAGCTGTCCGGCATGGCGTCGGAGGGTAATCAGGACAAGATACTCGCTGCGCCACTGACGGTTGTCATCGGTTACGATATCGACTTTCACGAAGAGCTGCCCTGGCTGTTCCCCCATGCCGATGCCAAAAGCTGGTTCGAAGGCGATGCCGATGGGCGCGAAGAAGGCGCTGCGCGTAACTCCGCCTTGCAGGGTGCGTATCTGATCATGGCCGCACGCGCGGTCGGGCTGGATTGCGGGCCGATGTCCGGTGTCGATCTGGATAAAGTTACGAAGGCCTATTTCGCCGACCAACCAAAGGTCAAAGCGGATTGGATCTGTTCGATCGGTTACGGCGACCCGTCCACCATATTCGAACGCAGCCCGCGGCCCGATTTCGATAAATTCAACGCGATCGTTTAACGGGATGCATCAGGTCGCCGAACGCTCTTGAACCGGACGCCTGCATTGGCCATTTGCGCCTGATGCGTTCCTTGGTCATCGAAACTGCGACGCGTGCCTGCTCGGTTGCACTGTTCGAAAATGCGGACGGGGTTTGGAAAGAAATTGCGGCCCGTCACGAGGTGATCGGTCGTGGTCATGCCGAACGTCTCATTCCCGCGATTGCCGCCTTACCCGATCGTGGGAAAGCCGGGAAAATATATGTGTCTATCGGTCCGGGCAGCTTCACCGGACTGCGTATCGGAATAGCGGCTGCGCGGGCGTTAGGCGTCGCTTGGGGAAGCGAGGTTCGCGGCTTTCATACATTGGCGCTGACGGCAATGTCCGGGGCAGTCACGCCGGGAACGCCAATGACTGTTTGCATGAATGGCGGGCATGGCGAATGGTTCGTCCAGAATTTCGGTGCCGATAAGCAGGCCGAGGGTAGCGTATTGTCGCTTTCGCCCGATAACGCAGTCGAACATGCGCGGCATACCGACATCGTCGGCGACCGGAGCGTTCAGCTGGCCGAGTTGATCGGGCGTAATTGTACAGCATACGAAGTGTTGCCCGATGCCCGGTATTTCGATCGCCTCGGCCCGGTGCATGTCACGGGTTACGTAGTACCCGCTTATGGCCGTGCGCCCGATGCAAGCCTGCCGAACAGTCGAGCGGACGATTTGCGCAATGGCTAGCGTCATCGTCGACGATGTCGATCGGATCATGATGATCATGGAATGTGCCTTCGATCCGGCATGGGGAGAAGCGTGGAACCGGCGTCAGATTTCAGATTCGATGACGATGCCAAATATTTATCATCGGGTTTTTGAGGCGGAAGGAAGACCTGCCGGTTTTACTTTGGTTCGCAGCGCGCCGGGCGAAGAAGAACTGCTGTTGATCGCCGTCGCCCCTGAATTTCGCAAAGCTGGGTTGGCGCGGCGAATGTTAGGCGAGGTAATAGTGGATGCGCGCCGACGTGGTGCTGAGCAACTTTTTCTTGAAATGCGCGCCAACAATACCGCCATTGCACTATACCAAAACATCGGGTTCGAACCGATAGGTCGACGTGCCGACTATTATTGGACACCCGAGGGCAAAGCCATCGATGCGATTACGTTCTGCCTTAAATTATAATATTATAATCAAAGCAAGGATTGGATTTAATAAGCTCTTGCATACTAAGGTTAGTTGCACTTACTTGCCATACGAACCGAATTGGCTCATGTGCAACAATCTGCCAAATAGAGCGGGTTGATACATAACGCTTTGATGAGGAAAGCAAATGGAAGATTTTCAAGACGATATGAAAGAGACACTGATTACACTCACGTCCGACATCGTTGCGGCACATGTCAGCAATAATAAGGTCGAAGTGGATGATGTGGCGGCGCTTATTTCCAATGTCTATGGCGCGCTGGCGCAGTTGGACAGTCCGCAGGAAGAGGAAGAAGAGCGACCGGAACCCGCCGTTTCGGTGCGCGCTTCTGTCAAACCCGATTATATCGTTTGTCTAGAAGACGGGAAAAAGCTGAAGATGCTGAAACGCTATCTTCGCACCAATTTCGATATGACGCCCGATGAATATCGCGCGCGCTGGGAACTGCCCGCCGATTATCCGATGGTTGCGCCGAATTACGCCGAGAAACGCCGCGATTTGGCGAAGAAGATCGGATTGGGTCGCAAACCCGGTGAAAAGCGCGGGCCCAAAAAAGCGAATAGCTGACGGCCGTTCATCAGATTCCCGCGGCTTTTGCAGAAGCCGACGCTTGAGAAGAACGCCCCGGCCCTATAAGGCTATGGGGCGTTTTCCTTTACGTGGCACTCTTCGCCGCGCCGTCAGCCCGGGACAGATGAATGCAGCAACGGATCGATCTTGAACAATTATGCGCCGAACGCGGGCTGCGTATTACCGAACAGCGACGGATCATCGCCCGCGTTTTGTCGGAAAGCGACGATCATCCCGACGTGGAAACCCTGCATGAACGATCGGCGGCAATCGACCCGAAAATATCCATCGCGACCGTTTATCGCACGGTGCGTCTGTTCGAAGATGCCGGCATTCTCGATCGCCATGATTTCGGCGACGGGCGCGCACGGTACGAGGCTGCGCCCGAGGCGCATCACGACCATCTGATCGATGTCGAAACCGGCGACGTCGTCGAATTCGTCGATCCCGAATTGGAAGCTTTGCAAAAAGTGATCGCGGAAAAACTCGGTTATCGCCTGGTCGATCATCGCATGGAATTATACGCCGTAAAACTTGGTCGCGCCAAGGATACAGCGAAAGACGGTGGTTCCGATACTGCCGTTCAAATCGGAACGGCCGACGCTTGAACGATACAGCGTACCGGCCATCCATTGCCGGATCGCTGCGGATCGGATGGCGGTTGGCCGCCCTCCTTGCGCTATTGCTGGTCTTCGTTCCCCTGCA
>JBAUIN010000241.1:0-38674 GCA_049682975.1 Pontixanthobacter sp. | reverse complement strand
TGGAACTGTTCCCGCCGCGCGATGAATTGCCCGAACCGGAAACCATCGCGCAACCGTCCGACATGCCGGAAAGCGACGATCTCACGGATTGGAACCTTCTGCCGACCAAACCCGACTGGGCGGACGGCTTTCGCGAATTCTGGAATGTCGGCGAGGATTCCGCGTGGGAACGGCTCGACTGGTGGAAGGATTATGTCGACGATTACGACGATGCGCGCAATCTCCCTTCGCAGGATGGCTCCTCACAGATGAGTCCACATCTGCATTGGGGGGAGATCAGTCCTGTCAGCATTTGGCATGCATTCAAGGACAAGCGTAGCCAAGGTTGGAAAACCTACGAAAAGGAACTGATCTGGCGCGATTATGCGCAGAACGTAATCATGCAATTCCCCAAATATGCCGATGAAAGCTATCGCGATTACGACGAGAACGCATTGTGGCGGAACCCCAATCGCGGGCATGTTATTCAAGAGGAACTGGAGGCCTGGCAGCAGGGCCGCACCGGCTATCCCATCGTCGATGCCGGGATGCGTCAGCTTTGGCAAACCGGCTGGATGCATAATCGCGTTCGCATGATTGCCGCCAGCTTCCTCATTAAACATTTGCTGATCGACTGGCGTCACGGCGAACGCTGGTTCTGGGATTGTCTCGTCGATGGCGATTACGCCAGCAACGGCACCAACTGGCAGTGGGTCAGCGGAACCGGCGTGGACAGCAACATGTTCAGCCGGATCATGGCGCCCTTGAGCCAATCGGAAAAGTTCAACGCCGCCGACTATATCCGCGAATATGTTCCCGAACTGGCCGATTTGTCCGACGATGTCATTCACGATCCCGAAGAGGCCGGGTGCAAACCTGACGATTACCCCGCCAAATTGATCGGCCATCGCGAAGCGCGCGAACGGGCGCTGGATGCCTACCGCGCGATGAAAGCGGACGACTGACTTGCCGCCATCGCGACCCCGCGCCATAGGGGCGGGATGAATGCGGAAAGCGGGCAAAGGGGGCAGGCGTTGGTGCGCGGCGGTGCGCGGTTCGACCGTCGGGCCGGCATCGTTTCCCGCTCGCTCGCCCCGGCCTTCCATCGTGTCGTCGATCGGATCGATCGCGGTCTGGCAAGCGGATCGATCGTAACGAAGCTGCCCGACGGCTCGACACGTATGTTGGGTGGACGTGCCCCCGGTTTCGACGCGGAAATCGAGATCATGGATTGGCGCGCCTTGATGCGACTGGCGACGGGTGGCTCGATCGGCTGGTATCAGGCGTGGGAGGCTCGCGAATGGGACAGCCCCGATCCGGTGCAAATCTTCGCGATTTTCAATGCGAATGCCAGGACGTTGGGCGCTACGGGGCGTGCGAAAGGGCCAATTCGCTGGGCAATGTCGTTCGCCCACTGGCTGAACCGCAACAGCAAATTAGGTTCGGCCCGCAACATTCACGCCCATTACGATCTCGGCAATGATTTCTATGCGGAATGGCTCGATCCCACGATGAGTTATTCGAGCGGCATTTACGCACCGGGCGACGATCTGGAAAGCGCCCAGCGCCGCAAATGGGACGCATTGGCGCAGCGCGTCGAAACGCCGGGAACTTTGCTGGAAATCGGCTGCGGCTGGGGCGCGTTGGCCGATCATTTCGCCGGACGGGGCGCGCAGGTCACCGCCATCAGCCTGTCGGAAGAGCAATTAAGCTGGGCCCGGAATAGCTCCGCCGCCGAAATTGATTTTCGTAAGCAGGATTACCGCGATACATCCATGCAAGTCGACGCCATCGTCAGTGTAGAGATGGTCGAGGCAGTCGGGCGGCAATATTGGCCGAGCTTCCTCGATTGCATCGCACGAAACCTGAAACCCGGTGGTCGCGCGGCGGTGCAGTTCATTTCATTCGATGATGGTTTGTACGATGCCTATGCCGACAGCGCCGATTTCATCCAAGCCTATGTTTTTCCCGGCGGTCTGCTGATCCGGCAAAGCGAATTTCGACGATTGGCTGAGGCGCGGGGTCTGCAATGGCACGATCAATACGATTTCGCGAAAGATTACGCCGAGACCCTGCGCACCTGGCGCGAAAATTTCGATTGTGCAGTGGAGGAAGGGCGACTTCCCGCTGGCTTCGACCAGCGGTTCGTCCGTCTATGGCGCTATTATCTGATGTATTGCGAAGGCGGGTTTCGCGGTGGCGGTATCGATGTCAGCCAGGTGACTTTGGTCAAGGAGAAATAAGATGAGAAAAGCGATCTACGCACTGCTGGCGGCGAGCATGCTGGCCGGATGTGCAGGCCAATATTCGAACGAACCGCATACCTTGAAGCCGATCGATGCCGCCGAACAGTCGGTACGACTGACCCAACCCCCGGCGAGTGTAACGCTGGCGGATCAGAATGTTCTGTTCTGGAAAGACGATCAGCGTTCGTCGCGTTTTCGGGACATGGAAAGCTGGTTCGCAGGACATGAAATTCCCGCATCACCCAATGCGCAGTCGTTCGATAATGGCGAAGCACTCCCCGCCGAAATGCAGGCGCAGATCGATGCATTCGTGGCCGATACGAATGCCGCCGGCTTTATGGTTCTGCAAAACGGAAAATTGCGTCATTCGTCCTTCGGTTTGGGGTTCGGCCCCGATCAGCGATGGACCAGTTTCTCAGTCGCGAAATCATTCACCTCCACTCTGCTAGGCGCGGCTTTGAAGGATGGTGCGATCGGCAGCCTCGACGATCCCGTGGTGATGTATCTGCCGGAAATGGCAGGGTCCGCGTATGACAGCGTCACTGTGCGGCAGATCGCCACCATGACGTCGGGCGTAAAATGGAACGAGAATTACAGCGATCCCGACAGCGATGTTGCGATGATGGCTTCGATCGTTGCCGCGCCGGGTGAAGACGCCATCGTTACACAGTTGAAGGCTTTGCCGCGAGAAGCGCCACCGGGAGAGAAGTTCGTCTACAAAACCGGTGAGACGAACCTGCTGGGCGTCTTGGTCGAAAGGGCGGTGGGCACCAATCTGGCGGTTTACGCCAAAGCCAGGATTGTCGATCCGGCCGGTTTCACATCGCCGATGTTCTGGATGATAGAGCCATCCGGCCGCAATATCGGGGGGTGTTGCCTGTCGCTGACCCTAGAAGATTATGCGCGCATGGGTCAGTTCGCACTGGAAGGTGGCAGAGGCGTAGTGCCTGATGGCTGGTTTAGGGAAGCGGGCGCCGAACAGGTGTCGTTCGGAGATGCTGGCTTCGGCTATGGCTACCAGTGGTGGACATTTCCGCGAGGCGCCTATGCAGCGCAGGGAATTTTCGGGCAGGCTATCCTGATCATACCGTCCGAAGAGCTGGTCATCGCGACCGTCGCGAATTGGCCAACTGCCACGAATAGCACCAACCGCATGAAATTTCTGCAGCTCGCGAATGCGATCGCAGAGGGAGCGTAAGGCTTACGACGCGCTGCGATAAACGGCGGACGGGCTGTGCTTTGCCAGAATGTTGTCGTGCACCACAGGGCTTAGCAATTCGGTGAATGCGCAACCGACGACGGAATTCTCCCACCAAATCGCCTCGGCGTGCAGTGCGCTAAGGCCGGGTAGGGTGATCCAGCAAGTTTGGCCGGGCCGAATGCGGCTGATGGCCGAGGCGGAGAAGCCGGAGATTGACAGATCGTGTACGACGGTCTGAAAGGCGCGCGCGCCCGACATTCGCAATTGCGCCGGAATAGCCAGCTTCGTGCGTGGGGAGCAGCGATCTTCCTGCGCGGCGTGTTCGTAACTTTGGAATTTTTCGAGCAGCATGTTTTCGTTCCCGGAACTGGCCGTTTGTCTGTGGGCACGTCCGAATGGGTCGGACCGTGTCATGCTGTCGATGAACTATTCCGCTTGCCGGGGCGTTACGCGACGGGGTTAAGCGGAATTAACGATCCGCTCGCGATGCCGGGTGGGAAAGTCGTCGATCAGCAATTGCACGATGCGGTCCGCCACCACTGTTGGCGGCTTCACCGTCTCGGGATCTTCGCCCGGATAGGCCTTTGCGCGCATCGCGGTGCGCGTTGCACCGGGATCGACGATGGCCACGCGAACCTGTCCGATCTTTTCGACCTCCTGCGCGTAGCTGTCGAGCAGCGAATCGAAAGCAGCCTTCGTCGTGCCATAAGCGGCCCAATAGGCACGCGCATCTGCCCCCACACTGCTGGTCAGGCCGATGACACGCGCTTTATCCGCGCGCTTCAGCATCGGGTCGAACGCAGCCAGTAGCGCCTGTGTTGCGAGCAAATTGACGGTTAGCGCCTGACTGAGTTGTTTTTGGTCGATCTGCGTCACGGGTGTCAAAGACGGTAGATAGGCCGCCGATATGACGAGAATGTCCAGCGAGTCCCAGCGACCTGCGACTGCCGCAGCCAGACGGCTAATCGAATCGGGCTCCGTGAGATCGAGCGGGGCGATCGTGGCTTGCCCACCGTCGGCGTCGATCGCATCCTCCACCAGTTCGAGCGCCTTTACATCGCGCGCGGTCAGGATCACATGCACGCCAGCGGCAGCGAGCGCCTTCGCGGTTTCGGCGCCGATACCGCGGCTGGCACCCGTTACGAGTGCAAGACGACCGTCGAAGGGCTTCGCGTCATTCATGCCGGTACCTTTGCGAAGTTGAACTGCGCGTCCTTTTGATCCTTTCGCGAAAGATCGGTCAGGCGGGTCGGGTAATCGCCGGTAAAGCATGCGTCGCAATATTGTGGACAGGTGGCATTGCGCGGTTCCTGTCCCACCGCCCGATACAGCCCGTCGATCGAAACGAAGGCGAGGCTGTCGGCTTTGATGAATTCCCGCATCGGCTCGACATCCATTTGCGCCGCAAGCAGTTTGGAACGCTCGGGCGTGTCGACGCCATAGTAACAACTATGCGCGGTCGGCGGGCTCGCCACCCGAAAATGCACTTCCCGCGCGCCGGCATCGCGCATCATCTGCACGATTTGTAACGATGTCGTACCACGGACGATCGAATCGTCGATCAGCACGATGCGTTTGCCTTCCACCAGGCCGCGATTGGCGTTGTGTTTGCGCCGAACGCCGGAATGCCGCGCACCGTCGGATGGTTGGATGAAGGTTCGCCCGACATAATGCGACCGGATGATTCCAAGCTCGAACGGCACGCCCGATTGCTGCGCATAGCCGATCGCAGCCGGCACCCCGCTGTCGGGTACAGGCACGACAAGATCGACGTCGACCGGGTTCTCTTTTGCCAATTGCGCACCGATCGCCTTGCGCGCGGTGTAGACCGACTGTCCGTCAAAAATGGAATCGGGTCGGCTGAAATAGACATGTTCGAATATGCAGGGTCGCGATGCATGGTTGCCGAATGGCCGATGCGACGTCACGGTTCCGTCGAAATCGACATAGATAAGCTCGCCCGGATCGACATGTCGTATGAATTTTGCGCCGACCACATCGAAGGCAACGCTCTCGCTGGCAAACAGAACGCTTTCACCGATCTGCCCCATCGCCAGCGGGCGGATGCCCAGTGGATCGCGGCAGGCAATCATCCCCTCCGGAGTCATGACAACCAGTGAATAGGCGCCTTCGACCATACGCAGCGCATCGACCAGCCGGTCGATCATCGTCGGATAACGGCTGGTTGCGACCAGATGAATGATGACCTCGGTATCGGATGTCGACTGAAAGATCGCACCCCGCCTGACGAGATCGTCGCGGAGGGTCGCCGCGTTCGAGATATTGCCATTATGCGCGACGGCGAACCCGCCGCTCGCAAGATCGGCATAGAGCGGCTGTACATTACGCAAACCCGACCCGCCGGTAGTGGAATAGCGCACATGACCGCCCGCCATGAAGCCGGGCAGTTCCGCCAATGCTTCCTGCGAGGAAAAGTTTTCCGCGACATGACCCGTACCGCGTGTGGTATAGAACTGCGTGCCATCGAAGCTGGTGATGCCAGCCGCTTCCTGTCCGCGATGCTGCAAGGCGTGTAGCCCCAAGGCGGTGACTGCAGACGCATCGACGGCGTTGATCGCGCCGAACACGCCGCATTCCTCGCGTAGTTTGTCGCTATCGTCGGAGAGGAAAGGGTGCGTCAAGTTCATGGCTGTAGCCCGCCGTTTGGTGCGTACTGAAGGATCGCGAGAACGTGATGCTCAATGGCGATGTTACGGATCGATTACAAGGGCAGCCTTGACGGCTTCCGTCGCTTGTCTGGCCGCCATATGCGCAATTCATTGCAGCAACGCCGATGTGTCACTAGAGCGGCGCACGAACAACGATCCGAAAGCCCGACGACTTGCTTCTCTCCCCCTTCGAATGGATGGTGACCAAACGGTACATGCTGCCCGGCAAGGGGGAGCGTTTCATCGCGCTGGTCGCAGGGATCAGCGTGGGCGTGGTAATGCTGAGCGTGGCGCTGCTGATTGTGGTGATGAGCGTGATGAACGGCTTTCGCGGCGAGCTGCTCGATCGGTTCGTCAATTTGAACGGCCATGCGATCATTCAGGGTTTCGGCGGTCGGCTGGACGATTGGGAGGAGATCTTGCAGGAGGTGCGCGAAACCCCGCGCGTCACCGATGCGTCGCCCCTGATCGAACAGCCTTTGCTGGTGACATTCAACGGCCGTGCCGAGGCTATTCAACTGCGGGGCAATACGCAGAAGGACATCGGCAAACTTTCCGAAAATCTTATTCAGGGCAATCTGTCGCCGATCCAGCCCGAAGCGGGGCGCATCGCCATCGGTTCGCGCTTGGCGATCAAACTGGGCGCGCGGGTCGGCGATGTCGTGACGATCATCAATCCACAGGGCCGCTCGACACCCTTCGGCACCGTGCCGCGCCAGATCGGATACGAAATCGCCGCCCTGATCGAGACGGGGGTGTATGACTTCGATCAGGTCTTCGTCATCATGCCGATCAAGGATGCGCAGACCCTCCTGCTTACAGGCGATACGATCGGGCTTATTGAGGTAACGACGGAAGATGCGGAGGATGTCGGCGAGATACTCGCCCCGCTGC
This sequence comes from Pontixanthobacter sp., assembly GCA_049682975.1. Taxonomy (GTDB): domain Bacteria; phylum Pseudomonadota; class Alphaproteobacteria; order Sphingomonadales; family Sphingomonadaceae; genus Pontixanthobacter. The sequence goes on along the minus strand of JBAUIN010000241.1, from coordinate 31,685 downwards.
AAGGCCAGCTTCAGGGGCGCGCGCAGATCAACGATTGGCGCACGATCAATTCCAGCATTTTCGAAGCGCTGGAGGTGGAACGCGCCGCCATGTTCTTCGCCCTGTCACTGATCGTGCTGGTGGCGGCGTTCAATATCCTATCTTCGCTCGTCATGTTGGTGCGCGCCAAAACGCGCGACATCGCGATCATGCGCACCATGGGGGCGACACGGCGCAACGTCCTCAAAATATTCGTGACGACCGGCACAGTGGTGGGCGCGATCGGTACGGTGAGCGGTTTGGCGCTCGGCTTCCTGATCCTGTATTTCCGGCAGGGCATCGTCGGCTTTTTCGAAGCGATAACGGGACAGGCTTTATGGGACCCCTCCGTCCGGTTCCTGACCGAACTGCCCGCGCGCGTCGATCCAACCGAAGTCGTCGGCATATGCCTGCTGGCCATGGTGCTCAGTTTCCTCGCGACGCTGTATCCGGCATATAAGGCGGCCAATACCGATCCGGTCCAGGTGCTGCGCTATGAGTGATGCAGTGGTCAAATTGACCGGCCTGACGCGGTCCTTTACGCAAGGCGATGTGCGGATCGATGTTCTGCGCGGTGTCGATCTTCAAATTCAGGCGGGCGAGATCGTCGCGCTTCTCGGCCCGTCGGGATCGGGCAAATCCACCATGTTGCAGGCTGTCGGCTTGCTGGAGGGCGGGTTCGGCGGATCGATCGCCATCGGGGGTACCGATGCAAGCGCCCTGCCGTCGGACGGCCGCACCGAATTGCGACGCAATAATTTGGGCTTCGTCTATCAGTTCCACCATTTGCTGCCGGATTTCAACGCGACCGAAAATGTCGTGATGCCGCAGATGGTGGTGGGCCGGGACAAAAAAGACGCGGAATCGCGCGCGACGGAATTGCTGTCCGCTTTGGGATTGGGCCACCGGCTGGAACATCGGCCTAGCCAGCTATCGGGCGGGGAGCAGCAGCGTGTGGCAGTCGCGCGTGCACTGGCCAATCGTCCTGCGCTGGTACTGGCGGATGAACCCACCGGCAATCTCGACGAAATAACGGCCGACCGCGTCTTCGAAGAATTTCTCGCGCTCGTTCGGGGTGAAGGCAGTGCCGCGCTGGTTGCGACTCACAATGAACGCCTGGCGGCACGAATGGATCGCACCGTTCGCCTGCATGAAGGCGTGTTGCATTGACCGGCGCGGGGGCGCATGAACGCAACTTAGTTTCAAGGAGTTTTCGATGACCGACCACCCTTCCACCTACAAGGGCGATCCCGACAATACGGGTGCCATTCAATGGAACGATCGCGCATCCTTGCATCGTAAAGACGATCCCGATGGTCTGCTCGACGGATCGAGCGGCCTGCGCCGCGGCACTTTTGCGGAACTGATCCGCCACATGATGCTGTTGCCCGACGAAGATCGCGATAAGTATCAGCTCGAAAAGGCCGGCGACCGGGAATATAGCGCAGAAGAGGCAGCCGAGCTTTACGCGCGGGACGATTTCCCGAAAGCCGATAATCTGTCGTGAGCAACAATTCGGCGCTTGGCGATTTTACGGTCAAAAAGCCGGATGGGTCCGATTACGATCTGTCCGATCAGGCCGGCAAAGTGGTTCTGATCGTCAACACCGCAAGCAAATGCGGCTTCACTTCGCAATATGAAGGGCTGGAGGCGCTGCACCGCAAATTCGCCGACCGGGGGTTCGAAGTGTTGGGCTTCCCCTGTAACCAGTTCGGTGCGCAGGAGCCGGGCGACGCGGAAGAGATCGCCAATTTCTGCACGCTGAACTATGACGTCACCTTCCCCATTATGCAGAAAGTAGATGTGAACGGCGATAGTGCCAGCCCGCTATTCGACTGGATGAAGGGCGAGGCACCCGGCCTTATGGGCAGCAAAGCCATCAAGTGGAACTTCACCAAATTTCTGATCGATCGCGAGGGCAAGGTCGTGCGGCGCTATGCCCCACAGGATAAGCCCGCGAGTATCGAGAAAGATATCGCCGCGCTTCTGTAACTTTATCGTGGGCGAGGCGAACTGCCTCCCATGAAGGAAAAACGCGATGTTGGGTGATTTCAACGACTGGTTCCTGTCGCTTGGCGCGGAATATGGGGTGAATCCGTATGTTTTCGGCGCAATCTATGTGGGCGCGATACCGTTCTTTCTCTTGTCGATCGCATGGCTAGTGCGCAATGCGCGAGCGGGGCGTTCAACCTTGATGCCGACCATGTGCGCCGGTTTCTTCTTCATCTCCGCCTATCTCTATCTCGCGGTGGTCGGAAACAACATTCCCGTGTGGGTTTGGATATTTCTCGGCGTTCTCGTCATCTACGGAGCATGGTCGAGCATTCGCGACACCCGCAAGAAAGTCGCGGCGGCGCGGGCCGACGATAGCTGAGAACCAGCTGCTCAATTTTGTTCCAAGATAGGGAATAAGTAGCGCGCGGCGCTTCACAATGTGGAGACAAGATCGCATATTCGATCCATGCCATACGCTCCCTTCGTGCCTTTACGCGTTCTGTCGTCCTATTCCATGCTAGAAGCGGCGATCGACCCAAAACAGATTGCAAGATTGGCGAAGGAACGCGGCTTTCCCGCCATTGCCATCTGCGACCGAAACGGGCTGTATGGCGCAGTTATGTTCGCGAAGGCATGCTTCGACGAGGGCGTGCAGCCTATCATCGGCACGTTGCTCGGTATCGCACGCGACGGGGAAGGGCGGCAGGTCGACTATCTGCCGCTTTATGCGCAGGACGAAGCGGGTTACGACAATCTGTGTCACCTTGTCAGCAAGGCGCATTTGGAACGCCCGCTCGAATTCGAACCGCATGTGGCATGGGACGATCTTGCCGGACGCACCGATGGGCTGATTGCCCTGACCGGAGCGGGCGAGGGTGCCTTGTCGCGATTGTTGGGAGAAGGGCAGATCGAGCATGGCGAAGCGGTGCTGGATCGCCTTCAGACATTGTTCCCCGATCGCCTGTATCTCGAACTGTCGCGAAACGGCGATACGGTGCAGGACGCGGCAGAGCAGCCTCTTATCGACCTCGCTTACGCGCGCGATCTACCGTTGGTCGCAACCAACCCTGCATGTTTTGCCGAACCGCATATGTTCGCCGCGCATGATGCCATGCTGTGCATCGCCCATTCGACGCATATCGAGGCGGGTGAACGCCCGCGATCGAACCGCGAAGGGTTCGTGAAATCCGCGCCGATGATGGAGGAGGCATTCGCCGATCTTCGCGAAGCGACCGCGAACACGTTGGCGATCGCACAGCGTTGCGCCTACGCCCCGCCTTTGCGCGATCCGATCCTGCCCAGCCTAGCCGGCGATCTGGAGGGGGAGGCGAGGGCACTTGCAACCGACGCCCGGGCGGGGCTCATCGCGCGTATCGAAAGCTATTACCCGGAATCCGTTCGGGCCGAGCTTGCTGAAGTCCTGTCTTTTACCACGGTCGTTGCGCTGGAAGAAAAAGAGGAAGGCTTCGACAAGCTAAAGGCCAACGGGGTGTGGGATGAAGTACTCGAATATAAGAAGCGCCTCGAATTCGAAATCGACATTATCGCCGGGATGGGCTTCCCCGGTTATTTCCTGATCGTTGCCGATTTCATCAAATGGGCGAAGGACAATGGAATTCCCGTCGGGCCGGGGCGTGGGTCGGGGGCGGGCTCACTCGTCGCATGGGCGCTGACCATAACCGATCTCGACCCGATCCGGTTGGGTTTGTTGTTCGAACGGTTCCTCAACCCCGAACGCATATCGATGCCGGATTTCGATATCGATTTCTGCGAGACGCGGCGCGGCGAAGTCATTCGTTACGTTCAGCGGAAATATGGCGACGATCACGTCGCGCAGATTATCACTTTCGGTAAGTTGAAGGCTCGCGCCGTACTGCGCGATTGCGGGCGTATCCTGCAAATGAGTTACGGCCAGGTCGATCGCCTGTGCAAGATGGTGCCCAATCATCCGACCGATCCCTGGACCCTGCCGCGTACGTTGAATGGCGCGGCGGAGTTCAAACGCGAATATGATAACGACAACTCGGTAAAGCAACTCGTCGATCTGGCGATGCAGCTGGAAGGATTTCCGCGCAACAGCTCCACTCACGCCGCAGGTGTGGTGATCGGCGACCGGCCATTGGCGAAATTAGTCCCGCTTTACCGCGATCCACGCTCGGACATGCCGGTGACGCAATTCGACATGAAGCATGTCGAAACATCCGGTCTGGTGAAGTTCGACTTTCTCGGGTTGAAGACCCTGTCGGTTCTACGCAAGGCCACCGATCTATTGGAAAAACGCGGAATATCCGTCGATCTTGCGACCCTGAAATGGGACGATCCCGCCGTTTTCTACTTGCTCAAGGCCGGTAATACAGTGGGCGTGTTCCAGCTGGAATCCGAAGGTATGCGGCGCACGCTGACGGCGGTGAAGCCGACCAAGTTCGAAGATATCATCGCCCTCGTTTCGCTCTATCGCCCCGGTCCGATGGATAACATTCCGCTATTCGGGAAACGCAAGTCGGGCGAAGTGGAGATCGAATATCCGCATGAGAAACTGGCGGGCATTCTGGCGGAAACCTACGGTATCTTCGTGTACCAGGAACAGGTCATGCAGGCCGCGCAGATCCTGGCCGGATATTCTCTGGGTGATGCCGATTTGCTACGCCGCGCGATGGGCAAAAAGGTGCAGGCCGAAATGGACGCGCAGCGACAGCGCTTCGTCGATGGGTGCAAGGACGTTTCCGGGATCGAGAAGCGTAAGGCCAACGAACTTTTCGATTTGATCGATAAGTTCGCAGGGTACGGTTTCAACAAATCGCACGCCGCCGCCTATGCGCTGCTCGCCTATCAGACCGCATGGCTGAAAGCGCATTATCCTGAGGAATTCTACGCCGCGTCGATGTGTTTCGACATGCACCAATCGGAGAAACTGGCGCTGTTCGTCGACGATGCGCGACGGCATGACGTCGAGGTTGCGCCGCCATGTCTCAACCGTTCGGTAGCCGAGTTCACGGTGGAGCGCACCGATGATGGCTATGCCGTGCGTTATGCCTTGGCTGGCATTCGCAATGTCGGCGAGAAGGCGATGGAAGCCATCGTCGCCGAACGCGATGCGAACGGATGGTTCGAAAGTTTGAAAGATCTGTTCGATCGCTCGCCGCAAGGTTCGATGAACCGGCGCCAATTGGAAGGACTAATTTGCGCAGGTGCGTTGGACCGGCTGGAACCTGACCGCGGGAAACTGTTCGGTAATGTCGAATTGTTGCTGGCTACGGCCGAAGCCGCTTCGCGAGAACGGGAAAGCGGACAGGTCGGCCTCTTCGCCGGTGAGGACACGACGAACGCGGATATGAGGCTGAAGCCCACGGACGAATGGACCCGCCCCGAACGCATGGCGAAGGAACGGGAAAATTTCGGCTTCTATTTCTCCGCGCATCCGGTTCAGCAATATTGGGCCGTCGCATCCGCCAACGGCGCGCGCACCTATCAAAGCCTGATGGAATCGGGCGCTCTGCCAGGTGGGCGGCAACAGGCGGTTATGGCGGCGATGGTCGAAAGCGTGAACGTCGGCAAAACACGGCGGGGGAAAGATTTCATTCGCGCCGATTTTTCGGATTCGACCGGCCAGTTCAGCGCGGCCTGTTTCGAAGAATCGCTGGTCGAAAAATTTCGGACATGGGCGGCGGACGCCACTTGCATCCTTCTGAATGTGGAATTGGATTCGCCCAGTCCCGACGAACCGCCCCGCGTTACCATTCGCGGCGGGCGGCCGCTCGATGAAATCAAGGGCAGTTCGCGTATGTTGCTGACCCTGGAATTGAGCGAAATGCCGGCGTTGCAGGAATTGAAAAATACGCTGCAATCGGGTGTGCCCGGTCATGGCGAAGTTCTCGTGACGCTCCGTACGCAGACGGAGCAGGAACCCATCATGCGATTGGGTCGCGATTTCGCGCTCGATGGCGATCTGGCCGAACGCCTCGCATTAATAGAGGGGATCGATAAGGTTTCGCTTACGACCCGCCGCGGTGCAGCGCATCTTCAGCTGGTGGCCTGATACGCCGAACCTCGACAGCAGACCGATTGCGTCCCGGTCGATCCCGCGGCATGGTGGTGTGCATAAACAGTAACTGGGAGAATGAGGGATGTCGGCAGGTTTAGGGGCAATGCAGGACTGGACGATGCGCGTTACGCACGTAATCGACCATGCCGCGCGCGAAGCGGGCACGCGCGAGATCGTCACCCGGTGGGCGGACGGAAATGTCACTCGCACGAATTGGTCCGAAATTCGCCGCGATGCGCTAAAAATGGCGCAGGCATTGCAAGCACTCGGCCTTCAGAAAGGCGATCGGGTCGCCAGCCTCGCCATGAACCATTCGCGGCATCTGGTCAGCTGGTACGGTGTCGCCGGTATGGGCGGGGTTTTGCACACCATCAATCCGCGTCTGTTCGAGGATCAGTTGGAATATATCGCCAATCACGCCGAGGATAAGGTGCTTATATACGACGCGGCGTTTCAGCCGATCGTCGACAAAATGCGCGATCGATGGACCACGATCGAACATTATATCTGCTACGATCCCAGTGCCGAGTTCGACGGGCTCGGTTTCGAAGACTGGATCGGCGCGCAGGATGGCGAATTCACCTGGGTAACTGGCGACGAACGCGATCCGTGCATGATCTGCTACACCAGCGGCACCACCGGAAATCCCAAGGGCGTGCAGTATGAACACCGGTCCACCGTGCTACACGCCGTATCTGGTTTGCAACCGGCCGCCTTCAATTTCGGCGCGGCGAGCGTGATGTTACCGGTCGTGCCGATGTTCCATGCGGCCAGCTGGGGCCTGCCTTATGCCGGTGCGATGGCAGGTGTGAAATTCGTCTTTTCCGCGGTGAACGAACCGGCGGTTCTGCACGATCTGATGGAAAGCGAAGGGGTCACCGACAGCGCCGGAGTGCCCACCGTATGGCTCGCGCATTTCCAATATTGCGACGCGCAGGGGATCGAACTGCCCAAACTGAAAGCCGCCACTATCGGTGGGTCCGCCGCGCCCAAATTCATGATCGAACGGCTGATGAAGAATGGCACCCGTGTCCAGCACGCTTGGGGCATGACCGAAACCAGCCCGATCGGTACGGTCGGCGGCCCTACCGTCGATTGGGACGCGCTGAGCTTCGATGAAAAAGTCGCGAAAACCGCGATGCAGGGGCGGCCGATCTTCGGCATTGAGCTACGCATCGTCGATCTGGACGATGCGACCAAAGAACTGCCGCGCGATGGCGAAACATCCGGCGCATTGCAGATCCGCGGGCCGTGGGTCATCAAACGCTATTTCAAAGCCGAAGAGGACGCGACCGATGTCGATGGCTGGTTCGATACGGGTGATGTCGGCATCATTCATCCCGATGGTACGCTGCAACTGACTGACCGCACGAAGGATGTGATCAAATCCGGCGGCGAATGGATCAGTTCCGTCGAACTGGAGAACGCCGCCGCCGGGCATGATGGCGTAGCGGAAGCCGCCGCGATCGGCATGTATCATCCGAAATGGGACGAACGGCCCGTATTGTTCGTCGTCAAAAAAGAAGGCGCGAGCCTGACTTCGCAGGATGTGATGGACTATCTCAAACCGCTGATCGCCAAATGGTGGATGCCCGATGCAGTGGAGTTCGTTGACGATATCCCGCACACCGCCACCGGCAAGATCAGCAAGAAGGATTTGCGCGACCGGTTCAGCACTTACAAGCTGACCGACGTTTAATCCCCAATGAGTCGGCTTATCTTGCTCAACAAACCCTATGGCGTGCTGTCTCAGTTTACCGGCGGCAAGGAGGGGGAGCAGGATAATCTAGCGCATTTGATCGACGTTCCCGGCGTTTATCCAGCGGGACGCTTGGATAAGGATAGCGAGGGTTTGCTGCTGTTGACCGATGATGGTCGGCTTCAGGCGCGGATCGCGGAACCGCGCTACCGTGTCGAAAAAACTTATTTCGCGCAGGTAGAGGGGGAAGCGGGTGAAGATGCGCTTAATCGCCTACGGCAAGGTGTCGAGTTGAAGGACGGGATGACGAAAACGGCCAAAGCGCATGCGATCGAGCCGCCCGATCTATGGGATCGCGAACCGCCAATTCGGTATCGGAAGAATGTTACCGATAGCTGGATTGCGCTTACCATTTCGGAAGGTAAAAACCGGCAAGTAAGACGTATGACCGCAGCGGTAGGACTGCCGACTTTGCGGTTGGTACGGTGGAGCGTCCGCGAATGGACCGTCGAAGGGTTGTCACCGGGCGACTGGCGAGAAGTCAGCGCCTAAACCGCCGGTGCGAAGAGCGTGGCTGCGATGTGATCCGGCGTAGGGACTTGCCACGTCGGCCCGCTGCGCTACGCTTGCGATGACGATAGGAGAGAAGACGTGCAAACCTATATCGACCCGAGCGAAGCGAATTTCCGCGCATTCAAGGATCTGCCACGCGATGAGCCGATCCATATGCTCAACCTCCTGCTTTTCCGCGAACATGCGGAATATCCAGACGATCATGAGAACGCGGGGAAGGGATGGACCGGCCGCGAAGCCTACAAGGAATATGGCCGCACCAGTGGCCCGATTTTTCAACGTGTCGGCGGCAGCATCGTTTGGCGCGGTGCCTTTCAAACGATGGTCACCGGGCCGGACGACCGCGAATGGCATAGCGGGTTCGTGGCGCAATATCCCAATAGCGGCGCGTTCTTCGAAATGATTAAAGACGCCGAATACCAAAAAGCTGTCGTCAACCGTACGGCGGCGTTGCTCGACAGTCGGTTGGTGCGGTTCAAACCGGGTCGCGAGGGGAGCGAGTTCGGTTAGCTACCGCTTCAAGTTCCGGCTATCTCCGGCTCGATCGGAGAGCGTCGATTTTTTCGGTTAAATTGGTGATGCGGACATCATATTGTTGCAGGGCCTTAGTCAGCGCGGCCGATTGCGTGTCCCCGGCGATCATCCGTATTTCGGATTGCTCATCGACCAACTTGGTCCTGCGTTCTTCCAACCGAGTAAGACGAGCTTGGTATTGGCCGCGTTGCGTAATCGGCTGCGTTTCGCGGTTCGGTAGGGTGGCGGCATATTCCGCTTCCCGTACCTTCGTCAGCGCGATAGCTTCGCCCACGGTTTCGGGTTCACTTCCCGTCGCGTCGATCAGCGGCAGCCCGCAAAACGCGCTTCCCTTGCGATGATGACGCAACAGGTAGATCGTGAACGTCTGCCGGTCGGCCGCGGTCAACTGGCGCATGATGTCGGCTGCGATCGCCGGTTGCTCAAAATCCAGTCCCGCCAATTTTTGTGACGTGATCGGCGGCGGTTCGTGCGTTCCGCAACCAGCCGTGGCGACTAGCAAACCGATTGGAAGAAGTAATTTGATCATCTGTCCGGAGCCAAAGAGGAAACGTATCGAACAAACCGTAACCGAACGCCCCTAATCTCGTATTAACGGCGAGGCAGTTCGGCCATGTTGCGATGATAAGGCCCCTCACAAAAGTCGTATCTGCCCGCCGATCTCGGGCCGACGGAACTGTGAACAATCCAGTTCCAGCGTCTTACCGCCGATACCGGCGCGTTTGCAGGCGATGCGAAAGCGCGATCGGAACAGATCGGCCCACACGCCCGTCGGCTTCAACCGTGTGAAGAAATCGGGGTCGTTATCCTTTCCGTTCCGGATCGAACGTACGATCTCCATCACCTTTCTGGCGCGATCGGGATAATGCACATCCAGCCATTCGCGAAACAGCGGCGCAACCTCGTGCGGCAGGCGAAGCGGTATCCAACCTGCCGTCTGGACCGACAGAGCGCCGGCGCGTTCGACGATCTGTTCCAGATATTCATCCGTAATCGCGGGAATGACCGGACTGATGGAACAATGCGTGGGCACTCCGGCGGTTGCAAGTTTTCCCAATGCCGCAAGACGTTTATACGGGGAAGCTGCGCGTGGTTCCAGCTTTGCGGACAGAACCGGATCGAGGCTGGTCACGGAAATCGAAACCGCAACGAGTTTGCGCTCCGCCATCCGTTCCAGAATATCAAGATCGCGCAGCACGCGATCGGATTTGGTAGTGATCGCAACCGGATGGCGCGCATCCAGACATATCTCCAGCACATGCCGGGTTATTTCGTAATCGCTCTCGATCGGTTGGTAGGGATCGGTGTTGGTCCCCAAAGCGATAAAGCGCGGACGGTATTTTGCACTGGCTAATGTCTCGCGCAGCAGCCGGGGCGCATCGGGTTTGGCGAACAGCTTCGTTTCGAAATCGAGGCCGGGCGACAGGTCATGATAGGCGTGGGTAGGGCGCGCGAAGCAGTAGACGCAGCCATGCTCGCACCCGCGATAGGCATTGATCGACCGATCGAAGGGGATGTCGGGCGATTGGTTGAAGCTGAGAATGGTTTTGGGAAATTCTTCGGTAATTGTCGTCCGCAATTTTACCGGCGGCCCGTCGAGCGCCTCCATCGTGTCGCGCCAATCGCCATCCGGCTGGCGATCGGGCAGACCGAACCGCTGCGGTGGTTGGCCCGATTGGGCGCCTCTTCCCTTGATTGGCTGCTGTTCCATAAGCTGGAACATATATAGAACATTGGTGAAGCGCTAGAACTTATGTAATGATAATTCGATCAGCGTTCGGAAAGGCGCGGCATCAGTTCGATGAAATTGCAGGGGCGGTTGCGACTGTCCAACTGCTCTTTCAGAATACCGTCCCAGCCATCCTTTACCGCGCCGTTGGAACCGGGGAGGGCAAAGATAAAAGTGCCGCGTGAAAGAACGGCGCAAGCACGGCTTTGTATCGTGCTGGTACCGATCGACTGCAGGCTTACCGCGCGAAACAGCTCGCCGAAGCCGGGAATGTCCTTCTCTTTCACCCGGTCCAGTGCCTCCGGCGTTATATCCCGACCCGTCAAGCCGGTGCCGCCGGTGGTTATGATGGCGTCGATAGAAGGATCGTCGATCCATTCGTTCAATCGGCGCACAAGAGCATCGCAATCGTCCTTTTCGATTGCGCGAACTGCAAGCGTATGACCCGCCTGCTCGATCCGATCTGCCAAAAGATCGCCGGACGTATCGTTTTGCGCCGTGCGTGTATCCGATACCGTCATTACGGCAATGTTGATCGGCGCAAATTCCCTGTTGGTATCAATCGGCATTCGCAAATGTCTCAGTCTGTATACGATACGCGGGCGGTGCGACTGCCGTTTACATCCGGAAAGCCCGGCCATTCGCCCTGCGCCAGCGCCTGGCGACTGGACGATCGTGCGTTCGCCTGTCTTTCGTACATCCAGTAATTGCGCATCACGATTGCGACATAGCCGCGCGTTTCCCAATAGGGGATGCTTTCCATGTAAGTCAGCGCATCGCCCTGGTCGCGGATCTCGCTGTTCCAACGCGTCACCGGCGTCAGACCCGCATTATAAGCGGCCATGATCTTCGGCAGCAACCCTTGCGTTGCAGGACTGGTGCGCAGCATGTTGAGATGCTCTTGCCCGAAAGCCAGATTGATGGACGGACGCGACAGGTCGCGCGCATTCCCTTCGATCCCCAGCTTTCGGCGATGATCGCGCGCCGCGGCGGGCATGATCTGCATTAACCCACGCGCACCGGCCGGACTGACCACGCGCGGGCGGAAGTTGGATTCCTGCAACGTATGTGCGTAGGCGAGCGCGGGGTCGACCTTCCACCCATTTACCGGCTGCCAGCGCGGCGTGGGAAAACGGAGCGCGGATTCCGCCTTCGCGCCGCGTGGTGCATTATAAGCCATCCACAATTGGGTGGATGGCACGCCCATTTCCCGGGCCAGACGCGATAGAGCGGTATATTGCGACGCATCGCCGATACGCGCCTGATGGCGCAGCACTTCGTCGGCCAAACCATCCTCGCCGATCTCGGCAAGAGCCGCGGCGATCCGTATATTCTCGACCCCATTAAGCGATTGCCAATCCTGCGTACTGAAATCGGCGGAAGCGTGCGTCTGCGGAAGCGCCTGCCCCAACTGTTCGCGCGCAAGCATACCGTAGAGGGTTTCATCGAACTGCGCCGCACGGCGCAATTGTTCGGTGACCTTCTCCGGTGCGCGGCATCGCACATGCGCGCGCGCAGCCCAATACCGAGCCGCTGCCGTCAATTCCACATTGGTCGATCCGAATGCAGCCTGTTCGAAATAGGCCGCGGAACTGCTGCAATCGCCCATGCGCCATGCCGCCAATCCAGCGACCCAATTGCCTTCCGCAACCCAGGCGCCCGCACCGTCATTCACGGTCCGCGCCAATGCGAAGGCGGCGGGGTCGTTATTCTCTATGTAATAGCTCCATGCGACGCGTTGCCGCCATTCGGCACGCGCTGCTGGGCTGAGGCTGGCGTCGATTCCGTCGAGCAGCAGGCGTGCCCCGTCCGGATCGTCATTCTTTATTCGATCGAGAACCGCATTGGCGATCGACCCCGGCATCGTGCCGTCATCGATCGAGCGCGGTCGGACCCGTTTCGAGACATTCGGCTGACGGTATAGCGATTGTTCGTCAGGCAGAGAGTAAGTGGCGTCCAGCCCGCGCCGTTCGCCAAGCCTGTTCATTTGATCCGCCTGCGGCAATTGGCGACCCGCAGACATCCAGTTGCGTATCTGATCGGCTTCGACGCGCGGGCTGTTGGCGTGCAGATAATATTCCGCCTTCGCGACCTGATGCAATGGGCCATCGGTGCGCTCAGTTAGCATCCGATCGACGCGCGCCCAATCCTCACCATCGATCGCGCCGAAAAGCGTGCGATAATATTCACGGTCCGGTTGATTCAGGACCGACGGAATATTCGCCCCACTCGCCCGATCGCGGAAATAGGATGCGGTATCGGTGTTTGCGAAAACGGTCGGCGGAAACATCGCGATACCGGCCATAGCTGCAAATGCGCTGATCATTCGGTTCATACGCAAAGGTCTTCTGCAATCGTTCGTCAAATCAGTCGTCCATCCAATCGAGCCAGTTTCGCCAAAATCGTTGCCGGCGCGATGCCGTTCGCAGCAATTCGGCAGGCGATCCTGCGCCGAATATGTTTATGTCGCCATTCCCATGCGCCGATTTGTACAGAAAGGCAGCGCCTTGCGCCATATCGTGGCCGAGCAACGGCGGAATGTTTCGCCCGAATGTCACGATCCGGCGCGGCTTCACCAATTTGATGTGATGGGCAAGCAGTTCGCCCAGACCCGCCTTCGCCAATTCGGCCCAATCGGGCATCGGCGTATGGCGTCGCAACACGGACGCGAAATACACGCCCTCCTGCCCGATGTCGGCGGCACGCAGGATATTGCGCAAGAGTTCTCCGTGCGGACCGGATAACAGATAATCGCGATCCGTCTCTTCCGGTTCGGGGACCAATATCATCAATTCAGGCTCGGTCCCACCTTTGGGCGCAATAAGTGGATACGAACCCACATCATACCAATCGCTTTCCAGCCACCATTTTTGAAACGCTGCCAATTCGCCCGGCCATTCCGTCGCCGCGCCGCCTATCTTTTTTGCTTGCGGAGCGGGCGGGGTGGCGGGCGATGCCTTGCGGACCATCGCCGCCTTCGGTGCTTTATCCGATGACCTGTCCGGTTCCGTGACTGGGGGCGCCAGCCAATCCGTAACGTCATCGGCATAATCGTGATCGACGCCGGCAGTTCGCCACCAGTCCACGGCGGCATTGAATTCCTCCGCCAAAGCGGCTGCCGAAGGGGGTGTGGCCGATGCGTTCATCCTACACCGGGTCTTGACCTGTGAGGCCGCGTTATTCAAGAGTTTCCGCACGTTTGAAGATCATATTGCAATCGCGAAATGCGCGAGGAAAGTCGAAGTTTGAAATGAGCGAACGGGAATCGATGCCATGCGACGTCGTCATCGTCGGCGGCGGCGTTGCGGGTCTGTCCGCGGCGATCCGGTTGAAGCAGATCGACGATGCGTTGGAAGTGGTCGTACTGGAAAAAGGGTCGGAGATCGGCGCGCATATCCTTTCCGGCGCGGTTGTGGACCCGATCGCGATGGACGAATTGCTGCCCGATTGGCGCGATATGGATTGCCCGCTGGCCGAAGTGCCGGTGACGGAGAACCACCATTGGATCCTCTCCAAGGGCAAGAAATACGACATGCCGCATATCGCGCTGCCGCCGTTCATGTCGAACAATGGTTGCTACACGGTGTCGCTCGCCAATCTGAGCCGTTGGCTGGGCGAACAGGCGGAAGCGTTGGGTGTTATGGTGTTCCCCGGTTTCCCGGCATCGGAAGTCATGTTCGACGATGCGGGCGCTGTCCGCGGGGTCATCACGCAGGACATGGGCATTGCCGAGGATGGGGCGCACAAGGGTGACTATCAGCCCGGTATGGAGATCGAGGCGAAATATACGCTGTTTGCGGAGGGTGTCCGCGGTAATCTGACCAAGCAGATGAAGTCGAAGTTCGATCTGGAGGCGGATTGCCAGCCGCAGGTTTACGGCCTTGGGATCAAGGAATTGTGGGACGTCGTGCCCGAACAGCATGTCCCGGGCAAGGTCGTGCATTCACAAGGCTGGCCCCTGTCCGAAAGCGAAAGCTGGGGCGGCGGTTTCATCTATCACCAGGCGAATGGACAAGTCGCATTGGGCTTCGTCACTGCACTGGATTACAAGAACCCGTACGTATCGCCGTTCCAGGAATTCCAGCGGTGGAAGACGCATCCTGCAATCCGTACGATGCTGGAGGGGGGGAAGCGCGTTGCTTATGGTGCGCGTGCCATCAACGAAGGCGGCTGGCAGTCCGTGCCCAAATTGGCTTTCCCCGGCGGCGCGCTGATCGGTTGCGCGGCAGGCTTCGTCAACGTGCCGCGTATCAAGGGCAGTCATACTGCGATGAAGAGCGGCATGCTCGCCGCCGAAGCGGCGGCAGAGGCGATGGCCGCCGGTAACGCGCAGACGGAACTAACCGATTACGATGCCAATCTGCGCGAAAGCTGGATCGCGACCGAGTTGAAGAAGGTTCAGAACGCCCAGCCTGCGGTTTCGAAATTCGGCGGTGATGTCGGAACGGTGTTGGCCGGTATCGATATGTGGATGCGACAGCTGAAGATCGGTCTGCCGATCAGCATGAAGCACGAACCCGATCATGAGATGACCGGGCGGGCCGATCTGTACAAGCCGATCGAATATCCCAAGCCGGATGGCGAACTGACTTTCGACCGCCTGACATCGGTCGCCTTCAGTTACACCAATCACGCAGAAGATCAGCCCAACCATTTGAAAGTCAAGGATTGGGAACTGCAAAAGCAGAGCGAGCTTAAGGTCTACGGGGGTCCGTCCACCCGATATTGTCCCGCCGGCGTTTACGAGTGGCTGGAGGATGAGGATAATGGCGAAATGAAGTTTCAGATCAATTCGCAGAACTGCGTCCATTGCAAAACTTGCGATATCAAGGACCCGAACCAGAACATCAATTGGACCACGCCGGAAGGCGGGGGCGGGCCGAATTATCCCAATATGTGATTGTCGCTTTCCGCGCATCGCCAACCGACCGTGATCGAAACCGCCTACGCAAAAATCAATCTGGCCCTGCATGTTCGGGGTCAGCGCGACGATGGGTATCACGAATTGGAAACGCTGTTCGCTTTCGTCGATTGCGGCGATGTTCTAACCGCTCACCAAAGTGAGCGGGACAAGCTTAGAACGGTTGGAGAATTCGCCCCGCAATTGACCGATCCGTTCGACAACATCGTCAGCAGGGCGTTGACCGCTCTGCCGCATGATCGAGGCTTGGATGTTGTGCTGGAGAAAAATCTTCCGGTGGCGGCCGGCCTGGGTGGCGGGTCGGCCGATGCGGGGGCTGTGTTTCGGCTTATACGTGAAAGCTATGGTTTACCGGACGATTGGCATCGAAAGGCGGCCACATTAGGCGCCGATGTGCCAGCATGCGTAGATAGCGTCACCTGCATTGGGCGCGGGACCGGCACAGAACTGGAGCCGGTCGACAGCGATCTTACGGGAATGTCCTGTCTACTGGTCAATCCGCGTGTTCCGCTATCGACCAGGGACGTTTTCGCCATGTGGGACGGCGTCGATCACGGCCCGATTCCGCAGGGGCGCGTATCCGATATCGCCGAGCATGGTCGCAACGATCTCGAACCGGCGGCTTTAGCGAAGTGCCCGAAGATTGCGATTGTCCTTGAACGCTTGCGAGCAACGGAACCATTCATTGCGCGTATGTCGGGTTCCGGCGCAACCTGTTTTGCCCTATATCGAAGCCATGACGTCATGCGGAACGCCGCGGAAAAGCTAGCATCCGAACATCCCGATTGGTGGCAGATGAACGGCCGTTTGAGATAGGAAACCCATAGAAATGATGACCGATGATTTGCCCTACCGACAGGTGGGCACACCGAAGCGCGGCGGTATCGTATGCGTTGTGGATCATGCGTCCAATTACGTACCCGACGATTTACCGCTCGGCATTCCGCCGTCATTACTGGAAAAACACATCGCCTTCGATATCGGGGTTCAGGGAATAGCCGAAAGACTGGCGCGACAGCATGACATTGCCGCGCATATCGCAACCGTCAGTCGCCTCGCCTGTGACCTTCACCGGACCGAAGATTCGCCTGCCGTCATTCCCACGCAGAGCGATGGCCATCTAATACCCGGCAATATCGGCGCGGATGTTGAATATCGGCTCGACCGGTTCCATCGCCCATACCATACGGCGCTTGCGAAGTGGCTGGAAGATGCGAGACCCGAGCTTATCTTGGCAATTCATAGTTTTACGCCGAAACTTGAAAGCGTGGTCGAGGATCGTCCTTGGGATGTGGCGCTGTTGTATAATCAGGACGACAGCGCCGCCCGCCACGCAATCCGCCTGTTTGGTGAGGAGGGGCTGCATGTCGGCGACAATCAACCCTATTCCGGTAAAGAATTAAATGCCACGATGGACCGCCATGCAGAGGCCGCAGGGCGTAAATATCTGACTATCGAAATCCGGCAGGATCTGATTGCAAAGCGTGCACAGCAGTCGCGTTGGGCCGCGACGATAACCGATGTGGCCAATCGCGTGGCGCTGGCTTTGAAGGTCGAGGGATGAAAAGGCCGGTTTCGTCCCGGGCCCGCTTGCGGTAGGCTACTTACCGTTCCGGCAGCGTTGCCGCTTGCCTTTGGAGAAACCGATGCCCGCCTATCGATCCCGCACGACCACGCATGGCCGCAACATGGCCGGTGCCCGCGGATTGTGGCGGGCGACGGGTATGAAAGACGGCGATTTCGGCAAGCCGATCATCGCGGTCGTCAACAGTTTCACGCAATTCGTGCCGGGCCATGTGCACCTGAAGGATTTGGGACAACTGGTCGCGCGTGAAATCGAGGAAGCGGGCGGCGTCGCCAAGGAATTCAACACGATAGCGGTCGATGATGGCATCGCGATGGGGCATGACGGCATGCTCTATTCCCTCCCCAGCCGCGATCTTATTTCCGACAGTGTCGAATATATGGTGAACGCCCATTGCGCCGATGCGATGGTGTGCATTTCCAACTGCGACAAGATTACGCCCGGTATGCTGAATGCCGCGATGCGCCTGAACATTCCCGCCGTATTTGTCTCCGGCGGCCCGATGGAGGCGGGAAAGGTCGTCCTGAACGGCAAGACGAAGTCGCTCGATCTGGTGGATGCGATGGTGGCCGCGGCGGATGAATCCTTCACCGACGAACAGGTCACGGAAATCGAACGCTCCGCCTGCCCGACCTGTGGATCGTGTTCGGGGATGTTCACCGCCAATTCCATGAACTGTCTGACGGAGGCGTTAGGGCTATCGCTTCCAGGCAATGGTTCCACACTGGCCACGCATGCCGATCGCAAGAAGCTGTTTCTGCGCGCCGGGCGGCTTATCGTTACCTTGGCGAAGCGTTATTACGAAGACAACGACGACAGCGTCCTACCGCGTTCTATCGCCAGTTTTTCCGCGTTCGAAAACGCCATGTCGCTCGATATCGCGATGGGTGGATCGACCAACACAGTATTGCATCTGCTCGCCGCCGCGCACGAGGCGGGCGTCGACTTCACCATGGCCGATATCGATCGTCTCAGTCGCCGCGTTCCTTGCCTCACTAAGGTTGCCCCGGCGAAAGAGGATGTACATATGGAGGATATTCATCGTGCGGGCGGCATCATGTCGGTCCTGGGCGAGCTGGAGAAAGCGGGCTTGCTGAATACCGCTCTACCGACCGTTCATAGCCCGACCATGGCGGATGCGCTGGACGATTGGGATATCGGCCGCACAAGAAATAACGCGGTTCACGATTTCTATGCAGCCGCGCCGGGCGGCGTCCCCACCCAAACAGCATTCAGTCAGGACAATCGTTGGCCCAATCTGGATCTCGACCGCGAAAATGGCGTTATCCGGAGCGCCGACCATGCTTTCAGCCAGGATGGCGGACTGGCCGTGCTATATGGGAACATTGCACGGGATGGCTGTATCGTAAAAACTGCGGGTGTCGATGACAACATTCTATCGTTCAGCGGCCCAGCCAAGGTATATGAATGTCAGGATGATGCAGTCACCGCTATCCTGACCGATCAGGTCGTTGCCGGTGACGTCGTCGTCATCCGTTATGAAGGGCCGCGCGGGGGGCCGGGCATGCAGGAAATGCTGTACCCGACCAGCTATCTAAAATCGAAAGGGTTGGGGGCATCATGCGCACTCTTGACCGATGGGCGATTCTCCGGCGGTACGTCCGGTCTGTCGATCGGGCATGTGTCCCCCGAAGCGGCGGAGGGCGGTGCGATCGCTCTGATCGAGACCGGCGATGTCGTGACGATCGACATACCGGGGCGCACGATTGCGCTCGATGTATCCGAAATGGAACTGGACGAACGGCGCGCGACGATGGATCAGCGCGGAGATGCCGCCTGGAAACCATCGGTGCCCAGAACCCGCGCAGTGTCGCCCGCCTTACAAGCCTATGCCGCGATGACGACCAGTGCGGCGCGCGGGGCCATACGCGATGTATCGCAAATACAGCGCAGGCAGTAGAGTATCGGCAATGCGCGGAATCGCATCGGCCCAGGATCAAATACTCACCGCTGCACAGATGCGCGCGGCCGAACAGGCTCTGCTCGATAAAGGAACCAGCGCCGACGAACTGATGCGTGTCGCCGGACAGGGGGCTGCCCAATGGGTGTGGCGTATGGCGGCCGGATGCGATGTTACGGTACTATGCGGGCCGGGCAACAATGGCGGCGATGGCTATGTCATCGCAGAATGGCTTCGCGTAAAAGGGTTGCAGGTAAACATCGTCGCGCCCGTTGCTCCGCAAACGGCCACGGCCAAGAATGCGCGCGCACAGTGTAAGGCGCATATAGCGTCATCTATCGAGACGTCCGCTGCGGTCTTTGTCGATTGCCTGTTCGGAAGTGGTCTGTCGCGACCGTTATCGGAAGAACATTCAGAATTGCTGCAATTTCTGGCGACGAAAGCTTCGTTGCGGATCGCAATTGATGTACCGTCGGGTATCGTCAGCGATGATGGGCAGATGTTGAACGACAATTTGCCATGTTACGATTTCACGCTCGCCCTAGGCGCATGGAAATACGCGCATTGGTTGATGCCTGCGATGGCAAATATGGGCGAACGCCGCTGCGTGGCTATCGGGATCGAAGACATTCCGGAAAGCGCGAGACTGTTGCAACGTCCAAAATTGTATGCGCCGCAGATGGATGCGCATAAATATTCGCGTGGATTGGCAGTTATCGTCACAGGCGTCATGCCGGGCGCGGCGATACTTGCCGCGACCTCGGCGATGCGGGCGGGTGCGGGTTACGTGAAGCTGGATGCGCCCGCTCCGCCACACGGCATGCCGGTGGATATGGTCTGTGAACAGGGCACCACGCAGGACCGGCGCGTTTCAGCCATTTTGATCGGTTCCGGCCTCGGTCGCGAATCGTCGGCGATCGACACCCTCGACAGCGTATTGTCGGAAGACCGACCGACGGTGATCGACGCCGATGCACTGCATCTTCTGGAAGAAGACATGCTGCCCAAAACGGCACCAATTATCGCAACCCCGCATGCGGGCGAATTGGCGGCTTTATGTCAGGTTTTCAATGCGACTGTTGACAATAAAATCAACACCGTCAAAAACTTAGCTGCCAAAACCGGAATGATTATCATCGCCAAGGGGCCGGACACGATTATTGCTGCGCCGGACGGGCGAATAATTATCGCGGCGCCCGCACCAAGTTGGCTGTCCATCGCGGGATCGGGGGATGTCTTGGCTGGTATCGCGCTAAGTCGTTTGGCGGCAGGCAGTTCTTCGTTCGATGCCGCCTGCGAGGCTGTCTGGCTTCATGGCGATACTGCCCAACGATGCGCTGGACCCTTTACCGCATCGGAACTTTCCGAATTTATACCAGAGGCTTATGCGGCATGTCTTTGACCGAACCGAACCGCATCATACGCATCGCCGCAAAGGGCGATGGCGTTTTACCGGATGGAACGCATGTCAGCGGGGCGGCACCGGGTGACATAATATTACCGGACGGCGCGATTGCGCCGGGGCCCCACCACGCCGAACCCCCTTGCCGCCATTTCGGGCGATGCGGCGGTTGCGATTTGCAGCATTGCGATGACAGCGCCCTGGCGGAATTCGTCCGCTCCCGCGTGGTCAACGCGGCCGAAGGTCAGCAGATAGCCGCCGAAGAAGTTTTACCCACCCACCTTTCGCCCCAAAAAAGCCGACGCCGTGCGACGTTGCATGCCGCCAGTTCCAAAAAGGGCGCGATCATCGGCTTTCGGGAAAGAGGGTCGCATAAGATTGTCGATATGCGTGAATGCCATGTGCTGTGCCCGCCACTGTTTGCATGCGTTGATGCACTTCGATCGATATTGAATCAGCGAGAAGAGAGGTTTGCGACCGATATCGAACTGACATTGGTCGATCAGGGCATCGATTGCGCCATCAAAAATCTGGACATCGATGGTCTTGCGCAAACGGAAGCCATTCTGGATTTTGCGCGCGGGCACAAGCTGGCGCGCCTCACGTTGGATGTGGGCTTCGGGCCGGAAGCCGTCTGGGAACCTGAACCGGTAACGGTTACTCTGGCAGGAACGCCAGTGGCTTTTCCGAGTGGCAGCTTTCTGCAAGCCACACAGGATGGGGAAGACACGCTCGTTAGGGATGCGCAGGATTACCTAGAAAGATCAGAGAAGACCGCCGATCTGTTTTCCGGGCTGGGTACCTTTGCCTTCGCATTGGCGAAGGGACGCCAAATTGTGGCGGTAGAGGCTGCACGTGAGCCGTCACTCGCTTGTAGAGGGGCCGCCAATGCTTTCAGGCGGCCAATCGATGCCGTACATCGCGATCTGTTCCGCAACCCCTTGCAATTGGACGAGCTGAAGGCATTCGATGCCGTGCTTCTCGACCCGCCCCGTGCCGGCGCGCGAAACCAGATCGATATTCTCGCCAGAAGTTCGGTGGAACGGATAGCCTATATCAGTTGCAATCCGTCCAGCTGGGCACGGGATGCGCGAAGACTGGTCGATGGAGGGTATGCGCTGATATCGCTTCGACCGATTGGCCAATTCCGATGGTCCACGCATGTCGAATTATCGAGCCTGTTCGTACGCGCCGCGATGGCTACCGACTGACCGGTTCAGCAATTTTCGACGGCCTTGGCTTCGGTAAAAGCCAATAAGCCGCCATAGGTTTCCAGCATTTCGCCATCGACATCATCATCTTCGATTACGATATGTAGGCGATCTTCCATTTCGGTCAGAAGGCCCGCGACAGCCATCGAATCCAATTCCGGCAGATGGCCGAAAAGTCCGGTTTCGGCATCGAATTGTTCAACGCGCTCTGCATTTAGCCCAAGAATGTCGACCAAAATGGCACGTAGCTGCGTATCGATCGACTGTCGGCTTGGTGCCAACTTGGTATCCTCCACCACATCGTCTTTCATGACTGGTTCGCCGGCCATTCGCGTTATTTCCCCTCAAACTGCCGCTTTCCCTAGCTTTCGGCCCCATATCGTGCAACCCGCCCAATGGCATAGCGAATATGAGACAGCAGGGGTGTAAACCGTCATAGATATGCAGCACCGCCTTAATCCCGAAAGCAAACCGCTGGATCATTTGGCGACGATCGGAGTGGATGGCGACCCGGCGCTGGTGCTGAAGGATCGTACGCTTACCTATGCCGATCTTCGGGACCGTGTCGCACGCCTCGCGGGATGGTTGACTGCGCAATCCCTGCCGGCAGGCGCGCGGGTCGCGACCTGGGCAGCCAAGGGCGAACTGACATGCCTGATGCCATTGGCAGCCGCGCGAGCCGGGTTGGTTCATGTTCCGATCAATCCGCTGCTCAAACATACGCAGGTGGCCCACATTCTGCAGGATAGCGGTGCGAGTGCGTTGATCGGCACGCAAGCGCGTCTGGAAACCCTCGATGGCGACCCTCCGCTTCGGAAGTGCGCCATGTTCGACGAACTAATGGTTCTTCGATCCCTGCCCGCGGTCTGCCCACTATCGGAACCGTCGAATGCAGATACCGACGACTTGGCCGCCATTTTATACACGAGCGGGTCGACCGGGAAGCCGAAGGGCGTAATGCTCAGTCATGCCAATCTGTGGATTGGGGCGGTCAGCGTTGCTCGTTATCTTCAGCTTAAAGCAGACGACGTAACACTATGCGTTCTGCCATTCGCTTTCGATTACGGACAGAACCAATTGTTGAGCAGCTGGTATGTCGGTGCGAGTGCGGTGCCGCTCGATTACCTGTTCCCGAAGGACGTGTTCAAGGCATGCGAAAAGCATGGAGTGACCACATTGGCCGCTGTGCCGCCGTTATGGCATCAGTTGGTCGAGGCAAGTTCTTCGGTCAGCGTCACCAAAACTCTAAGGCGGATAACGAACAGCGGAGGCGCGCTTACACAGTCCTTAATTGAGAAGCTGCGTCAAACATTTCCCGATACGCAAATTTACCCGATGTATGGCCTTACGGAAGCTTTTCGATCGACCTACCTTCCCCCCGAACTGGTCGCCACGAAACCGACTTCGATCGGTTCGGCAATCCCGTTCGCGGAAATTTTGGTCGTAAATACAGAAGGGGAGCCGGTCGATATAGGAGAGGAAGGGGAACTCGTTCATTGCGGCCCGCTGGTTGCGCAAGGTTACTGGAACGATCCTGAGCGAACCGCGCACCGGTTTAAAACAGCGCCGTCGCATTCGCAGTATGGTGGGGTGGCGGTTTGGTCCGGCGATCGAGTCGTGCAAGACCGCGATGGGCACCTTCATTTCGTAGGGCGGCACGATGCGATGATAAAGAGCGCCGGCAACCGCATCAGTCCGCACGAGATTGAAGACGCAGCCCGGCAAACCGGCTTGGTCGGGGAAGCGGTCGCATTGGGTATACCGAATGAAATGTTAGGGCATGCCATCCACTTATTTGTGACGCCAATGCGCGCGACCGAGACCGCCGCAAGAACGAATGACATCATCCAACTACAAGGTGAACTGGCGCACATTCTTCCAAATTTCATGCAGCCTCATCAAATATATTGGCGCGATACTTTGCCGTTGAACCCGAACGGCAAATTGGACAGGGCCGCTCTTGCGAAAGACATCGGCGCATGAAACCGCTGGGACCGATACCGCAGGGTTATGACGCAATTGACGGGCAACTATCCGTTGGAAGGAAAACCGCGAGTGAGTTGATCGATATGGGCGAGGGGACGCCACTATTCGTCTATTCGCGCGCCCATCTCGATCGTAGAGCTGCCCGATTACGGACCGCGATGCCGGACGATCTTCGGATAAATTATGCCATAAAGGCAAATCCTTATGCGCCATTGTTAAAGCATATGACGGGTCTGGTCGACGGTTTCGATATCGCATCGGGCGGGGAATTGGAGGCAGCGTTGGCGGAGGGCATTCCGCCGGATACGATCAGCTTTGCCGGGCCGGGTAAACGCGATGCGGAACTGACGGCTGCAATCCGCGAAGGCGTAACGATCAATCTCGAATCCGAAAACGAGGCAGAACGTGCCCTGGCGATTGGCGATGTGGTCGGTCATCGCCCACGACTGGCGGTTCGGGTGAATCCGGCGTTCGAACTGCGCGGATCCGGTATGAAAATGGGGGGCGGGGCAAAGCCTTTCGGCGTCGATGAAGATCGCGTCCCCGCACTTATTCGCAAACTAATTGCTGCGGGGGCCGAGTGGCGAGGGCTGCATATTTTTGCGGGCAGTCAGGCGCTCGATCCAGAGGCTTTGATCGAGACACAGGCGAACACCCTTGAATTGGCAGAACGGCTTGCGAATTCGGTCGGCGAGGCGTGTCCGAAGCTCAACATGGGCGGCGGGTTCGGGATCCCCTATTTCAACGGTGACGAACCGTTGGATATCGAAGCCATCGGCAGCGCACTGAAAGAGCGTTTCAAAAACCTGCCAGACCCGTTGCGAAATACCGAGATATGCATCGAACTGGGCCGCTATCTGGTCGGGGAGGCGGGTGTCTATCTAACGACGATCGTCGACCGAAAAATTAGTCACGATACCGTTTATCTTATTTGCGATGGGGGGCTGCATCACCAGCTGGCGGCGTCCGGCAATTTTGGAACGGTGGTGCGACGCAACTACCCTCTGGCAATCGCAACGCAGTTCGATGCGGAGCCGACCGAAATAGTGAATGTGGTCGGGTGCCTCTGCACACCGCTCGATCGATTGGCGGATGGAGCGCATTTGCCGCGAGCCGAAGTCGGCGATGTGGTCGCGGTGTTTTGTGCAGGAGCGTATGGCGCGACTGCATCGCCAAGCGGATTTTTAGGGCAAGGTCCAGCAGAAGAATTACTAATCTAGATTGTTCGCGATGCCACTGTTCGATCGCAGATAAATTGCGATCCTACTGCTGTGGACCTTCTGCCGATCCATGTCCGAGCGCCATATACTCGTCGCTCTGCATTTCCATCAGTCTGCTTACGGTCCGTTCGAATTCGAAGCTTCCATCGCCCGCATTGTACAGATCGTCCGGTTCGGCATCGGCGGTGGCAAACAATTTGACGCGCTCCTCATACAGCGCATCGATCAACGTCACGAAACGCGCCGCTTCATTGCGTTCGTCCGGCCCCATGACCGGAATGCCCACAATGATGACAGTGTGGTAGGCCCGCGCGATTGCGAGATAGTCGCTGGCACCACGCGGTTCGGCGCACAAGCGTTTGAAGCTGAACACGCCCACGCCTTTCAACGATCTGGGAACATGCAATATCCGCCCGCCCCCTAAATCGAGATCGGCGGAAGGGACATGCGCGCCATCGTCGGGATCGTAGTCGGTCAAGCGGAAGAATGCCTCCCGAACCTGCGCGGTGGCGGCATCGCCCAATGGCGAATGCCAGCTATCCAATCCACCGATCCGGTCGAGCCTATAATCGACCGGACCGTTCAATGGAATGACGTCCAACCGGTTTTGAATAAGGTCGATGAACGGCAGGAAGTGTTCCCGGTTCAACCCGTCCTTATATAAGTCTTTCGGCGGCCTGTTCGATGTCGTCACCACGCTTACGCCTTCATCGACGATAAGCGCACGAAAAAGGCGGCTCATGATCATCGCATCGGCACTGTTGTTCACGACCATCTCATCGAAACACAAACACCGGACATCCTTCGCGATATCGGCGGCGACATGCGGGATGGGATCGCCCGGTTCGGCCTTGCGCCATTCGCGCATCATGCGGTGAACATCCTGCATGAAGGCATGGAAATGTACCCTTCGCTTATCGGGAATGGTCAAGGCTTCGTGAAACAAGTCCATCAGCATGGATTTTCCACGTCCGACGCCGCCCCACATATAGATACCACGCGGTACTTCGTCTCCGCCGCCGAACAATTTACTCAAGAAATTGGCTTTCGCCTCAGAAGTCAGCTCCCGACGGAGTTTTGCGAGACGTCTGGCCGCATCTTTCTGTTCGGGGTCTGCGCGCAGTTCACCCGCGGCGACCAGCTCGTCGTACCGCGACATCGGCGTCTCAATCATCGAGCCCGTGATGCCTTACGCACCAAACCGGAGAATGCGGCAACCAAGTGATCGTCTTGCACGACTTCGCCGCGAATGAACATCAACCGGCCGGTCTCCCGCATGATCTCCACGACCGCATCGAGCGGCTCGTCGACGCGGCCGCCACCGATGAACTGGGTTGAAAGCTCCAGCGTGACCGCCATTCCGGTCTCGCTCTCACGCAAGATGTGCATGGCGGAAAACAGCGATATATCGATGAGCGACAGTGTCACCGCACCATGGATCATGTTTTGCAGGTTCGTATGCTTTCGTTCCGGCAGCATGCGGAGGCGGCATTTCGCGCCTTCCTGCCGAACCATCAACGGCCCCATAACTTGCGAATTGAAACGCGTATCGTCCTTCATGTCCCAGCTATGCCAGCCGGGATGATCGGGCAGGGGCACACATGTAAAATATTCAGGCGATGCGCGCATAATTCTGCTCGAACGAGCCAAACGTCCTGTCGATCAGATCGTGCGTTCGGCCATCATTTTCTTGGTTTCCGCAATCGCCTTCGCCGGATTGAGGCCCTTAGGACAGACATTTGCGCAGTTCATAATCGTGTGGCAACGATACAGGCGGAATGGGTCCTCCAGCTGATCCAGCCGTTCGCCGGTCATTTCATCGCGGCTGTCGGCCAGCCAGCGATAGGCTTGCAACAAGATGGCAGGGCCGAGGAACTTGTCGCTGTTCCACCAATAGGATGGACATGCCGCCGAACAGCATGCGCAAAGAATGCATTCGTAAAGCCCATCGAGCTGCTCACGCTGTTCGGGGGATTGTAACCGTTCTTTGCCGCTCGGCGTAGGCGTAACGGCCTGCAACCAAGGGCGGATCGAAGCATATTGCGCGTAGAAATGGGTGAAATCGGGCACCAGATCCTTCACCACTTCCATATGGGGCAGCGGGGTGATCTGAATGGCACCCTTCATATCGTCGATCGCGGAGGTGCAGGCTAATCCGTTCTTGCCGTTCATATTCATCGAACACGAACCGCAAATTCCTTCGCGGCAGGAACGACGAAAGGTCAGCGTCGGATCGATCTCGTTCTTGATCTTGAACAACGCATCCAAAACCATTGGACCGCAATCGTCCAAGTCGATCTCGAACGTGTCGTAACGCGGATTTTCGCCCGTATCGGGATCGTAGCGATAGATTTTGAAAGACTTCAAGCGACTAGCCGATTGCGCGCCGTTCGCCTTATGGGTTTGGCCCTTACCGTTGATCTTCGAATTTTTCGGAAGAGTGAAAGTCGCCATAATCAAAGTCCTGCTTACATGTCGCCACTGCGACCGATCGTTTTTCGTTCTAGCGTGTCGTTCGGCCGACACAACTATACGTTATGTCACGGCAACTAGCATTAGCGATCTGAAAATGCACTCGATAGAATTGAAACCCGTCTTGCGTGGGGTGCATCAGGAACCGCGGTGCGGGCTGAGCGCTAATAGTTTATGACTGTCAACCCACCCAACCGCCCGCCTCGAAACGCGATTATCTTCGGTGCATCCGGTGCGATCGGTAAGGCGGTGTGCGACCAGTTAACTAAAGACGGATGTGCGGTATGGGCCGGGTCACGCTCGGGGGACTACACGCCGAACGACATCGCGAGACCTTTCGCATTCGATCTGACTGACGAAGCCAGTATTGAGCGCGTCGCCGATGAGATGAAGGGACGGCCCATCGATTTGATCGTCGCAGCCACCGGAGTTTTAACTCTGGATAATGGGCAGGGGCCGGAGCGTACCTATAAACGCATGAGCGCCGACTTTATGGCAGAGACTTTTGCCCTTAACACGATCGGCCCGGCCATGATCGCCAAGCATATGCTGCCCTTACTTCCTCGCGACGAGCGTAGCGTGTTTGCGGCTTTGACGGCGCGGGTGGGTTCGATTGGCGATAATGGTTTGGGGGGGTGGCATTCCTACCGCGCCTCGAAAGCCGCGTTAAACATGCTGCTCAAAAACTTCGCGATCGAACTGCGACGTACCCACAAGCAAGCCATTGTCGCGGGCCTGCATCCGGGAACGGTCGACAGCAAGCTGTCCGAACCGTTTCAAAACAATCTGCCGGAAGGGCAATTGACGAAGCCAATGGATGCAGCCGCCAGTTTGTTGGCAGTATTGAACGGGTTGACGCCCGAAAACAGTGGCACGGTGTTCGATTTCGCCGGGAAGCCAATAGAACCATAGAAACCAGTTTTACGTTAACAGTCGGTTGCGCCTGAGGCTGTCCGCCAAAATCGTTTCCACAAGTTCCTCATGTTCCCAACCATGCAATTTGGCTGCCTGTCCGATAACTTTCTTCGACCATAGATTGCAGTTCAAATTGACTTCCACGAAATGGATATCGCCGGTATCCCGATTGATACGAAATTCGAACCGGCCATAATCGAATGGTCGGTATTCGCCCCAAATCCTGCGGGTATATTCAACGACCTGCTGCGTCATTGCGGGATCGTCAAACGGTTCGAGCGTGTATCGCTGACTCTCTCCTGATAGATCGCGCTTTTCGCCGTAAGTCCGCAAATGCGACGGGTCGGCCTGTTCGAAGACAATCTGCGGCAGGATAAACGGATCGCCCATCGTAATCACCGGCACTTCGACATCGCACCCATTGAGAAACGGTTCGACGATCGCGTCGTGTCCTTCAGCGTGAATTTCGTTCACGGCCGCTTTGATCTGCGACCAATCCGCGGCATCACGTACACCCCAGCTGGCAGAGGAAGCATTGGGTTTGACGACGTACCGTTCGGCTTGGGGGCAGACTGATCGTTCTATCGGCGCGCCCTTGCGATAGATCGCCCAATCCGCGGTCGGCACTCCCGCCATAACAGCAGCACGCTTCGCCAAATGCTTATCGTCCGACAAGCCGCGCAGAATGGGACTGGCCCCCAGGAACGGGAGGCCGAGACGCGTACATAATAGCGGCCCCATCATTTCTGAATTGAGAAAACCGGCACGGTTGAGCAACGGGAAAACGAAATCGGCATCGGGACGCTCGAACAGGCTGTCGAAACTGTCCGCCAAAGTAAGGTTCAAGCCGAGCGACCGTAGGATTTCGCGGGTCTCCACATGGTAGATCGCATGATTGCCATCTTCGGGATGCAGGCCGCCATCCCACTTCGCATGTTTCGCGATGAAAAGGATGCGCAGTCGCTCCTTTGTGGCAGCATCGATTTTCAGGGGTTGCGTGGTCGGCACTTTGGCGAAAACCTTTAAATTTCGAAATGCCGCGTCATAGGTGCGCAGGACACTACGTCCAAACGAATAGTCAGAATGTACGTCTTGCGGTCAGCGACGCGCATATTCCACAGTATCGAGAATGGTCTGCGCAAAACCTTCCGGATCATCTTCCTGAATGAAATGCCCGCCCTTCAATGTGCGGTGCAGATCGTTCTTCGCGCCTGGAATACGATCCATGAAAGCTTGTGCGCCGCCCTTCGTAATCGGATCGCTGTCGCTGAAGCAGCAGACGAATGGCTTGTCGAAGGTCTCTAGCACTTTCCATGCTGCGTGTTGATCTGCGTTCGCGATATTTTCGCCCAACGGAACCAATGCCGGGAATATTCGCGCTGCTGCCTTGCTTCCCCGCGTGTCGAACGGAGCGTTATAGGCCGCCACGATATCGTCCGACAGATCGGTAGTGGTGGCTTTTTGAATAATAGACCCGATCGGAAAAACGGGACTCATTTTCGCAAAGGTTCGCCACTTGGCAAAGGCGGGCGGCGCCTCTTGACCGGCAGGCAACCCGCCATTCGACAGCACGACTGCCGCAAACCGGTCGGGCATCGCAGCAACCAACCGCAACCCGATCAAGGAACCCCAATCCTGACATGCGAGAATGACATCGCGGATATCCAGCGCTTCGAACCATTCGCGCATCCATGCGACATGCGCCGCGTAGCTGAATGCGCTTTTACTGGTGGGTTTGTCCGATTTACCGAAACCAATAAGGTCTGGCGCGATGACACGATGGCCCGCCTGCGTGACGGGTCCGATCATCTTGCGGTAAAGGAAGCTCCAGCTCGGTTCGCCATGCATCATCAGCACCGGCACCGCATCTTTGGGGCCTTCATCGACATAATGCACACGAAGCCCGTCGCGCAATTCATGAAAATTGGGTGCGAAAGGATAATCCGGAATTGCCGTAAAGCGCAGATCCGGCGTTCGGTGAACTTTCGACATTCTTTCCATCTCCTCGTTCGTAGCGGCCGTGCGAAGCATGTTCGAAATGAAAGGTGAAGGAAACGCGCGATAGGTGGTGCTAATAAAGGCCCCTGCAGAATTTCTCAGACACAGGGGCCTTCAAAATCATTCGCCGAACGTGCGTTGCCACCATCCGCGGCGCGGCTTCTCCGCCGGTTTTTCGGCGGCGGTACTGCTGGACTTTTCCGCCGCCTCGGCAGTTTGTGCTTCGTCTTTCGGACCGGCAACCACGGCAATATCGTCTTTCAGTTGCTTCGACACGTCGGCTGCCTCATCAGTTTCCGCCTTTTTGCGGGGCGTCCGTCTGCGCTTCGGTTTGTCCGACGAGGCAACCCCATCAGCCGACTGCTCTGCCGATTTCTCGGATGCATCCGTTGTTTTCGGCTCGGCTTTCTTACGCGGTTGACGAGCCCGTTTGGGTTTCTCCTCTCCGCTTTTGTCGTCTGCGCTGGCGTTGTCCTCCGGCTCCGGCTTCTTGCGCGGCTTGCGCTTCGTTTTGGGCTTTTCGTCCTTCGCGGCAGCTTCCGCCGTTTCGGGCGTGTCCGATGGACCGGCAACCACGGCCATGTCGCCTTTCACGTGTTCGGAAACCTGTTCCAGCTTTTCGGCATCTTTGGCGTTAATTTTCGTATCGCCGTCGCTGCCGTTGTTTTGATCGGAACCGCTGCGATTTTTTCCGCCACGTCGTCCACGACCGCCACGGCGGCGGCGCTTTTTCTTGGGTGCACCATCGTCGTCGTCTTCGTCGCCATTATGATTTCCCTGACGGTTCGACGAGCTTCCGGAATCGTTATTGTCGTTCTCGCCATCGTTCGATTTATTCCCGCCGCGACCACCGCGACGCCGACGCTTCTTCGGGCCGCGATCGTCATCGTCACTGTCGTCACCGCTATCGTCGTAGTCGTCCTGCTGGTGATCGTCGCTATCGTCGTCATCGACGATAGGTTGGAATTTCGGTGCTTCAGCCGGGCGGGGGCCGGAACTGGAGACGCTCATCTTCGCGCCCTCATCCTCACCTTCCGGAACGACTTCGACGGCCACATTGTAGCGGTCTTCGATTTCCGCCAGATCGCCGCGCTTGCTGTTGAGCAGATAGACAGCCGCTTCGGTACTGGCCGCCAACGATATGGTGGTACCCTTGCCTTTCGCGGCTTCGTCTTCGATCAGGCGCAAGGCGGACAGCCCTGCACTGGAAGCGGTTCTGACCAGACCCGTACCGTCGCAATGCGGGCATTCGCGCGTGGTTGCTTCCAATACGCCGGTGCGCAGTCGTTGCCGACTCATTTCCATAAGTCCGAAACCGGAGATCCGACCGACCTGAATACGCGCGCGATCGCTCTTCAATGAATCTTTCATCGCGCGTTCGACTTTACGGACATTGGAATTGTAATCCATGTCGATGAAATCGATCACGACCAACCCGGCCATATCGCGAAGGCGGAGCTGACG
>JBAUIN010000240.1:0-4417 GCA_049682975.1 Pontixanthobacter sp. | reverse complement strand
GAATTCTACGCCAAGCAGCTGGAAGTTCTGGCCAATCTTACGCCCGCGGATGTGCAATCCGCCATGCAGCGTTGGATGACCAAACCATCCATGACGCTGATCCTCGAACCCGGCGAACGCGATGCGACCTATGAAGAGGCGGCATCGGTCGGCGCGGCGCCCGCCGCAGATGATGCCGTCAGCGACAATACAGTCACGGTAACGCGCGAACGCCCCGCCCCGCCGATTGCGGCGGGCATGTCGCTCGATTTCCCGGACGTGCAACACACCACGCTCGCCAACGGTATGCGCGTCCATTACGCACAGCGCGATGCGGTGCCGACGACGCGGATCGCCCTGTCCTTCAACGCCGGGTCGGCTGCCGATCCGGTCGATAAGCGCGGGCTGGAAGGCATGGCGCTGACCCTGTTCGATGAAGGCACCACGACCCTCACTTCGCAACAAATCGCCGAAGCGCGGGAGCGGCTGGGTGCCGTCATCAGCACCGGCGGCGGTATCGATCGATCCACCTTCACTCTGACGGCGCTCACACCCAATCTGAAACCGTCGCTCGATCTGATGGCCGATATAGTGCGCAATCCCGCCTTCGCACCTGCGGAGGTGGAGCGTGTACGATCGCAATTGGTCACTGCCGTCCAACAGGGCGATCAGACGCCATCGACGATCGCGGCGCGCACGTTGACCCCGATCATCTACGGCGATCAAACGCCCTACGGCGATACGGGCAGCGGTACGGTCGGATCCCTGAATGGCATCACCCGCACCGATCTGGTCGAATTCAAGCAACGCTGGATCCGACCCGACAATGCCGAAATGTTCGTCGTATCGGATCAGCCTTTGTCGGAGATCCTTCCCGTGCTGAACGCATCGCTGGGCGACTGGACAGCACCGGCCGTGGCCAAGGGCATGAAGAATTTCGGCGCAATGCCGACTCCGCCGGAATCCAGCCGCGTCATTCTGGTGAATCGCCCCAATTCGCCCCAGTCCTACATCCTCGGCGGCGTGTTGACCCCGGCGCGGGGGCAGGACGATGCGATTATCGATCTGACCAACGCCAACAATGCGCTGGGCGGCAACTTCCTGGCCCGACTCAACATGAATCTACGCGAGACGAAGGGTTGGAGCTACGGCGTGCGCGGCGGACCGTCGATCAACGAGAATGCGGTGGCCTATCAGATCGCCGCGCCGGTGCAGGCGGACCGGACCGGCGACGCGCTGGCCGAACTTATCCGCGAAACATCCGACTTCCTCGATGGAAACGGTGTGAGTGAAGAAGAGCTGACGCGGATCGTCACGGCCGAGATCGGCGAATTGCCGGGGCAGTTTGAAACCTCCGGTGCGGTTCTGTCCGCGATGCAGTCGAACGCGCTGTTCGGCCGTCCCGACAATTACTACGAAACGCTGGAAGGCCGTTTCCGCCAGCAGACCCGCGACAGTCTCGACGCCGCGGCGCGTGATGCGATCGACATCGACCGCTTCGTGTGGGTCGTGGTGGGCGACGCATCGAAGGTCCGCCCTCAACTGGAAGCACTGAACCTGCCGATCGAAGTTCGGGAAACAACCGGCCAGTGATGCGTTAAATTCAACAAACGAACAAAGGAGAACATTATGTCCGTTGCAGGAACCTATGATTGCGTCACCAAAAGCCCGATGGGCGATCAGAAGAGCACCTTCACCGTCATTCCCGGCGATGATGGCAAAACCTTTACCGGTACCAATCAGGGTGCGATGGGCAGTATGGACGTCGAAAACGGCACGATCGATGGTGATAAGCTGTCATGGAAAATGAACATGACCGTTCCCATGCCGATGACCCTCGATTGCGAAGCCACAGTGGCGGGCGATCAATTGACCGGCAATGTGAATGCCGGCGCATTCGGGTCGATGGCTATGACAGGCGAACGTCAGGGCTGACTGCTCGAGACGATATATGAAAGAAGGCCGTCGGAGCTATCCGGCGGCCTTTTAGTTTGCGTGATGCAAAGTGCTTATTGCTGCGTTAGCCGCTTCGCCTGCCCGACCCAATCGTCGCGTTCGATGCGCCCGTGAAAATTGAGTTTGCTGTTCATCCGATCGATATCGGTCGGATCCCAACCGGCGATCTGTTCGATCGACCCAACGCCCTCCCGCTTCAAAAGCGTTTCGAGCTGCGAACCTATACCACTGATTTTCTTCAGATCGCGATGTTTTCCGGCGTCTGAGCCCATCAGGTTCCGTCGCCTTATGGCGTAGTACACACCACCCGCGAGCCCGAAAATGCCGAGCGCGATCGCACCGAAGGTCAATATGCGCGGGTCGTTGAATTCGGGCGTGTTTCGCATCGTCCTCTCCTTGTTCGGCGAACCTAGCGCAGCACGCCCGATTACCCAAGTTTGTCCTTGAGCAACTGGTTGACGACTTGCGGGTTCGCCTTGCCCTGCATCGCTTTCATAACCTGCCCGACGAAGAAACCGAACAGCTTGTCCTTGCCGCCTTTATACTGCTCGACCTTGTCGGGATTGGCGGCAAGGACCTTGTCGATCTCCGCTTCGATCGCGCCGGTATCGCTCTGCTGTTTCAGACCCTCGGTATCGGCAATCTCGCCCGGTTCGCGCCCGGTTTTGAGGACGATCTCGTAGATTTCTTTCGCCTGCCCGCCGCTTATCTCGCCAGCTTCCTGCAGTTTGAGGATCGCCGCCTGCGCTTCGGCTGTGGCGTATTCCATCTTCGCCTCGTCGCCGAGATTTTTCACGACGCCCGGCGCAACGGACATGGACCAGTTCGCCACCAGCGTCGCGACCTTCGCCTCCGGCTTGCCCAATTCGCGGGCGGTGATGGCCAGCAGCGTTTCGAAACGCGCGAAGTTCTCGACTTCCGCCGTCAGGATGGCCGCATTGTAATCGCTCAGCCCCAGTTCGCCGACATAACGCGCGCGTTTGGCATCGGGCAATTCGGGCAGCGACGCGCGGCATTCCTCCAAAAACGCGTCTTCCAATTCGACCGGCAGCAGATCGGGGTCGGGAAAATAGCGATAGTCATGCGCATCTTCCTTCGACCGCATGGAACGGGTTTCGTTGCGGTCGGGATCGTAGAGCCGCGTTTCCTGCACCACCGTGCCGCCATCCTCGATCAGATCGACTTGCCGCCGCGCCTCCCCTTCGATCACCGCCATGACGAAGCGCACGGAATTGACGTTCTTCGTCTCCGTCCGCGTGCCTAATTCCTCGCCCGGTTTGCGCACGCTGACATTCACGTCGGCGCGCATCGATCCCTGTTCCATATTGCCATCGCACGATCCGACATAACGCAGAATGCTGCGTAGCTTGCGAACATAGGCCCCCGCCTCTGCCGGGCTGCGCATATCGGCTTTGCTGACGATCTCCATCAGCGCGACGCCACAACGGTTGAGGTCGACATAGGACATGGTGGGATGCTGATCGTGCATCAGCTTGCCTGCATCCTGTTCGACATGAATGCGTTCGATGCCGATGATCTTGTCGTCGGGAATGCCGCCTTTGGGGTCCGCCTCGATCAGCAATTGTCCCTCGCCCACGATGGGGTGGTAGAGCTGCGAAATCTGATAGCCCTGCGGCAAATCGGCGTAGAAGTAATTCTTCCGGTCGAAGCGGCTGTAGCGGTTGATTTGCGCCTCGATCGCCATGCCCGTCCGCACCGCCTGCCGGATGCATTCGGCATTGGGCACCGGCAACATTCCCGGCATCGCCGCATCGATCAGGCTGACTTGCGTGTTCGGCTCGGCACCGAAAGTGGTGTCCGCCCCGCTGAACAGCTTAGACTGCGATGAAACCTGCGCGTGAACCTCGAGGCCGATCACAACCTCCCATTCGCCAGTTTCGCCTTGGATGCGGTAGTTAGTCATTATCCGTTTCCCCCACTGTCATAGATGAAGGAGGACGAAGCATAAGATAAGAAACCAACCATCCAGCGAATACCGCTACAGGAACAAAGGGATTTGTTACGAGACTACTACATATCCATCCGGCAAACATTATCCAAAAAAGACAAGCTGCGAGCATCATGATTTTTCGTGGCAGTGCGTCGTTGCTGAACGAATGGTCGAGCCAACTCAACATCCCATGAAATGTCGCAAGAACAATTACAGCTATAATAATTATTATAGCTGTGTCTAAGTTTTTCGGTAACTGATTAGCGTTAGCTCCAATTAAAGCTCCTAAGATAGTTAATGACGCCACGGAACTTAACTGCTTCGCATCGGTTGGGCGATGGTTAACTTTTTGCATTGTCACCACCACTCCTCCGCTCGCGCCGTAAACCCGGCCCGTTCCTCGATCGCCAATCCGGCGTTCATTACGCCCTGCTCGTCGAAAGCCTTGCCGACGATCTGTAAACCTAGCGGCAGGCCATCCGTGTTCACGCCGCACGGCACGCTCATGGCGGGCAAGCCTGCCAGCGATGC
>JBAUIN010000239.1:0-14156 GCA_049682975.1 Pontixanthobacter sp. | reverse complement strand
TCCCGCGATGTCCGTGCGGGCGATCTGTTTTTCGCGTTGCAAGGCGAAGCGATGGACGGACACCGGTTCGTCGACAAGGCTTTCGCCAACGGAGCCACGGCCGTCGTCGTCGATCGTCCGGTCGATGGTCCGCATATTCTGGTGCGCGACACCACCGCCGCATTGCAGCGATTGGCCGTAGCCTCGCTCGCCCGGTGTTCCGCCCGCCGGATCGGTGTGACCGGATCGGTCGGCAAGACCGGCGTGAAGGAAGCGATCTTCGCCGCGCTCGACCGGACCAGTCGCGGCGCGACGCATCGCAGCGTGCGCAGTTACAACAACCATGTCGGCGTACCGTTGAGCCTGGCGCGCATGCCCGCACGCAGCGAATTCGCGGTGTTCGAAATGGGCATGAACCATGCTGGCGAAATCGCGGATCTGGCGCAGCAAGTAAAACCGCATGTCGCCGTCATCACGACGATCGCACCCGCCCATATCGAGAACCTCGGCACGATCGATGCGATTGCGGCGGCCAAGGCGGAAATTTTGGAAGGCGTGGTGGATGGTGGCACGGCTGTGCTTCCGGCGGACAGTCCGCAATTTGACACCCTGCGCTGCGCGGCGGAATTGCGCGGGCTGAAGATCATGTCGTTCGGCAGGGCAAAGGATGCGGACGTCCGTCTGCTCGATGCGATTCCGTCCGCCAATGGCGGTTCGTTGGTAACTGCCGATCTCGGGGACACGCGCCTGTGCTTTTCCGTCGCCGAACCGGGCGATCATTGGATTTCCAATGCGCTCGCCGTAATGGCGGCAGTGAAAGCGGCGGGCGGCGATCTTGGGTCCGCCGGATTGGCATTGGCGGAAATGGGCGGGCTGAAAGGGCGCGGCGCACGCCATCGCATAACCGCCAGCAGCGGCAAGGCGTTGCTGATCGATGAAAGTTACAACGCCAATCCCGCTTCCATGCGCGCAACCCTGCGTCAGCTGGGCCAAACCCCTGCCACCCGCCGCATCGCGGTGCTGGGCGCTATGAAGGAATTGGGCGATTTCGCTCCAAAGTTTCACGCGCAGTTGGCCGAACCACTGACCGAAGCAAATGTCGATTTTGCCATATTGGTCGGCGACGAGATGCACGATCTCGCGCGGCACTTGGGGAAAGGCGCAGGCGGTGCGGTTGCCGCCGGACTTTCCTTCGCGCATTGCGACACCCCTGCCGACGCGATTTCGGCGCTGGAAGAATATGGCATCACTCAGGGGGACGCGGTGTTGGTTAAGGGGTCCAATTCCATCGGTTTAAGCAGGGTGGTCGCACATTTCACGGCAAGGCAGTGACATGGCGCGCCAATTGAAATTCGGGTGCATATTCGGGAACGCTGAATGCTCTATCTAATCGCCGAATGGCTGGAATTCGAAGGCATTCTGAACCTGATCCGGTACCAGACGTTCCGTGCTGGCGCGACTTTGATGACTGCATTGGTGATCGGCATGATCATTGGCCCGCGCTTCATCTACATGCTGCGTATTCGCCAGGGTAAGGGGCAGCCGATCCGCGAGGATGGGCCGCAGACCCATTTGGCCAAGGTCGGTACGCCGACGATGGGCGGGTTGATGATCATCATCGCGCTGATTTCTTCGATGATCCTGTGGATGGACATGAAAAACCCGCTGGTGTGGGCCTGTATGGGCGTGATCGTCGGTTTCGGTCTGATCGGCTTCATCGACGATTTCGATAAGGTGACGAAGAAAAGCCACAAAGGTGTGTCCGGCAAAACGCGTTTGCTGTTGGAATTCGCCGTGGCGGGCGGAGCGGCCTGGCTGATGGTCAGCCAGATCAGCACCAATCTGTATATTCCGTTTCTGGTCGATGTCGCGATTCCGCTGGGGCCGTTATACTATCTGTTCGCCGCAACCGTGATCGTGGGGGCAGGCAACGCCGTCAATCTGACCGACGGGCTGGACGGATTGGCGACCATGCCGGTCATCATCGCGGCAGGCACATTCGCACTGATCGCCTATCTAGTGGGGCGCGCGGATTTTTCGGAATATCTCGGTATTCCACATGTTCCGGGTGCGGGCGAGCTTGCCGTGTTATGTGCCGCGATCATGGGGGCGGGTCTGGCGTTTCTATGGTTCAATGCCCCGCCCGCGGCCGTATTTATGGGCGATACCGGATCGCTTGCGCTGGGCGGCGCGTTGGGAGCGATCGCCGTCGCGTCGCATCATGAAATCGTGCTGGCAATCGTGGGCGGATTGTTCGTGGTGGAGGCGCTGTCAGTCATTATTCAGGTGTTTTGGTTCAAACGCACCGGCAAGCGGATATTCCGCATGGCGCCCATCCACCACCATTTCGAACAGAAAGGCTGGGCGGAATCCACCGTCGTCGTGCGTTTCTGGATCGTGTCCATCGTGCTGGCGCTGATCGGTCTGTCGACCCTGAAACTGAGATGAGCGCGCATTGATCACCTCACCCAACTTTGCCGGAAAGAAATACGCCGTACTGGGTCTCGCCCGGTCCGGACTTGCGGCGGCGGAAGCCCTGATCGCCAGCGGCGCGCAGGTGACTGCGTGGGACCGTCAGGACGTTGCGCGGGAAAAACTGAACGGGCAGGCGCAGATCGCCGATCCGCTGGAAATCGATCTTACCGGCTTTGCCGGGGTCGTCGTATCCCCCGGTGTCCCGCTAAACACACATCCGATTGCCGAATATGCCGCGCGGTATGACGTGCCAATAATCGGCGACATCGAATTGTTCGCGCAGGCGCGGGGCGATCTGCCGCCTCATTCCGTAATCGGTATTACCGGCACGAATGGTAAATCGACCACCACTGCATTGTTGCACCATATTTGCCGGAGCGCTGGAATGCCTTCGCTGATGGGCGGTAATATCGGCGTACCGATCATGGCGCAGGACGCCTTGGCCGATGGCGGCGTGTATGTGCTGGAACTGTCGAGCTATCAGATCGATCTGACGCGCAGCCTCGATTGCGAAATCGCGATGCTCCTCAATATCACGCCCGATCATCTCGATCGTTATGACGGGTTCGCCGGATATGCCGCGTCGAAACTGCGGCTGTTCGCCATGCAATCGGAAGGCAGGAACGCGATCGTCGATCGGCTTTCGTTCGATCGGTACGGACTTGCCGGGCAGGCGGCGGGCGATGGTTCGGTATTTATCATCGAGGATGTCGCAACAATCGGCGATCCTGCCGAATGGCCCGCATTGCAGGGACCGCATAATGAACAGAACGCGGCGGCTGCCATTGCGGCAGCGCGCGCGTTGGGCATGAGTGATCGCGCCATTTCCGCCGCACTCGAAACTTTCACCGGTCTGCCGCACCGTATGGAGGTCGTGTGCACAACGGACGGCGTGATTTTCGTAAACGACAGCAAGGCAACCAATCCCGCTTCCGCCGCGCCCGCTCTCGCCGCCTATTCCGCCGATCCGCAATCGCGGGTGCATTGGATTGTCGGCGGGCTGGCGAAGGAAGACGGGCTTGGCGAATGCGCGGAGCAACTGGGCAATGTGAAAGCCGCCTACACTATCGGGGAAGCGGGTCCGCGCTTCGCCGAATTGCTGGAAGGCCGCGTGCCGGTGCGCAAATGTGAATTGATGTGCGAAGCGGTGCGTAACGCCGTCGATGCGGCGACGCCTGACGATGTCATTCTGCTATCCCCGGCCTGCGCCAGCTTCGACCAGTTCCGCGATTACGAGGCACGCGGCGATGCGTTCCGCAACGTCGTTGCCGCGCTGACCGGCTGCACGACTTGCGGAGATCACGGGGCGGATACGGTAACAATGACAGTGACAGGGGCGAAGGCGTGAACACCTCGCAGCCCTATATTCCCCGCAGCGGCAATCGGCCGCAGAATGACGATCGATTTCGCGGATCGACGCGCGCCGAACTGAAGATCTGGTGGCGCGAGATCGATCGCACGCTGCTATTCCTTATCCTGCTGCTGATGGCGATCGGCACGGCATCCGTCGCGGCGGCCTCCCCCGCCAGCGCGCGCCGTATGTCGACCGCGAGCGCGCAATTGCCGGACCTGTATTTCTACTGGGCGCATCTGCGCTGGCAGTTTCTGGGTGTCATTACTTTGCTGGGTGCGTCCCTGCTGTCGAGCGACAATGCCCGGCGGCTGGGCGTCGTATTGGCGGCGGCGATGTTGGCAATGCTGTTTCTGGTTCCTATGATCGGATACGAAGTGAATGGCGCGCGGCGCTGGATCAATATCGGCATGCGCTTCCAGCCATCCGAGTTCCTGAAACCCGGTTTTGCCATTTTGCTGGCGTGGGTTCTGTCGTGGCGGCTCCGCGAACCCAACCTGCCGGTGCTTGGTATCGTGACTGCGCTGATGGGACTGGTCGGCATATTGTTGATGGCGCAACCCAATCTGGGTGCGACCTTGTTGTTCGGCGGAGTATGGTTCGTTCTGGTTTTGCTTTCGGGTGTTTCGGTTCAGCGTATCGGCGCACTGGTCGCGGCGGGAGTGGCCGCGATGACGGCGACCTATTTCTTGTACGACAATGCCCGCAACCGGATCGACAGCTTTATCGGCGGCGGCACTGCATTCGATCAGGTCGATCTGGCGCAGCGGACCTTGCTGGCGGGCGGCTGGACCGGCAGCGGATATGCGCTGGGCGTGCGTAAGCTGAACCTGCCCGAAGCGCATACGGATTACATCTTCTCGGTCATCGGAGAGGAATTCGGCCTGATTACTTGCGCGATTATCGTGATACTTTACCTCGCCATTATTGCTCGCGTGTTGGTGCGGTTGGCCGACGAAACCAATCTGTTCCGCCTGCTCGCGGGGGCCGGATTGGTGACGCAGATCGGGGGGCAGGCATTCATCAACATATTGGTCAATCTGCAATTGTTTCCATCGAAAGGTATGACATTGCCGCTGGTATCCTATGGCGGGTCCAGCACGATCGCCGTATGTCTGGGCGCGGGGCTGCTGTTGGCGATTACGCGGCGCAATCCGTTCCTAACGCGCGAAACACCCGGTTTGCGTGCTTTGATGTTGCCCGATAAAGGGTCACGCCCATGACCGGCGCGAACCGACATTACGTATTGGCTGCGGGCGGCACGGGCGGACATTTGATCCCCGCTTTTGCGCTCGCCACCGAATTGGAGCGGCGCGGGCATCACGTCGCGCTGATCACGGACGAGCGTGGCGCGCAGATACCGGGAAAGCCCGATTTCCTGCCCGCCCATGTCCTTCCCGCCGGGCGGTTCGGGAAGAACCCGCTGAAATGGTTGGGCGCGTTGCGGGCGCTGTGGCGGGGCCGCAAAATGGCGTTGCGTCTGTTCGACAGTTTCGAACCCAGCGCGGTGATCGGGTTCGGCGGTTATCCGGCCGCCCCGGCTATTCTGGCGGCGACATCGGCGGGCATTCCCGCGTTGGTCCATGAACAGAACGCCGTGCTGGGCCGCGTCAACCGGCTGGTTGCGGGCAGAGTGGAGGCGATCGCAACCGCCTATCCCGAAATCGACCGGCTGAAACATAAATATCAGAACAAGGTTTATTGCGTCGGCAATCCCGTCCGTGCGCAAGTGCTGCAATTGCGCGACGAACCCTTTCCCCCTTTTACCGAAGAGGGGCTGCTGCGTATTCTGGTGACCGGCGGCAGTCAGGGTGCGCGCATCCTGTCGGAAGTCGTGCCGGACGGCTTGGCCATGTTGCCACCCGCATTGCGGTCGCGCCTTCAGGTAACACAGCAATGCCGCCCGGAAGATCTGGATGCCGTGCGCGACCGTTATCGCGATCATGGCATTCCGGCGGAACTGGGCAGCTATTTTACCGATATGGCGGCGCGGCTGGCCGATGCGCACGTCTTTATCGGGCGCGCAGGCGCTTCGACCATCGCCGAACTGACCGCCGTGGGCCGGCCCGCCATTCTGATCCCATTGTCGATCGCAACGGACGATCACCAAGCTGCCAATGCGCGCGAAATGGTGCAGGCGGGCGGCGCGCGGTCGATCCGGCAGGCGCATTTCAGCGCGAAGGAACTAGCCAAACAAATTCAGGCCATGGCGCAGCGCCCCGAAACGCTGGCAACCGCCGCCCATGCCGCATGGAATTGCGGCCGCCCGAATGCAGTCGAGGATTTAGCCGATCTAATCGAAGGTTTCGGTGGGGCGGATATGATGGACGTGATCCATGTCGGCCAGAACAACGCTCGCGGCGCATCGCAGGGGGTACAGGTGGCGCAAGGGGCTGCGCGAGACGCCATGGCACCAGGCGGACCGCGATGAAGGGTGTCGGCACCGATATTGGGACGATCCATTTCGTCGGCATCGGCGGCATCGGCATGTCCGGTATAGCGGAGGTCATGCACAATCTGGGCTACGGCGTCCAGGGCAGCGATCTTTCTGAAAGCGTCAGCGTACGGAGACTGCGCGATCGCGGCATTCCCGTGCATATCGGCCATGACGACGCCCATGTGGAAGGGGCGGCCGTGGTAGTGACCTCCACCGCCGTACGCCGGACCAACCCCGAAGTCGCCTATGCGTTGGAAAACCGTATTCCCGTGGTCCGCCGCGCCGAAATGCTGGCCGAACTGATGCGGCTGAAAAGCACGGTCGCGGTTGCAGGTACGCATGGCAAGACGACCACTACCAGCATGATCGCCGCGTTGCTCGATGCCGGCGACGTTGACCCCACGGTCATCAATGGCGGCATCATCGAACAATATGGATCGAATGCGCGGCTGGGCGATAGCGACTGGATGGTGGTGGAAGCCGATGAAAGCGACGGCAGTTTCCTACGACTGGACGGGCAGATTGCGGTCGTCACCAATATCGATCCCGAACATCTCGACCATTATGGCGATTTCGACGGGGTGAAGAACGCATTCGTGGAATTCATCCATAACGTGCCGTTCTATGGCGCGGCGATCCTGTGCATAGATCACCCGCAGGTGCAGGCCGTCATCGGCAAGGTGCGCGATCGGCGCGTGGTGACCTATGGCTTTTCGCTTCAGGCGGATATTTGCGGGGTCAATGTGCAACCCTATGCCGGCGGCAACCGCTTCGATGTGGTGGTTCGCCAGCGGGGGGAAGAAGATCGCCGGATCGAAGGCGTGACACTGCCCATGCCCGGCAAGCACAATGTGCAGAACGCGCTTGCCGCCATCGCGGTCGCAATCGAAATGGGCTGCCCGAACGATGTCATCGTAAACGGGTTTGCGAAATTCGGCGGCGTGCGGCGGCGGTTTACCAAGGTCGGGGAAATCGGTGGGGCGACGATTATCGACGATTACGCGCATCACCCGGTCGAAATCCAGGCGGTGCTTTCGGCGGCGCAGGAAAGCGTGACGGCGGCGGGCAAAGGCCGGGTGATCGCCGTGATGCAGCCGCATCGTTATACGCGACTGCATGATTTGATGGACGATTTCCAAAGCTGCTTCAACGATGCCGACAGCGTCTATGTGACCCCGGTTTACGAAGCGGGCGAAGACCCGATCGATGGGGCGGATTCCGCCGCGTTGGTCGCTGGAATGAAATCGCGTGGGCACCGATCCGCCAATATGGTTGCAGATGAAGGCGATCTGGCGGACCAGCTATCGCAGGAACTGCTGGAAGGCGATCTGATCGTGTGCCTTGGCGCGGGCGATATTACGCGCTGGGCAGCCGATCTTGGTGCGAATATTACTGCCGCCCGCACGGAAGCGGCGGCATGAACCAGCCCGATGATCAGGCGCTTTACGATACGGACCATGCGCCCTTCGGCGAGGTCGAGAGTGCGATTACCGCGCCTATTGATACGCACGGCATTCGCGGCACGCTGACCGCCGATGCGCCGCTGGCGAAACTGGTATGGTTCAAGACCGGCGGGGCGGCGGACTGGCTGTTCGAACCCGCGGATGTGGACGATCTGCGTGAATTTCTCACCCGTATCGGGGGCACATTGCCGGTGATGGCTCTGGGCCTCGGATCGAACCTGGTTATTCGCGACGGCGGCGTGCCCGGTGTGGTGGTGCGGCTCGGCAAACCCTTCGCGCAGGTCGAGGCGCTCGACGATCATATCGTCGCATGCGGCGGCGGCGCGGCGGGTATACTCGTATCCTCGACCGCGCGCGATGCCGGTATTGCCGGGTTGGAATTCCTGCGTGGCATTCCCGGCACGGTCGGGGGCTTCGTGCGGATGAATGGCGGTGCCTATGGGCGCGAAGTGGCGGATGTCCTGATCGATTGCGATATCATCATGGGCGATGGGCAGTGCCACACGCTGCCTGCCGCCGACCTTGATTACACCTATCGCCATTCCGCCTTGCCCGCGAACGCGACAGTCGTTGCCGCGCGTTTTCAGGGTATGCCGGGCGACCCCGAAGCGATCGGCGCGGAGATGGACCGTATCGCGGCTGCGCGCGAGGAATCGCAGCCGCTGCGCACCAAAACCGGCGGCTCGACTTTCAAGAACCCCGATGGTGAAAAAGCCTGGGCGCTGGTCGATGCGGCTGGGTGTCGCGGCCTGACGATGGGGGGCGCGCAGGTGAGCGAGAAGCATACCAACTTCCTCATCAATACCGGCGATGCGTCGAGCGCCGATATCGAAGGGCTGGGCGAGGAGGTCCGCCGCCGCGTCCGCGCGCATTCCGGTATCGATCTGCAATGGGAAATTCAGCGTGTGGGGCGGCCATGAACGCATCGAAATCAACCAAACATCACATCGCCGTATTGATGGGCGGCTGGGCGAACGAACGCAGCGTCTCCTTGATGTCCGGCAAGGGTATCGCGGACGCGCTGGAGGAACGGGGTTATCGCGTCACCCGCA
Organism: Pontixanthobacter sp.; assembly: GCA_049682975.1. Taxonomy (GTDB): domain Bacteria; phylum Pseudomonadota; class Alphaproteobacteria; order Sphingomonadales; family Sphingomonadaceae; genus Pontixanthobacter. Next base: position 5,399 of record JBAUIN010000239.1, on the reverse strand, counting down.
TCGATATGGACCGGCAAGTCGCCGCGCGCATCGCGGAGGCTGCGCCTGACGTCGTATTCAACGCGCTGCATGGCGTACCCGGCGAAGATGGCAGCGTGCAGGGTATGCTCGATCTGATGGGAATTCCCTATACGCACTCCGGCCTCGCCACGTCGGTTATCGCGATCGACAAGGAACTGACCAAACAGGCACTGGTCCCGGCGGGTATACCCATGCCGGGCGGGCGCATCGTCACGCGCGAGGAACTGTTCGCCGCCGACCCCTTACCGCGCCCCTATGTGCTGAAGCCGGTGAACGAGGGATCGTCCGTCGGCGTGGCGATCGTCACGCAGGACAGCGACTATGGCAACCCCATTCGCAGCGGTTCCGCCGGGCCATGGCAGGATTTCGCGCAGCTTCTGGCCGAACCGTTCATTCGGGGTCGCGAACTGACGACTGCGGTCATCGACGGCCCCGATGGACCGCGGGCGCTGACGGTCACGGAACTGGTTCCAAAGTCGGGTTTCTACGATTTCGATGCGAAATACACGGATGGCATGACCGACCACGCCTGCCCCGCCGACATTCCCGAAAACATCGCGCAATTATGCCTCGAATATGCGGTCAAAGCGCATCGCGTCTTGGGTTGCAAAGGCACCAGCCGCACCGATTATCGCTGGGACGACGAACAGGGCGAGGATGGCCTGTTCGTACTGGAAACCAATACGCAGCCGGGCATGACACCGCTCAGCCTCGTGCCCGAACAGGCGCGGTATTGCGGAATGGATTACGGCGATCTGGTGGAGGCGATCGTGGCCGAAGCTTTGCGCACACACGGCGTATCGGCGAACGGGGGTGGCGGCGATGGCGACGGTTAAGCGCAAAGCCCAGGGCGTCCGCCGTTCCGCCGCCGCGAGCAACCGTGCAAACACCGCGCGCAAGGCGAAGGCGCGTACCCATTCGGTCATGGATTCGGCAATGGCGATCCTGCCTTTTACCGAGGCGCAATTGCAGCGCGTGTTCCTGGCAATTATTCTGGGCGGGGCGGTGGCACTGGCTTGGCTGGTCGCAAGTCTGGCAGGCGTTCCCGCCATGGCGCAGCAGCAGGTCGCGGCCATCGCAGACGATGCGGGCTTCGTGGTGCAATCGGTCACGTTGCGCGGCGCGGATCGGGTCAATGAATTGAAGATCTACGAACGCGTGCAGTTGGGGCAGCCCATGCCGCTGGTCGATGTGGATGCTATCCGCGGCGAACTGCTCGAACTCAGCTGGATCGAGGATGCGCGGGTGTCGCGCCAGCTGCCCGATACGATCGTGGTGGATATCGTTGAACGCATACCGCATGCTGCGCTGCGCCGTGCCGATCGGCTGGTGCTGATCGATCCATCGGGGGCGGAACTGGAACCCATTTCGCGTAAAGATGCAAAGGGCATGTTGCAGATTTCCGGCCCAGGCGCGCGCAAACAGGTGGCTGCATTGACGACCCTGCTGGATACGGCCCCCGCATTGAAGCCCCGCATCGTGGGTGCCGAATGGATCGGCAATCGACGTTGGGATATGATGTTCGATACCGACCAGGTGCTGGCTTTGCCGCAGGGCGACCGTGAAGCCGCGGCGGCATTGGTGACCTTCGCCAAACTGGATGGAACCAGCCGGTTGCTCGGCGGGAAAGTTGCCAAATTCGATATGCGTGCGCCCGAACGCATCTATATGCGCATTCCCGGCCGATCGCAGCAGGCAAGCCTGGATCGCGCGGCTGCCGAACAGGGTGCGGCACAGTAATGGCTCTGCCACGTATCAGCCGCGTTTTCGGGGCGGTGAATGTCGGATCGTTCCGTATCTCCGCGATGATCATGGGCGTATCCGAAACGGGCGAGATGATCGTGCTGGGTTCGGGCCACCGCGCCAGTCAGGGGATCAAACGCGGCTACATCACCGATATGGCCGCGGCGACTTACGCCATTCGCGATGCGGTGGAGCGGACGGAGAAGAATGCCGGAACCAGCATTTCCAGCGTCTGGGTCGGATGCGCCGGGGCGGGACTGCGCAGCACGATCGCCAAGGTGGAAATCGACATCGGCGGGCGGCGGATCGAAGAAGAGGATATCGACGAACTGCTGATGACCGCGCGCGGTTCGATTCAGCCGGACGGGCGAATGGTTCTGCACGCGCAACCCGCCCATTACACGCTGGACGGCGCGCATGGCGTGGCCGATCCGGTCGGACTTCATGCCGAACGGCTGGGCGTCGACATTCACGTCATGCTGGCCGAAGGCGCACCGGTTCGCAATCTGATCGAAGCGGTACAGAACGCACATCTGGAAGTGATGAGCGTGGTAGCCGCGCCGATCGCCGCCGGTCATGCGTGCTTGACCCACGAAGAGCGTGAGCTGGGTACAGCTCTGATCGAAATCGGCGGGCAGACGACCAACGTTGCTGTATACGCATCCGGAATGCTGGTTGGATTGAAATCCATCGACATGGGGGCGGCCGATATTACCGATGCGATCGCTTCGGCTTTCGGCGTGCGTCGTTTTCAGGCCGAACGGCTTAAATGCGTGGCCGGTTCTGCCATCGCCAGCCCGACCGATCACCGCGAAATGGTGCCCGTCAACGGTCCGGGGGAGGAGCATTCCGGCCCCGTCGCACGCGGTGCGGACGATCAGAACCGCATACCGCGCGCAGAATTGGTTTCCGTCGTTACCGAACAATTGTCTTTCCTGTCCGACGATATGAACCGTGCATTGAAAGAAATGGGTTTCGCCGGTGCGCGCGGGGCGCAGGTGGTGTTGACGGGCGGCGGCGCGGAACTGGCAGGGATTGCCGAATATACGCAAAGCGCGCTCGGGCGCCCGGTGCGGGTGGGCAAGGCGCCTGCCTTGCGCGGTTTGCCCGAAGCGCATGCCAACCCCGGTTTTGCGACCTTGGCGGGTCTATGCCTTTATGCTTCGGAAGATCCGCTGGATATTCGCACGATCGACATGGGCTATCAAAAAACGGTAACGTCGGGCGGTATGGCGCTGGTCAATCGCGTGTTTCGTGCGGCCCGACAATATTTCTGATGCTTAATGACCGGGGCAGCGTGTAGGGTGGGCTGCTGTGGATAAGCGCAAATAAGTTTTGCACCTGCGAATCGCTTTGTGCCAAACCGGCACTCGAACAGAAAAACGTACAATTTCCCTTGGAGGGACATGGAATGAGCATCAATATCGGCCCCGCCGCCTCTGACGAGCTTCGCCCCAAAATCACCGTGATCGGGGTCGGCGGGGCTGGCGGCAATGCGATCGCGAATATGATCCATGCCGAGATCGAGGGTGTCGAATTCATCGTCGCCAACACCGATGCGCAGGCGCTGAACAGCGCGGCGGCGGAAACCCGCATCCAGCTCGGCCCCGAAATTACCGGGGGTCTCGGCGCGGGCGCACGACCCGAAGTCGGCAAGGCGGCAGCGGAAGAAACGACCGCTGAAATCGAAGAAGCGCTGGACGGTGTGAACATGTGCTTCATCGCCGCCGGTATGGGTGGCGGCACCGGCACCGGTGCGGCTGCCGTCATCGCGGAAGCTGCTCGGCGCAAGGGTGTGCTGACGGTCGGTGTGGTGACGAAGCCGTTCCTTTTCGAAGGGACGCGCCGCATGCGCGCGGCCGAAGCGGGCATCGTCGAATTGCAGCGCCATGTCGATACGCTGATCGTCATCCCGAACCAGAACCTGTTTCTAATCGCCAAAGCCGATACGACGTTCAAGGAAGCGTTCCAGCTGGCCGACGAGGTATTGCAGCAGGGCGTGCGTTCGATAACCGACCTGATGGTCATGCCGGGCCTCATCAATCTCGATTTCGCCGATGTGAAATCGGTGATGGAGGAAATGGGTAAAGCGATGATGGGTACCGGCGAAGGCGAGGGTGAAAACCGCGCGCTGGAAGCGGCCGAACGCGCCATCGCCAATCCATTGCTCGACGGTGTGTCGATGCAGGGTGCGAAGGGCGTCATCATCTCGATCATCGGCGGCGAGGACATGAAGCTGCTCGAAGTGGACGAGGCGGCGAACCACATTCGCGAACTGGTCGATGAAGATGCCAACATCATTTGGGGATCGGCCTTCAATCCCGATCTCGATGGTAAGATCCGCGTATCCGTGGTTGCGACGGGTATCGAAGCGCAGGCGGGACAGGGCGACCGTCCAAGCGACAGTCAGTCCATCTCACTCGGCAGTTCGCGTGCACCGCAACGTCCGGTCCTGGATTTGCCGGACGACAGCGCTGCCGATGCCCAGACCGGCATAGGTGACATGGACGGCGAGGATACGGACGATGCCTTGGTCCGGTCGACCAAGACGAAGCCGATCGGCCTCTCCGGCCTTTCAATGGGTGACGATGAAGATTACGACGATTACGATGACGAAGACAATGATGTCGACGATATCGTCGATCCGCTGGCGGGTCTGCGCCAAAACATGCCTTCCGACGATAAAGGTCCCGACGATGCCATGGGTGCCAGCGGCGCGATGCCCGATCCCGTCACGGATGATCGGCATGGGCATATCGGCGATGGCGACGGCGGCAACGATTCGACGCTCGACCTGACATCCGAAGCGGGTGGAACCGATGGCGAAGGTGGCTCCGGCGACGATGAACTGTTGCTTGGCGGGGGATCTGCGCGCGATGGTGATGCAGGGCGCTCGGCAGGTAGTGACCGGCCTGTAAAACGCCAGGCGCTGATCAGTGGCGATGACGAAGAGAATGCGGATCGTTTCGAAGGCGGTCGTGCGGGCGGTGGACGTAGCGGTGGTGCCGCGGCTTCCGGTGCCGGCAGCACCTTGTTCGAACGGATGGCCAATCTGTCCCGCGGTTCAAATACGGACGACCGGGACGAAGACGAAGACGACGATGATGACGATGGCAGTTCCGCGTTGAACATCCCGCGTTTTCTAGGGCGGCAGAACAACCAGTAATCAGCCTTGCTACACGCTCCGTCCCAATCGGGATGGTTCGATTTGCTATTAGGATATAGTGTTAAGTGGTAATCGCGCGCGCCCTTCTTGCGCATCGATTTGCCGTTTTTGTATCATGACGATCCGGTTCGCCCTATGCCCGATGTAAATCCATCTTTTCGCTTCTCTGCCCTGATCATAGCCGGGGTTACTTTGGCGTGCGTGGCGGTAGTGCCCGCGTCCGATCCGGCCCGGGCGCAGGGCATGGTCCAACCGCTGCCGTCGCAGGGCGTCGCCGATCTGAACGCAGCCCTTCGCAAGCTTGCGCGCAATTCGAACAATGTTGGCGCATTGATCGAAGCAGGTAAAGCGTCGCTGGAAGTCGGTGACGTGGACGCCGCCATCGGTTTCTTCGGGCGCGCGGAAGAACTGGAACCGACCAACGCTCGCATCAAGCTGGGTATGGCGGAAGCCTATATTCGCAAACAAC
>JBAUIN010000238.1:0-1501 GCA_049682975.1 Pontixanthobacter sp. | reverse complement strand
TTACGGTTACGGTACCGGCAACGTCGGTTACCATCGTGCCGAAATCCAAAACGGCGTTCGCATCGTGGACGATGGAGATGGGTGCAACGATTTCGGCGGTTGCAACACCATCGGCGCTGTCCGTGTCGCCGGGTGCGGCGACGGCCGGTACGGCGATGGCGGCTGCAAAAGTCGCGAGAATGATTTTTTTCATGGTTATTTCCCTAAAAGCTTGTTCCTGGTCGATATGCGCTTCGCCGGTTGAGGCTGGGTGTCATATCCAAACACGGCCTTGGTTTGGTCCGCCGCGCTCCAGCTAGGGAATAGTACCTAGGCCTTAAAAAAGTGTTACGTTACCGGTGCTTATACTGCGTTCGCGGTAGGGTGAAATTAACTATAAGCGATCAAAACAGGCACCTTGGCGCTATATTGACCAGGCGGCGTTTGCGCCGGAATATGCAGTGTTCCGCCCACACACAGCCGATCACGGCCGTCCCTATCCAGAATGCCTGCCATAGCTGAGGTGGAGCGGCCTGCGTTAACACTGATCGCGGTCAGGCGATCGACGATTAGACGCGGCCCTGCGCCCATGGTCGGGGCCGCGTAAACCTGCACGGGCAGGGTGATTGTATATCGGCGGTCGCGCTCACCCCTGACGGCGAATGTTGCCGGAATGGGGGTGCAGGCGCTGCCATTGTCGCATACGCTGCGCGCGCCACCGTGATAGTCCACCACGTTTGCGGCGGGATCGACCGTAACAGTTCCGCTATTCGTGCGAGATGCGGCGATCGTTCCGAATTGCAGATCGTTCAGCGCGAGTATCGAAAGCGGTTTCGCGATAATCGCTCGCCCGTTGCCTTGCGCCGTTTCGCCCGCCATCACCGACGCAGGCAAGCCTCCGATCGTGGCGCCGATGCAAGAAAGGAAGAGTATGTGTCGAACCATTGGACGACACACCCTATAGCAAGTCTTGTAACGATAACGCCCTTTCTGCTTATTTGACCGAAATCAGGACAGCATCGATCGGAATGGGAACTTCGATCTGTCCGCCGCCGAAACTACGCTCGATATCCAGCCGGGCGCCCAGGCTGAACGATTTGGAGCATACGCGCTGCGTACAATTGGGAATGTTCAGTTCGATGATACGCCCCGGCTGAACTGCACCCGCCCCCGGCAAATCGGTGCGATAGGAGGAAAGGCGCGCGACGATCCCTTTCTCGGTCACGACCGGTGTGGCGGACAGCACCAGCTGGATACGCAGATTGAGCCGCCTGCGCCCATTATTGCCGCGATCATATTGAATGGTGAACCGGGCCGGTCCCGTATCGCCGCTGGTGATGGAGAAGATGCCGCTGCTCTGAACCCCGCCATTCGGGCCGACGATACGATAGCCACTGTCCATCACCGCAAAGCTGCCGAAGCGCAATTCGCCCTCACTGACTATCCTTAACTGTGGCCGCGCCGCGTGGGCGGGCGGCGCGCACAGGCCGATAAGCGCAAGCATCGCGGGCAGCATGCGCCA
>JBAUIN010000237.1:0-3480 GCA_049682975.1 Pontixanthobacter sp. | reverse complement strand
GGATCGCAAGCGGCTATTGCCTGTTCCATCGCGACACCATCGATGTTGGACACCACATGCACGTCCACTTTCGCAAGATCGCGGGTAAGCGCATCCACCGCCAGCGCCGGACCCAGCGCCGATCCGCCGATGCCGACGTGAATGAGATGCTTTACTGGCCCCATCGCACCGTCGTGGATCGCATCGACCAGCATCCGCATCCGCGCATGTAACGCTGCGGCTTCTTCCATGGCTGCATCGCTGCCGACGCCGCGCTGCGCGGTATGTTCGGCTGCACGGCCCTCGGTATTGTTGATGGCCGCGCCGGTGAGCATTGCGCTGCGCTTGCCATCGAAATCCATTGCAGCGGCCAGGCGTTCGAACACATTCAGCATCGTATCGTCGAGATGGGTTTTGGACCAATCGAACAGGATGCCGGTGCGATCCTCGCCCAAATCCCAATCGATCCGTCCGGTCAATGCGTCTAGGCGCGCATCGTCTTCGAACAGCGCCGACAGGCTGTGCGGCGTAAGCGCGTGCAGTTCGTCCCAGATCGGCTGCGCTGCATCGGTCATGGGGTCGGTCATGCAAAAATCCTTTCCTAAGCTATGTGCGAGCGGTTAAGGGCTGCGGCCATGATTGGGAACCCTCCGCCGCGCTGTAACCATCGAAGTATCATACGCGTTTCGGGTTCCTCCAATCTTTTGCCTCTGAACCGTGTAACAAGCGGTCCAAGTCTACGCGCAGTGGGTGTTTTTCGATGAAGGGGGCAACGGCGGACACTCCAACGGAGAGTGACGCGAAACCGGGCAAGAAGGACGAGAGTTTCCTGGTTTTCGTTCTGAAACTGGTGGCGATCGTCCTGATCTTCCGCAGTTTCGTGTTTTCGCCTTTCAACATTCCCAGCGAATCCATGCTGCCGACTTTGGCCAATGGCGACTATCTGCTCGCGGCGAAATGGCCTTACGGCTATTCGAAATACTCGCTTCCGGGCGAAGTGCCGCTCATACCGGACCGCATCTTCGCTAATGCGCCGGAGCGCGGCGATGTCGTCATCTTCAAGCATCCGGTGGATGGCGTCGACTACATCAAACGCGCGATCGGTCTACCGGGCGACACGGTTGCGATGCGCGGCGGTGTCTTGTTGCTGAACGGCGAACCGGTCGAACGCACCCGACTGCCCGATTTCGAAATTGCAGTGTCCGCCAATACGAGTTGCCATCAATATGCCGTCGCGCGCGAGATCGAGGATGGCAGCCGCATCTGCAGCTATCGCCGGTTCCGCGAGACATTGCCGGGCGGCGTAGCCTACAATGTGCTGGACCTCGGTACGTTCGGCGCGGATGAGTTCGGCCCCGTCACCGTACCGGACGGGGCGATGTTCGTGCTGGGCGACAACCGCGACAATTCGCAGGACAGCCGATTCGATGCGATGCCCGGCGGCGGGGTCGGCATCGTACCGCAGGAACTGTTGGTCGGGCGCGCGACGGTAATCATGTGGTCGACCGATGGCAGCTCGCAATGGCTGATGCCGTGGACGTGGTTCACTGCGCTCAGAACCGATCGGCTCGGCAATGCGCTGTAGCGTGGCGAACCGATAATGCGATGACCAAACCGCTCCCGCCCCTCTCCCCCGTCGCCGCGCAATGGCTGACCGATACCGGTTTTACCGTCGATCAGCCGCTGCTTTGGCAGGAGGCATTGACCCATGGCAGCACGGGGGAGGCACAGGATTACCAAAGGCTCGAGTTTCTGGGCGACCGCGTGTTGGGCCTGACGATCGCAAATTGGCTGTATCGCGAATTGCCGGGCGCGGAGGGCGCGCTGGCGCAGCGTTTGAACGCGCTCGTCAGCAAGCGATCTTGCGCCGATATCGCTCGAAAGATCGACCTGCCCGAACATATCAGGTTGGGCAAACAGGCGCGCGACGATGGCGCCGCTGTCAGCGAAAACGTGCTGGGCGATGTGATGGAATCCCTTTTGGGTGCCTCGCTGCTGGAAGCTGGTTTCGATGCAACCGCCACGCTTATCGAAGCGCTGTGGGCAGGGCATTTGGAAGGGGCAGTCGGGCGCGCGAAACATCCGAAAAGCGCGCTGCAGGAATGGGCTGCCGGCAATCGCAGACGTGCCCCCCAATATCGCATTCTCAATCGCTCCGGCCCCGATCATGCATCGCAGTTCACGGTCGAAGTATCCGTGCATAATGTCGGAAAATCGCAGGCGACCGCATCGTCCAAACAGGAAGCGGAAACGGCCGCTGCAAGGGCGTTCATGATTGAATATGGGTAGCAAGCCAGATATGACGAACGATACGAACACACGATGCGGCGTGGTTGCTATTATCGGCGCGCCGAATGCCGGCAAAAGCACGCTGGTAAACAATCTGGTCGGTCAGAAAGTCGCTATCACAAGTGCAAAGGCGCAGACCACCCGCGCGCGTCTGATGGGGATTGCGCTGCAGGGTGACGTGCAGCTGATCCTGGTCGATACGCCCGGAATCTTCTCGCCCCGGCGCAAGCTCGACCGTGCTATGGTCAGCGCCGCTTGGGACAGCACGACGCAGGCCGACGCAGTCGTATTGATGGTCGATCCGATCAAGCAGCGACGGCACGAAATGCTGCCCCTGGTCGAGGCTTTGGCTAAACGTCCCGAACGTAAATTGCTGGTGCTGAACAAGGTCGATAAGGCCGTGAAAGAACCGCTGCTGGCTTTGGCGCAAGAGCTGAACGATCAGGTCGCATTCGAAGAAGTGTTCTTCGTTTCGGCCCTTACCGGTGACGGCGTGCCCGAACTAAAAGACCATCTGGCATCGATGATGCCGGACGGTCCGTGGCACTATCCCGAAAGCCAGGTGAGCGATGCCAGCGAACGTCTGCTCGCCGCGGAAATAACCCGCGAACAATTATACGCGCAGTTGCACGAAGAACTGCCCTACGACAGCGCAGTCCGTCCCGAAAGCTACACGCAAAAGAAAGACGGCAGTGTCGAGGTCCGCCAACAGATCGTGGTCGGCCGCGAAAGTCAGAAGCCCATTGTGCTGGGCAAAGGCGGTCAGCGGATCAAAGCCATCGGTGAGGCTGCGCGCAAGGAATTGGCCGAGGTGCTGGGCCAAAAGGTGCATCTGTTCCTGCACGTCAAGGTCGACGAAAATTGGGCCGAGGACAAGGAAGTGTTCGAAGAAATGGGGCTGGATTGGTAGTTCCCACCTCCCTTTGCAAGTTCAACGACATCGAAAAAGGAATGGTTTCGGATTACCGTTTCTTCGCAACTGGAATCTTATTCTTCTTGGCGTAATCCTTCGTCGATTCCTCGCTGCGGTTTAGGGCTTTGGCGATCTGCTTGAGGCCCTGACCCTTGGTGGCGAGCAGTTTGAGTTTGTCTGCTTCCTCACCAGTCCAAGGTTGTTTGTGGCGTTCGAATTTGTCCTTGCCCATATGTTCGCTCCGCGCTGTTCAGTCATTCCCGCGAAAGCGGGAACCTAGAGTAGAGCTTTACCAGCCC
>JBAUIN010000236.1:0-1660 GCA_049682975.1 Pontixanthobacter sp. | reverse complement strand
AATCCGCGAGAGCGCGAGATCGCGGCAATCTGGGCCGATGCGCTTGGTTTGGAAACGGTTGGGCGCGATGACAGTTTCCACGATCTGGGTGGCGATTCGCTATCGGCGGTGACAGTGCTGTTGCGTGCGGAGCAGGCTGGCCTTTCGCCCGATGTGATGCAGCGGATGTTCGGCGGCGAAACCATCGCGCAGATAGCCGCTGCGCTGGAAGCGGGCGACGAGGCAGCCCCCAGCGCGTTTACCGATATACGCGCGGTTCGGGCGGATGCGTTGAATGCCGTGCGCGGCCTGTTCGCGTTGCTGATAGTCATATCGCATTGGGGCCCATTCTTCGTGGAACGGATGGGCAGCGTCGGTGCAGCGATCTGGCAGGTGGCGGCACCCGCATTGCGGATCGGCACCCCCGGATTTGCCATGGTATATGGTATGGGGCTGGGTCTGTTTTTCTTCGGCCAGTTGGAACGCGGGCGCGATCGGTTGCGCAAACGGATGCGTGGCAACACGATTTTGCTGCTGGCGGGTGTCTTGTTGATCGCCGCTGCACAGAGCTGGCGTTTAATCGCGACCGGCGAAGGCTTCGGCCCGAATTGGCCGGAACAATTGTTTTACGAAGTGCTGTTGTTCTACCTCATCATGGTGCCGACATCGCTATTCTGGTTACGCAGAATAACAGCGGCGAAGGATCGCGTTTTCGCAACCCTGCTTCTCGCCATCGGCGCCTACGCGGTGCATGCGATCTGTACCTGGGCATTCCCGATCAATCCCTTTACCGGTTGGGCCAGCCTGATCTGGCATATGCTGGTCGCACCTTACGCCTATCCACGATTGCTCGGCGCAGTCGCATTGGGGCTGGCTGCCGCTTTATGGCTGCAGCAGGAAAAGTCGCTCGATGGTCTGTTGCGCGATACGGCCCGATGGGGGGGTGCATTGGGTGGACTGGGTTTCTTGCTCGTCATATTCGCGCCCGGTGGCTGGAGTATGCAGGCAGGTAGTCTCTTGGCGATCCCCGCCTTCGCAGGCTTCGCCCTGTTGCTTTATGGCGCCGCCGCATGGCTGGCGCGCGGGGCCGACAAAGGCATGTTCCTGCGTCTGGCGATCGTGTGCGGTATGCTGGCCTTCCCGATCTTCATCGGACACGGGCTGGTCCTGCCGATCAAGGAAGCGTTGACGGCTTATGGCTTGCCCAGTCTGATCGCCACTTTGATACCGGCGATTTTGTTCATCCTTGCCATGCTATGGCTCGGTCTGCGCATCTATCGATTGATGTTCGCACGCGCGAAAGGGACGAAAGCTTAATTCATGCGTTTCATCGGTATCGTTCTGGTCATATTGTCCATTCCGGCATTCATCGCATTGCTGCGAATGTATCCGAAGGAACGCAAATGGGCCTGTTTCGCCATGGGCTTCCTGCCATTCGGCATTACGATCATGAATATGGATGCGGCGCTGATCAATTGGCCCGCATGGACCGGTTATACCAAAGGCATGATCGTCAGCCTGATCGACACGCTGGCTATTGCGATCATCGTTACGGCAAAGCGGCCGATGCGGAACCTGCCGTTCTTAGGTGTGATGGTAGTCTATATACTGACGGCATTGTTGTCCGTTCTGATGTCCGACCTTTGGATGAGTTCCAGCTTCTACGTTTTCCAGCTGTTGC
>JBAUIN010000235.1:0-3006 GCA_049682975.1 Pontixanthobacter sp. | reverse complement strand
CCGTAACGGCCGTACGCAGCGCGCCGACGGTGGTGGTGCTGGCGCGATCGACGCCCTTTACCAATTCCACATTGTTCTTCTTGACCAGATCGAGCGCGAGATAGCCCTGCACGCTGACCGCCATTTGCGTGAGCAGATCCTGCGTGCGCTGACGAACGTAGAACAATGCGGTTTCACGAACCGCCTTGGCTTTCTGCGGATCGGTCGAATCTAGTTCGGCGGCTTTTTCCTCCAGCTTGGCGTCCAGCGATTTGGAGATATGGATCATCTGTTCCAGATCGCCCATCGCCTCCCACAATTTCGCACGCTCCACATCGATCGCGGCGTTGTCCATTAACAATTCGTCTTTGCCGTTGCCGAGTTTGGACAGGATTTCCTGAATATGCGTTTGCGCGCTCTGGTAGCTGCGAAAGTAATTGGTCAGCTTGTTGCCGAAGGGGATAATGCCGAAAATCTTGCGCGTGCCGGTCAGCTTGCCACGTTTGCCGGGGTCCAGATCCTCCACCACATTGCGCAATTCCTGCAAGTTCGCGCCGACACCTTCATCCTTGTCCATCGCGCGGATCGGGCGATCGAGGAAGCGGTTGGAATGCTGCGACGCCGCCATGATTTCCTTGCGGCCCATATTCGTCAGCTGATCGACTTTCTTGCCGAATTCGGGCGAATTGGCATCGATACTGACCAGATCGGCGACGAAGCCATCGACCTTGGTTTGCAGCTTCGTTTTGGTCTCGTCGGATACCGGCACCAGTCCTGCGGCATCGGCAGGCTTCACGTCCGGCACGGGATCGGGCGCGGTCAGGTTGAGATCGGTAGCGGTCTTGGTCTCGGTGGCGTTCATAGTGGCAACGCGGCTCCCTCAATATGGTCTTGGTACTGTATTAAGGCCATAAGACACGAAGTTCAAGAATTCTGTCGTCCGCACATCGAAGCGCGGCTATGGCCGTTTCCGACTGATTGATCGCGATTGATTGGTCGCGACTGGCCGACCCGGACCGGTTGGCGTGCCGAAGCTTGGCGAGAATACCGAAGGAAAAACGCGCATGGCCGTGCATGACAGCCGATTGACGGCCACGCAGTCGAATACCAGATCGTTTCTGCGCGTCGTACTGAGTTTCCGCAGATGGTGGCGGGATGATGTGATTGGTACGGTCGATCGGCTGGACTGTATCGCGAAGCGGCGAGCCGATGCCTACACCTCGCCGCGCTATCTGTTCATGCTCGCAATGTCCGCCGGGATCGCGGTGTTGGGTCTGCTACTGTCTTCCCCGGCCGTCATCATCGGTGCCATGCTGATTGCGCCGCTTATGGGGCCGATTCTGGGTGCGGGATTTGCTTTGGCGATCGGGGATTATTCCTGGCTGAAAGGCTGCGTCTGGGCGTTGGTTTGGGGTACGCTGCTTGCGGTCGGGCTATGTGCGTTAATCGTTTACGTTTCGCCGCTGCAAACGATCACGCCGGAGATCGAAGCGCGCACACGGCCTAATCTGTTCGATCTGGGTGTGGCGGTGTTTTCCGCGATGGCGGGCGGATATTCTATGATCCGGGGACGCGAAGGTACGATCGTCGGTGTAGCGATCGCGACGGCGTTGATGCCGCCCTTGGCGGTGGTCGGTTTCGGACTGGCAACGACCAATTGGACGGTGTTTTCCGGCGCATTGCTGCTGTATATCACCAATTTGATGACGATCGCGCTGGTCGCGACGCTGATGGCGCGGCTTTACGGGTTCAGCACATCGCTGTCCGATCGGCAGACGAATTTTCAGTCGGCCATTATCGTCGTGGTGTTCGTGGCTTTGGCCGTGCCGCTGTTCCTGTCGCTGAATCAGATCGTGTGGGAAACGAATGCGACGCGGCAGATACGCGCCGCAGTGCTGGAACCTTTTCCCGAAGCCGCCCAGATATCGCAACTGGACGTCGATCTTCAGCAAAGTCCGATAACCGTATCGGCCACGGTTCTTACGCCGGAGATCCGTGGGGAGGCGGAGCTGCAAAGCCGCAAGACATTGGCGACAACGCTGGAACGCAGCGTGGCATTGAACCTCACCCAGTTCAAAGCCGACACCGCGTCCGCGATACAGGCGGGGCAACTTGCCGCCGTACGCGAGCGCCAGCGACGGGTGGCGCAGGAGGAAGCCGAAGAATTGACGGAAAAGTTGGCTTTGATCGCGAATGTCGATCCGGAAGCGGTAACGCTTGACCGGGGCAATCGCCGGGCATTGGTACGTGCGCAGCCTTTGCCCGGCAGCGGTTATTCTACCTATCGCGCGTTGGAACGACGGGTCGCCTCACGATCGCCGGGCTGGACTGTGGAACTGACGCCGCCTTTGCTTTCGCTGCCGGAAGTTCCGTTTGCTGACGGCGAACCCACTGGCGAAGCGTTGCAAACCATTGGCTGGGCGGCGGAGCGGCTTGGCTTGCCGGTTATATTGGTCGGCGGCACGCCTGAAACGCGCGAGATCGCCGCGGCGCTTTTGAAGGCAGATGGGATTACGACTTCGTTACAGACGGGCGGTTCGGTGATGCAAGCGCGCTGGGCGACGCAATAAAGCGCGTCTAAGCGGCTTCCAATGCCGCGATCGGCTGGATCTCGCCATCGAGATATAGCTTTTTTGCCTTCGCCCGCGACAATTTGCCGGAACTGGTGCGCGGCAGGGTACGCGGCGGGACCAGCTCGACGACGCAGTTCATACCGGTGATGGAGCCGACCTTGTCGCGTATTTGCTTATGCAGTTTGTCGCGTTCGTCAGGGTCGGACACGCGGCAATGCACGAGCACCGCTGGCGTTTCCTCGCCCCCCGCAGTTTCCATGGAGAATGCGGCGACGTCGCCGTGATTGAAGCCGGGCAATTGTTCCACCGCCCATTCGATATCCTGCGGCCAGTGGTTCTTGCCATTGATGATGATCATGTCCTTCGCCCGGCCGACGATGAACAGATAGCCATCGGCCATGTAGCCCATGTCGCCAGTGTCCAGCCAGCCATCGACCAGGCATTCCGCCGTCGC
>JBAUIN010000234.1:0-4434 GCA_049682975.1 Pontixanthobacter sp. | reverse complement strand
TGCCAGGTCCGCTATATCGACGCGGCGACTAGCATTCGCAGCATCGATCAAGGTACCGGTTGCGGTCGCGGGTATCACATCTCATCCGCTTTTCCGTTGGCATCGATCACGGCTTGCGTCGCGCGATCCAGCTTACCGTCGATATCGGCTTGTCGCAGAAAGAGGCCGAGATCGCGGCGGACGCGATCCGCAGGGCATCCTTCCGCATGACCCGCGGTGCCCATGGCGCGGTCGGCAATCGTCATCACTTCCAAGCATGCAAGCTCCGTACGCTCTCGCGCAAGCAAGGCATAGGCTGCGGCGGATCGGCCATCCTTCGCCGCGCGGGTCTGTTCTCCTGAACCGTATTCCACCCGGCTCGCGGCCTCCCAGACCCATAAACGCATCGTTTCGCATAACGTGGCCATCGTCGCGATCCGTTCACGCTGGCGTGGTGCGTCTTGCTGTTTGCGCCGGGCGATCGCAGCCATTGCCTCGTCACGCAGAGCTTCCGCGCCGCCCAGATGGACCGCGCAATAACGCCATACGCCTCCTTCGAAATACGGTTCGCGCTGATAGTCGCCCGGGGGGCCCAATGGCTGTGCGGCCACGCCGCTGAAATCATAGATGCCCGATCGGGTCGCACGCATGCCGCTGACCTTCCATGACGAAGCATCGCCGCGGATCGAATCGTCGCAGGGTGCGAGATATAATTGACATTTTGAACCGCTTCCCACCGGTACAATCGCCGCCCCGATATCATCGATGCCGGATGCGAATTGTTTGCTGCCCTGCAACATCCCTGCATCGAAAGTTACCGGATTGCGCCCTTCCGCACCCCAAACACCCAACCAACAACCTTGCGCCACCTTCGCTGAGACATCGCGCATTTGCGCATCACTGCCGTATAATTCGATAAGCTTGAGTGCGTTCAAATGTCCTTCGAAAATACGCCCGACGGATAAGTTCGCGCGTCCCAGCATCCGCAAAGCGGCAAATAGAGTTTCCAACCGGCCCGGGTCGCATGCCCAGCCTTGCCCACCCTGCACAACCGGTAAAGGGGCCGTATGAAACCCGGCGTCCTTCAACATAGCGAGATCGGCAGTTAGCGAACCGCCAGACCGATCGCTTACCGGGGCCGATCGCAGCAGCGCCGCCTCCAGACCATTCGGCCAGTTCATGCGCAAAACTGCTTATCGATGGCTGTATCGTTCGACAGATCGTGCGCCTTCGCGCCGGCATGCAGAAGTTGCGTCAGCACGCACGCCTCGATCGTTTCCAAACGCGCTTTGGACATACGCATCGGGGATCCTTTTGCTTGCATCATGTGGCCAGTCCCATCCCGATGCAGAATGGCGTGATGAAGCAATTTTCGGGCGGTTAAAAGCTGCGAATCTACGAAAGGATCGTCGTTCTGAGCGCGCGATGCCAGGCATGCGGCCATACCGCCGCCGATAGTGCTGTGGATTCGGCCTGATACGGTGACGCACATTCCTTCGTCGTGGCGAATGCTTCGACCCTCGACTTCGAAAAGAGCGTGAAGCGCCCGATCTTCTCCCGACGGTACAGGCGGCAATCCGCCGACCGAGCGATAGGCGGCGGCCCGCATAGCCATATTCGCACCCGAACCGCGATTGGTGTAACCGCGCGAAGAAGGACCGTTGACCGCTACCCAAAGCGCATCCAACGCGCCGCGCAACTGCGCCTCTACTTCGCCGCATATACGGACGCTGTCGGGCAATTGCGCAAGATCGCGCGGGTCGGTGTCGACGCGGCCGCAAACCATATCGCTATGCCGGAGCGAGGCGATCGCACGATCCGTCCAGTCGCGCGCGACCGCGCCATCGGCATCGGTGGAAAGGAGATATCGCACACCGGGACATGCGGCCGCGACGTCCAACGCGAACCGACGTGCGTGGCCGATATCGGCGATCGCCGCATCGAACCGACAATCCAGCACGAGAGCGGGAAATTTGTTCCTAGCGAGTGCGGCGCAGGCTTTCTTATATGTTGCATCGGCGCTGTTATTGACCACAATCACCAAAGCGCATCGTGCGGATGTCGCCCGACCCGACCGTATAGCATGT
Organism: Pontixanthobacter sp.; assembly: GCA_049682975.1. Lineage (GTDB taxonomy): Bacteria > Pseudomonadota > Alphaproteobacteria > Sphingomonadales > Sphingomonadaceae > Pontixanthobacter. The sequence continues at coordinate 2,368 of JBAUIN010000234.1, read as the reverse complement.
TCGATTGCGCGCCCTATAAACTCCAATTCCTGTCGGGCCGGTATAACGATAGCGGCGTCGAAGCGACCCGCCCCCAACATATCCGCAACCCGCCTGATCGACATACGTCCGAATTGCGGTTCGGATCGGATCAATCCGCAAACACGCTGCCGCAGGATCGGATCGGCTATGTCGCGTATCGATGAAGACCGCACCCTGTCGATAGTGGGGATGAGACCATTATCGTTCTTTTCATCGTATAACGTCGCCATGTGGCTTCAACGCGCTACGAAGCACATCGGTGACGGAGACGATATTAGTTAAGTTCCGCCATTAGAACTGCGCAGCCCGGTCATTCCATCAGGTCGAGTACGCCCTGAAGATCGACGAAGGCGAAACCGACGGAACTGTCCGCTATACCGTAAGGCAAGAACAGCTTGCTGCCGCAACGCATGGCGCCGCAGCTGTAAACGACATTGGGTACATATCCATCGCGCTGCTCCTCCGCAGCCGACAGGATCGGTCGCGCGGTGCGGCCCCGAACGCGGGAGGGATCGTTCTTATCGAGCAGTGCCGCCCCGATCGCATATCGTCGCATCGCGCCTACGCCATGGGTTAAAACCAGCCAGCCTTCATCCAGTTCGATAGGCGGTCCGCAATTACCGATCTGGACAAGCTCCCATGGAAATTTCGGCTGGAGAATCTGCACCCCTTCCGACCATTCCAGCGGATCGGGACTAGTAATAAAATACAGGTTCTCCCCATCCTGCCGCGCAATCATGGCATAGTTTCCGTCGATTTTCCGGGGAAACAGCGCCATTCCCTTGTTGCGCGCGGCATCTCCACGCATCGGGATCATATCGAAATGCCGAAAGTCTTTCGTTATCATCATTTCCGACTGAATATCGTACCCGCTATAGGCGGTGTAGGTGCCCATCCAGGCGAATGTGCCATCGTCCTGCACCATCCGCGTCAGGCGAAGATCCTCCAATCCGCCCGCCTGTGTCGGCGTCATAGGGAAAATAACGGTTTCGGACAGATCGCAACCCGCGGCCCGGGTTACCGTAATGCCGCTTCCCGGATCGTCATGCGCACCGCGGCGAAAGTTGACTGCGGTCGAGATGTTCGGATCGGATCGCAGAGTAAAGGTGCCGCAATCGCTTACGATCCCCTCCCGAAACGCGATCGAGCTGATATGCCCCTCGCCTACCGTCCGCATGGCGATCAGCACCCGCTGCTCGCCATCCTGCAGGTCGCCTTGGTCGGGATGCAGCGTTACGCTGGGGTTCGTAACGGCGGCAGAGGCGTAGCTGTACTCTTGGCAGAAATACGAACCAAGCAGCTCTGCCATCGGTGCACTCAATTTCGCGGACGGATCGGCCCGTTCGATAATATCAGCACTGCGGCGCAGAAAGATATCCCGAACGCGATCGTGGCGACCGGAGAAATCGCGATGCACCCGCTCCAGTTCGCTGATCACGGTTTCGGCAGGTAGTGCCCTGACCTGTGCGATCAACCGTTCCGTGCGGCTGGGTTCGTCATCCTGCGAATCCCATGCAAGGTCGAATGGGCGAACCAGCACTTTGGTAGGATCGGCATGCAACAGAATATCGCTGTCTTCTACCTGTATCGGAAGCTCTGACGGCATCGGAAATCCTTCGTAAACGACGACCGGTGCACGCCCCTTCCGCTAACAAATGTCAAGCTTTCGCAGGGCATTTATCCGCCGACGCGCGAATTGCCAGGCAAGGACCGATTCCGCGCCGCGATTGCGATTGATTCCGGCCGCGTTGATCCCGTCATAACATTCGCCAGTTTCCATGTCCGCGACCGCAAGTAGGGCATCGTTCGATCCGGAGAACCAGGAATAAGCCGCCTCCCCGTGGTGGTGCCAACTCTTCATAGGGCGCACGGTGGACGCGGCGATCATTGCATCGATTGCAGCCCAGGCTTCGATAGGCTGCTGATCGTATCGAAGGGGCGGACTGTGACGAATGCCGAATTCCTGCGTCGCGACAGGGCGAAAAACTCCGTCCGTTCCGCTTTGACGCCTGACGAGCCAATCGAGCGCCGCAAAACCGGCTTCGGTCATATCTCCCCTTCCCGATAAGGAACCGGCGCGAATGAGCGCCTCGGGCAGACGATAATTATCGTAAGACAGATACGGTTCGAACCAGGTCCAGTCTGCATGTGAATGCTCGGTAAATAGGCGCAAAAGCATCTTGGCGCATTGTAGCCAAAGGTCCGGGGCGGGCCCGTAATCGCCCCGCGATCGATAGATGGCCTCGGAAGCTAATATCAGAAACGCCGCCGTTCGCGGGGAACTCGTATCTTCGAAATGCCGGACCGTCTGATCTATCAGCGTGGCCGCCCAATTTTTTAAGGCCTT
>JBAUIN010000233.1:0-10401 GCA_049682975.1 Pontixanthobacter sp. | reverse complement strand
ACGGCAGCGGCGGGCAGAAATACGCTTTGCGGCATAGCCGGGATCATCCCCAGCGCGGCAAGCACCACGCCGACCGGCAGCCAGCTGCGGGGATCGGCGAATTGCCCGCCAATATGGCCCGCCAGATCGCTCTTGTCCGCAACCCGCGTCACGATTACGGCGGCGGCGATCGACAGCAGCAGGGCGGGCACCTGCGCGACCAGCGCGTCGCCGACCGCCAGCGTGACGTAGACTTCCGCCGCCTCCGCCATGCTCAATCCGTGGCTGATCATGCCGAGGCAGAAGCCGGCGATGATGTTGATGCCCAGGATCAGCAAAGCGGCGATCGCGTCGCCCTTCACGAATTTGGACGCACCATCCATCGCACCGTAGAAATCCGCTTCCGTGGAGACTTCGCTGCGCCGCGCCTTGGCTTCCTCCGCCGTCATCAGCCCGGCGGCAATGTCGCTGTCGATGGCCATCTGCTTGCCGGGCAGAGCGTCCAGAGTGAAGCGCGCGGAGACTTCCGAAACGCGCCCCGCGCCCTTGGTGATGACGACCATATTGATGATGAGCAGGATGACGAACACGAACAGTCCCACCGCGAAATTGCCGTCGATCAGGAACGCGCCGAAGCTTTCGATGACCTGTCCCGCCGCCGCATTGCCCTGATGCCCACCGACCAGCACGATGCGGGTAGAGGCGACGTTCAAGGCCAGTCGCAGCAATGTGGCGAACAGCAGAACGCTGGGGAAAGATGAAAAATCCAGCGGCTTTTCCGCGTTCATCGCCGCCATCAGAATCGCGATCGACAGCGCGATATTGAGGACGAAGAATGCGTCCAGCATGAAGGTGGGAATGGGCAGCACCATCAGCACGATCAGCATCATGATTCCAGCCGGGAGTGCGATTGCGGCGGGGGCGATCTTGCCTCCCCAATTCTGCATCAGGCCCTTCATAGATCGAACGCCCGCAATTTGGCGTAGGCGCTATGGACCTGTTCGCGTGCCCGCACCGGCATTGCGTCTCCGGCGATGGCGAAGCTGCTTCGAAGCGTATCGGCCATGGAGGTAGAGCGCACGGGCCGGGTCGGAAGTTCGATGGAATTATGCAAGGGCGATGTATGCGTGCGCGAATGATGGCCGGATCCGGGCGCACTGTTCCCGGCGACGAAATGCGGCATCGCGCCGCCGATTTGGTCTGCGGCGTTCCCGCCGATGGCGCGCGCCATCTTCCCCCGCATCACTTCCATCACATCGCCGACCGATCGTGCAGCTCCGCCGGAATTGTAGAATATCGCGCGATTGGCGGCGGCCGGGGCGGGCAGAATGGCGGCGGCCGATATTTCCGGATCCTGCTGCAATTGCCGGAGAAATTTGCTTGCGCCACCGGCACCCAGGAAATGGGCCATATACAATTCGGCATGATCGGGTTCGCGCCCCAAAACACCGGACAATATTGCGCGATTGTCGTTCGCCAGCGCGCCCGCCATCAGCGAAGACGCGTGCGGATCGAAGCGTAAGGCCATGATCTGACTGCGACTGGCGCCGGTCGTTGCTGCGCCCAGGCCCAATGCACTGCCATGTTTGCCAATCGTATCGATCCAGGTGCTGTCGATGAACTGAAACAAGCCGCTGGCGCTGGACGTTCGCGCCTTCGCATTGGGGTTCAACCCCGATTCCAGCTTCGCCTGCGCAAGCAGATAATCGAAATCCGTGCCCGTGCGCCGCGCCGCATCGGCGATCGCATTGCGGGGATCGTGAACGGAGGTCGTGGAAACCGGGGCGCGCTGCGATCTTACAGGCGGCAATGCTGGCGAATTGAAGGCAGGCAGTCGATCGGGCAAAGCGGCGGGTCCGTTAGGTTGCTGTTCCGATCAGTTCAGCAAGACCCGTGCCAATTCACATATCCGCGCTTCAGGCGGGGGCACCAATCCGCGCATGCCGGTTGCCCTGCATGTCGTACAGCCCGGTCGATCCGGTCAGCGTGTCGAGCCGCGCAGCCACATTCACCGCAAGCAGATTGCGAACGCGGCGATTGATTTCATTCAGCTCCCGTGCGGAGATCAGCAGCCCTTCGCATTCCGCATTGATCGTGGGTGCGGCGTGGCTTTCCAATGTCCCACACAATTGCTGCTTGGTGCGGCTGCACGTCGTCAGCGCATCGATGTCCATGGCGGCAAGCGCCTGCCGTTCGGTATGCAATACGGCAACCATCTGCCGCAATTTGCCGGCCAGCCCATTGTCGGCGCGGCTGGTCATTTGGCCGCATTCAGCAGCAATGGTGCGGCAATTATCGCATCGGCGATCCGGGCGGGGGCCAATGGGTAAGTCCCCTGTTCCAAAGCCTTGCGAATAGCGGCGACGCGGGTCGCATCGACCGGCGGGCGACTGGTATCGATGGTCGTATCCGCTTCGACCTTTACCGCGCTCTGGCTTGTCGGAGCGGCGGGCTGTGCGGGGCGTTCACGTGTTTCCGCCGGACCGTCGCGGCCGACGGAACGGGGTGCCCCGATGGAGGCGATGCGGGAGATATCGGCGGGTGACATGGTACGGTTCCTTTGCGGGTTTCACAGACTAGGACGGCGCGGCATTCTTGCGTTTAAGAGCCGACCGCAAAATAAATCAATTGATTGGGATGACGACCCGGCCGGGCCGATCGGCGCGCGCGCGGATCGGTTCGCCTTTGCCGGGCGGCTGGACACGGATCCAGTCGCCGACCGCACCATCTTCGATCGCCTCGCCCGTTTGCACGACCGAGAAACCGCGCCCTTCGATAATAACGCTCAGATGGTCACCCTTTTCGATGATCGGACGTTCGGCGATGGGCGCGCTTTGCGCCGATCGTATAAGCGGTACGAAAATTCTCCAGCCGCCCGGATCGGGGCAGCGCACCGCGACGCTATCGCGTCTAACTCCGTAGAGAGCCAGATCGAGCGGCGCGCGGCAGGACGCAAGTCGCAAACGCGCATCGACGGCCGTGCGCGCGCCGCCGTTCGTTCCGATGGCCGCCCCGGTAAACCGGGCGACTTCGCGATCGATCGCCACGGTGTTCGTGAAGGGTGAACTTCGCGCGGCAAGGGAGGTCGCCGATATCATCGCGGCTATGACCAAACTCGTTCGCATAATTCGTTGCATGGCTGTGCTTCTCCTACGTCTCGTCCGAATGCGGACGCCTTATGCGAAGCGTTATTGCAACTTGCGTGCCAAAGGTGGCGGTGCATCGAAAGCAAAACTGGCAGAGACGTTGCTGGCCATGTTCGGCTGCAGGACGATGCGCGGCCGGTGCCCCGCTTCTGCGGCCATCGCTTGAACCTTGCGCGCATCTATGATCGCATTGTCCAAACCGCCGGGCGGGTAATCGATGACGATCTGCAGCCGTTCCCGTGGATCGACGGAATATTCTGCCAACCATTCATGCAGATGGTCGCCCGTCATCCGTGCCGAGAAATTGGGTTCGATTCGCGCGATGGAGGGTCGATCGAAGACACGCGCCGGTTCGATGCGGATGGCGGCCGCGGTCGCGATGAACAGAATGAGCGATAGGTCGGCCAGAATGATTTGCCATCCAGTCGACGCACGTATGGCCTTCATGCCGCCACCTTACACGGCACCGGAGGCACGCATCGCTCCGCTCGCTTCTCGATGGACAGTTCCGCACTCAGCCAGTCGAACAATCGCTGCCGATCCGCCTCCTCGCTTTCGGACAATTGGGCAATCCATGCCGAAAGCGGAAGAAGAATTAGATGCGCCGCCAGCAATCCATATAAGGTGCTGATCACGGCCGTGCCGATCGCGCCCATCAGCTGGTCCTGGGCCATGCCGCTCGCGGGTAACTGACTGAGCGCCAGCAACGTCCCCGCCAGGCCGAATATCGGCGCAAGCTCGGCCGCGACCTCCAGCGTGTCGCGCGCTGTTCGGACCGATCGCGTCCGCTTCGCCCGATATTCGGCGTGACAGGCCGAAGCGGCTTCCAACGATCGATGTCGCAACAACGCCGCGATAATGTCGCGGCTTTCGCCATCGCTCAAATGTTTAGGCGCCGCTTTTAGCAATCCGTGCCGTTGAATTTCCGCGATCTGCGTCGCGATTTCGGCGCGGGTGTAGCGGTAATCGAATGCGTTCACGCAGGACCGATAGGCCAACCGGACGACGATAGGGATATCTCCAACCCCGCGCCGTAGAACCGTGGCCAGAACGGTTCCACCTAATACGATTGCGGCGCTGACCGGGTCCCAAAGCGCGTTGATATCCAAATTACTGCTCCTTGCCGTCGATCATCGTCACAGCCAGAACGGCAGGCGCGCCGGGATATTCAGACCGGCGGCAAAATTGTGCCCGATCCGGCAATTCCTTGCCGTTCGGTTGCAATTTCGGTGCGGTGTTGCGGCGTAAATGAAACTGGCACGGGGCTTGCAAACCCAATGTCGAACAGTTTTTCGCATGGAGCATTCGAACATGAGCGGTTCCCTATTTGGCATACATGGCGCGGCGCTGGAACTACGATCGCAACGTGTCGGCATACTTACCGGCAATATCGCAAATGCTGCGACGCCCGGATATAAGGCACGCGACATCGACTTCGCTGCCGCTCTGAATGCAAAGATGGATGGGGCGGATAACGATCGCGCCATCGCCGGTGCCACGCGATACCGCGTACCGGTGATGCCATCGCTCGATGGGAATACGGTCGAACTGTCCAACGAACAAATGGCGTTCGCGGAGAATGCGCTCGCATATTCGGCGACGCTTTCTTTCGTTCAGGGCCGCGCGAACACGCTGACCCGCGCGCTGAAGGGGGAATAGGCGATGCCCGACACGATGAACATCTTCACTGTCGCCCAGCGCGGGATGTCGGCGCAGTTGGTGCGTATGAACGCGGCTGCCTCCAACCTCGCCAATGCCGGTTCGGTCGCGGGGAGCGAAGAGGGTGCCTATCGCCCGATGCGCGCGGTTTTCTCGGAAGAGATGGACCGCGCGTCCGGCCTTTCGACCGTGCGCGTCGACCGTATGGCGCGCGAGGAAACGCCCGCCACCAAGCGCCACGATCCCGGCCACCCGTTGGCCGATGCGAATGGCGATGTGTGGGACAGCCCCGTCAATGAAACCGCCGAAATGGTCGAAGTGATGGAGGCCAGCCGTCAGTACCAAAATCTGGTCGAAGCGATGCAGACCGCCAAACAATTGATGCTCGATACGATGAGGAGCCAGTAGATGATCAGTTTAGTATCCAGTCAGACGACGGTGCCGGAAGTCCGTTTGGCCCAACCACCGGTACAACCACCGGTACAACCTTCCGCCCCCAGCGGGTTCGACGCGTTGGGGCAGGGCGATTTCCTGCGCCTGCTGGTCACGCAGCTGGAACAGCAGGACCCTTTCGAGCCGGTCGATAACAAGGACATGCTCGCGCAGATGGCGCAGTTCTCCTCCCTCGCCGGGACGACCGAGACGAACGACACCTTGCAACAGATATTGGCTCGTCTGGATGCACTCGCCGCTGCCCAGGCCGCTGCCCCCAATTCCACGACCGATCAGGAGTAACACACATGTCCTTTTACACATCGCTTTCCGGCCTTCGCAATGCGCAGACCGATCTGGGCGTCATCGCCCACAATATTGCCAATGCCGAAACCACCGGCTTCAAGAAAAGCAAGGCGCAGTTTTCCGATCTCGTCGCGGGAGGGGCCAATGCCGCCCCGCATCAGGTCCGCGGTATCGGCGCGACGGTTGCCGGGGTCACGCAGGATTTCGGGCTCGGTGCGATCGAGCAAACCGGCACCGCGACCGACTTTTCGATCAATGGCGATGGGTTCTTTTCGACCGTTCACGGTGAGAGCGGGCGCCAGCTTTACACCCGCGACGGGTCGTTCGGGATCGACGAGAACGGTTTTCTGCAGGATGGCGACAACAATCGGATGCAGGTTTTCGAATTGGACGCCAATGGCGATCCGGCAAATCCCGGTACCACGATCGATGCACAGGTTCCGCCCGTCAATGCCGCAGGCGCTTCGCTTGCGGGCGTAACGATCGAATCCGATGGGCGGATGAATGCGGCCTATACCGATGGTTCCATCGTAACCGTAGGGCGCGCCGCGCTCGCCACGTTTCTGGCACCCAGCGGATTACGGCAGACGGGTTCCGCCAGTTGGGAAGCGACCGGTTCGTCCGGCGCGCCGGAACTGGGGCTACCGGGTAACGGCCAATACGGGACCATTCTGTCGGGCGCATTGGAGCGTTCCAACGTCGATCTGGCGGAAGAGATGGTCGGTCTGATTTCCGCGCAGCGCAATTTCCAGGCGAATGCGAAGGCGATCGACACGGCGTCTCAGCTGTCGCAAACCATCATCAATCTGCGGACGTAATCGACCATGGACCGGATGATCCACACCGCCCTGTCGGGTATGGAAGCGGCGATGACGCGGCAGCGCGTCACGGCCAGCAACCTTGCCAACGCACAGACGACGGGCTTTCGTGCCGAGACGTTCACCGTCGATCCCGCACAATTGAAAGGGCCGGCCCTGGAAGCACGCGCGATGAACCGGGGCAGCGTTCATGGCGCGGATATGCGCAGCGGCGCGATGGTGGAAACCGGCAATGCCCTAGATATCGCGATCGGCGGCAATGCATTGCTGGCTTTGCAGGGCGCGGACGGATCGGAAGTCTATTCACGGCGCGGCGATTTGTCGGTCGGCGCCAGCGGCGTATTGCAGAACGGCGATGGGCGACCCGTCATGGGGCAAGCGGGGCCGATCACCATCCCGCCCGGTCGCAACTTGTCGATCGGCCAGGACGGCACGATTTCCGCCCGCGATCCTGCCGCCCCCGATGCACCTGCCGAAGAACTGGGACGCATCAAGCTCGCCAGTATGGAAGGTAGCCGGATCGCAAAAGACACCGATGGTTTCATGCGCGTGGTGGGCGGCGGCATTCTTCCCACCGATCAGGCGGCAACGCTGACTTCCGGCGCACTCGAACAATCCAACGTCGATACCACGCAGGTGCTGGTCGACATGATCGAGGCGCAACGCAGTTTCGAACGACGCGCCAAATTGTTTTCCACCGCCAATGAAATCGACACCAGCGGCGCGCGGCTCATGTCGCTGCGCAGCTGATCGCGAACAAGGAACGTAATTCATGCCTACATCAGCCCTACAAGTCGCCCGCACCGGATTGGAAGCGCAGGATGCGCGAATGCGCGTGATCTCGCACAATCTTGCCAATATCGGCACCACCGGTTTCAAGCGCGATCGTGCCGATTTCGCCACGCTCGCCTATCAGGACGTGCGGGTCGCGGGCCAGCGGTCGGGCGGGGAGACGGCCTATGCCGTCGGCCTGAACCTGGGCACCGGGGTCGCGGTGCAGGGCACCAGCCGGATCGGCACGCAGGGTACGCTGAACACCACCGGCAACGCTCTCGACCTCGCATTGGATGGCAATGGGTTTTTCGAAGTCGAACTGCCCGGCGGCGAAACCGGCTATACGCGGGCGGGCAATTTCTCGCTTTCGGCGGAAGGCAATCTCGTAACCGCGCAGGGGTTTGCCGTGCAGCCGCAGATCACCATTCCGCAGGGCGCGCAATCGGTGTCGATCGCCCCCGATGGGACGGTGTCCGCAATCCTTCAGGGCGAAGCTGCGCCGGAGGAATTGGGGCAGATCACGATAGCCAGCTTCGTCAATCCCAACGGATTGCAGGCGAGCGGCGACAATTTCCTGCTCGAAACCGCGGCCAGCGGCGCCGCGGAAACCGGGCCGGGCGGCACCGATGGACGCGGCAATATCCGACAGGGCATGCTGGAAGGCAGCAACGTCAACGTGGTGGAGGAACTCGTTGAAATGATCGAGGCGCAACGGTCCTACGAGATCAATTCCAAGATGATCAGCGCGGTCGACGAAATGCTCCGCAATGCGAACCAGACGCTGTGATGCGCTGCATGATACGCCCCTTCATCGCCTGCCTGTCGCTGCTAAGCCTCTCGGCCTGCGGGGCCACCGGCCATGCGCCCGGTTACACCGCCGCGCTGCCGCCACCGCCGCCCGTACAGAGCGTGGTCGCGGCCAATGGCGCGATCTATCAGGCGGCGGTTGGCTATGCCGGGCTGCACGAGGGAACCCGCGCACGCCGGATCGGCGACGTGGTCACTATCGTGCTGGCGGAAAACGTCCGCTCCTCCAAATCGGCGAATGCGCGCACCGACCGTGCCGGTTCCGCCCGGATAGTGCCGCCGGGCGCAGGTCCGCTCGATTTTCTGAACCCCGAAGCTCTTAAAGCCGCGGCCAATGCGTCGTTCAAGGGGCAGGGCAATGCGGGCCAGACAAGTTCGCTATTCGGCGCGGTCGCGGTGACCATCGCGGATGTTCGCCCCAACGGAACCGCCTTGGTCATCGGAGAAAAGCATTTGACGCTCAGTCAGGGACAGGAATGGGTGCAGTTTTCCGGCATCGTGCGCCTCGCCGATATCGACATCGATAATCGGGTGCTGAGCACGCAGATCGCCGACAGCCGGATCATCTATTCGGGCAAGGGCGCGATCCAGCAGGCAAGCCGACCCGGCTGGCTGTCAAAATTCTTTGCCAAAGTCAGCCCGTTCTGAGGGATGTTCCAATGATCCGTTTAATTCTGTCTTTGCTCGTTGCCTTCGCCGCGATCCTTCCCGCAACTGCCCAGGCCGAGCGTATTCGCGATCTCGGCGCGTTTCAGGGCGTGCGGCCCAACCAGCTCACCGGCTACGGCGTGGTGGTCGGCCTGCAAGGTACCGGCGACGATAATCTGGCCTATCTGACGCAAGCCATGAAAGGCGTGTCGGGCCGGTTCGGTCTGACCCTGCCACCCGGGATCAATCCGGGGCTGAAGAACGCCGCCGCCGTCATCATTACCGCCGAACTGCCTGCTTTCGCCAAGCCCGGCCAGCGGATCGACATTACCGTATCGACATTGGGCAAGGCGAAAAGCCTGCGCGGTGGGGCACTGATCCTTGCGCCCTTGGTCGGGGCCGACGGGCAGGTCTATGCGATGGCGCAGGGCAATCTCGCAGTCGGCGGTCTTGGGGTATCGGGGCGCGATGGTTCGAAATTGTCGGTCAATGTGCCGACGGTGGGGCGCATTGCGGAAGGGGCCACGGTCGAACGTGCGGTCGCCACGGGCTTCGACAATTCGGGAACGCTTCAATTCAATCTGCACAATTCCGATTTCCTGACCGCCCAGCGCATGCGCGATGCGATCAATCGCCGCTTCCCCAGCGCGGCTACGATAGTCGATGGCGTCACTCTGTCGTTGGTCATGCCATACGGCGCGGATGAGCGTTCGCAGCGGATCGCGGAGATCGAGATGATCGAGATCGTACCCGCCGAAACGCCCGCGCGGGTCATCGTCAACAGCCGCACCGGAACCGTGGTCATCAACCGTGCAGTGCGGCTCGCGCCTGCCGCCATCAGCCATGGCAAATTGGTCGTACGGATCGCGGAAGCGCCGCGTGTGGTGCAGCCCGAACCGTTCGGCAATGGCCGGACGGCGGTCGAGCAGGCAAGCGATCTTACGGTCGAAGAACAGGGCAGCCGCGTAAACCTTATGCAAGGCGGCGCGAATTTGTCGGAGATCGTCGATGCGCTCAATCTGCTGGGCGTCGGCGCGGCCGATCTGGTCGTCATTCTCGATGCGCTGAAACAGGCAGGCGCGCTGCAGGCGGAAATGGTGGTGATATGATATCGCTACCGCCCGCGACGCATATGCTCGATCCGAAGGCTTCGGTCGTCACCGAAGGCCGTGATCTGAAGCAGGCCGCGCAAAAATTCGAAGCGATCTTCATCCGCCAGATGCTCGCCGCCGCCCGCAAAACCGATTTCGGTGGGGAGAAGCTGTTTGGCGGACCCGGCCTCGAACAGTTCAACGCCATGCAGGACGACCATCTGGCCGAGATTGCGTCCGGGACCGGCGCGTTCGGCTTTGCCAATACCATCGAAGCGCAACTTTCGGCCCAAACGAAAAGCGGAGGATAGATCATGGCGATGGACCTCATCCATATCGGCGCAAGCGGGGCCAAGGCTGCGCAGGCCGCGCTGGGCACGACCGGCCAGAACATCGCCAATGCGAACAACGCCGATTACAACCGCCGCAGCGTCGATGTGGCCGAAGTGAACGCCGCCGACGGGATCGGACGCTCCGGCGATGCCCGTATCTCCGGCGTTCGCGTTGCCGGTATCGCGCGTGGCGGCTCGGAATTTCTTGCCGCGGATATGCGCCGAACGGGCAGCGATGCTGCGCGTGCGGATGTGCAGCTTACCGGATTGCGCGTGGCGGAGCGGGCAGTGGACCAAGCACGCATATATCCGGCGCTGGTCGAATTCGAAGCCAGCCTGGCGCAGCTTGCCGCCGATCCGTTGAGCGCGCCTTTCCGGGAGGCGGTTCTGGAAAGCGCGCGGACTGCAG
>JBAUIN010000232.1:0-7850 GCA_049682975.1 Pontixanthobacter sp. | reverse complement strand
TGGCGGCAGGAACAGCCATCGCTGACACAGTTGGGCAACCCGCGAATCGTCAATCTGAATGTCCCGATCTTCGATTTCGCCAGCAATGAAAGCGTGTTGGTCACGCAGATCAGCGGCGGCAATCCCGACCTGTTGGCCGAAACGCAATCGGATTGGAGTTTCTCCGCCAATTGGAACTTGCCCTTTTTGGAACAAGCGCGCCTCAATTTGAATTTCGCGACCAATAGGTCGGACGACGTATCGTCGGCTTTTCCATTTCTGTCACCCGCGATCGAAGCGGCCTTTCCTGACCGAGTGACGCGCGATGAAGACGGCATATTGACCGAGGTGGATCTGCGGCCGGTCGATCTGTTCGCGACCCGCAGCAAGCGGATCAGCCTGGGCCTGAATTACAGCGGATCGATTGGAAAGGAACCCGAACGACGCGGGCCACCGGCGGGTGCTCGATTACAAGGGGGAAGCGCCGAAGGTCGTAGGCCCGGTGCTCGATCCGCCGCCGCCGAAGGGACGGGCGGTCCACCCGATCCGTTCGCTGCCTTGCGCGAAAGACTATGCGCCGAAGATGGTCTGGCCTTTGCCCGGCGGTTGATCGCAGCGGTCGAAAATGGCGATCCGATCGAGGACATTCCGGGTTTCGACGCGGAACGCTTCCGGCCGATGCTGGCGCGTCTGAAAGACGAGAACGGCGCTATCGACGAAGAGAAACTGGCCGGTTTCCGCAAAACCATCTGCGATGCCGATGCCGGCTCGCGGCAGGGCGCGGGAGGCCATCGAGGCGGAAGCGGCGGAAGCGGCGGCGGTGCCGCCCGATTCTTCGGCGGGCATGACGATGGCCGGGCGCGCTTCTTCCTCAGCCTAACGCATAGTGTGGAACTGGACCGCGAAATCCTGATCGCTCCGGGCGGTCCACGGTTGGACCTTTTGGACGGCGATACGCTTACATCGACCGGAACGCCCCGCAACACATCGCGGCTGGAGGGCGGTCTGTTCAAGGGCGGTTTGGGGCTGCGGGTGTCCGGGCGCTACACAGGTTCGGCGCGGATAAACGGCACGGGAGCGATCGGCAGCGCCAACCTGTTCATCGATGATCTGGCACGTCTGGATCTCCGCGTCTTCGCCGATCTGGGTGAAGTGCTGGAGCGCGAGGATGGGTTGCTGAAAGGCATGCGATTATCGTTCAAGGTCGATAATGTGTTCGATGGGCGACGATTGGTCACGGACGGCAACGGCAATACGCCGATCAACTTTCAGCCATTCCTGATCGATCCTACCGGCCGGTTCGTCGGCTTCGATCTCCGCAAGCTGCTCTGATCCCAACGCCGCTTCCAATCATCGCGCTGCCGACTATGTAGGACGCGATGGCCACACCGACCGACGACAATGATCAGCATAAGGGCAAAGCAGGCGCGCCCTACAATCCGCGCGGCGCCGAGCGGTTTAACGAGGAAAAGGCGGCCTATACCGTCTCTTCCGCGACCCCCGATCTTGACGCGGGTGTTTCGGCCATTCGGTCGACGGTAAAGACATTGAAGCCGGTGCCGGGCGTCTATCGCATGCTCGATACGCGCGGCGATGTGTTGTATGTCGGTAAGGCCCGGTCGCTGAAGGCGCGGGTCGCGAATTATACGCAGATCAAGGGCATGTCGAACCGGCTGAAACGGATGGTCAGCCAATGCCGCCGGATGGAGATCGTCACTACCAATAGCGAGGCAGAGGCGCTGTTGCTGGAGGCGCAGTTCATCAAGCGGTTCCGCCCGCCTTTCAATGTGTTGCTGCGCGATGACAAAAGCTTCCCTTTCATCCTGCTGCGGACCGAACACGACTTTCCGCGCATTATGAAGCATCGCGGCGCGCGGCGGGCAAAGGGGAATTATTACGGCCCCTTCGCGGGCGCGGGCAAGGTTACGACGACGATCAACGCCCTGCAGAAACTGTTCCTTCTGCGTTCCTGCACCGACAGCTTTTTCCGCAATCGCGACCGGCCCTGCCTACTATACCAGATCAAGCGCTGTTCCGGGCCATGTGTCGATCGGATCGACAAGGATGGCTATGCGGCGCTCGTCAAACAGGCGAAGGATTTTCTGGGCGGCAAATCGGGCGCTGTGCAGGCCGATCTGGAAAAGCAGATGGCCGAAGCTGCCGAAAACATGGATTTCGAAACTGCGGCGATCCTGCGCGACCGGTTGCGCGCGGCAACCTTCATTCAGGGCAGTCAGGCGGTCAACGCATCCGGCGTCGGCGATGCGGACGTGTTCGCGATGGCGTCCAAGGGCGGGCAGATCGCGATCCAGGCGTTTTTCATTCGCGGCGGCCAGAATTGGGGGCACCGTGCGTTCTTTCCCAGTCACACGAAGGGCGTAGAAGAAGCCGAAGTGCTCGCGACGGTACTCGCACAATTTTACGAAGAGGTACCGCCGCCGCGGACCATCTTGATCGATCGCGATTTGCCCGATCAAAATGTGATCGAAGAAGCATTCTGCGAAAGCGCGGGGCACAGGGTCGAACTGTCGATTCCGCAGCGCGGCGACCGTCGGCAGTTGATGCAGCAGGCACAGCGTAATGCGGAGGAGGCGCTGGATCGCCGCCTGGCGGAAAGCGGCACGAAAGCGAAGACATTACGCGAAATGTCCGAATTCCTGGAGCTTGCCGATATTCCGCAACGCATCGAAGTGTATGACAATTCGCATATTCAGGGCGCAAAAGCAGTCGGCGCGATGATCGTCGCGGGGCCGGAAGGTTATATCAAGAACCAGTATCGCAAGTTCAACATCAAGAGCGCACAGACGAATGACGATTTCGGCATGATGCGCGAAGTGATGGAACGCCGCTTTAGCCGCGCGATGAAGGATGATCCCGATCGCGAAACCAGCGGTGAAAAAGCGGTCTGGCCCGATCTGGTGCTAATCGATGGCGGGAAGGGTCAGATGAGTTCCGTGCGCGATACGCTGGAAGAGCTGGGGATTGAGGATGTGCCTCTGATCGCCATCGCCAAGGGACCGGACCACGGACGCGAAGGGCGGGAGGTGTTTCATTTTCCCGATGGCCGCGAAAAGACGCTGCCGGTCAATTCGCCGGTCCTGTTCTATCTCCAGACCCTGCGCGACGAAGTGCATCGTTATGTCATCGGTGCCCACCGTGCAAAGCGCAGCCGCGCCATTACCGCATCGCCGCTGGACGAGATCCCCGGTATCGGCCCCGCACGGAAACGGGCGCTGTTATTGCATTTCGGAACCGCGGGGAAGGTGCGCGCCGCGTCACTAAAGGATCTGCAACGCGCCCCCGGCGTGAGCGAAGCGGTGGCGCAGACGATTTACGATTTCTACCACGCCAGCGGGTAGCCCGCATCGCGGCCGGTTCAGCCGATGTCCTGTTTCAAACGGCGTTCCTGAAAAGCGAAACGGGCAGCGCGCCCGACATCGTTCTGGAACGAAGAATTGACGATGCCGCCGATCGCCGCACCGGCCAGTGGTACGATCATTCCGGCGCGCTTGCGGAACGATGCGAGTGCGACCGCGCGCGATACACGCTCCACGATTTGATCCACGATCGGCGTGATTTCCTTATGATCGGGGGCGCGCAAACTGCCATCGTCCGCCACGCTGTCGATCAGTTCGGCAATCCGCAGATCGCGGTCGCCATCATTGTCGAGCGCCGACAGTTCCAAGATCTTCAGCCGGAAAATCTTTTCGTCCGGTCCATTCCCGTCGAAGCCATAGGCGCGTCCTGTGTCGCGGATCGTGCGCAGCGCGATGGCGATGGTTGCGGGAATGTCGAGGCTCATGGAGAACACGCCGCCCAGGCCTGCCGCCGTGCCGGTGGAAGCCGAGATTGCTCGCGCCGCCCGTACGACCCGCTCGGCCGCTTTCTGACACGCTGCCATATCGGAGGTTTCGTGATCGAATTCGACCAGTTTGGGGTAACTCGTGGCTTCGTCGATCCCCTTCAGCGCCGCCTCGACCACGGATGTCGGCACGACATTGGCCAGCGCCTTGCCGAAGGGATGCGTAAGCCGTTCGATCCCGCGGCCCAGCTTCGATGGTTTGCTGTTGCGATATTCTTGTTGTTCGCGGGAAATGTCCATGGCGTCGCTCCGATAAAAAGGTTCGGAGGCGATCGTGCCCCCATCGTTCTTCGAACCGATCGTGCGATGCATTGTTCCGCATGGTCCGAGTATGGGGCGTCAGTCGACGTTCGGTTTCTGCCTACGACGGCGGATCATGCCCTCCTGTGCTACGCTGGCGATTAGCGTTCCCGTTCGGTCGAACACCCGTCCGCGATTGAAGCCCCGACCGCCGCCGCTCCACGGACTGTCGGTGGCGTATAGCAGCCATTCATCGGCCCTCGCATCGGCATGGAACCAGATCGCATGGTCCAGGCTCGCGCCGGTCAGTTCGCCGCGCATCCAGCTCAAGCCATGCGGCAGGGCAGCCGTGCCGAGCAACGTGTAATCGCTCGCATAGGCAATGATCGCGCGGTGCATGGCGGGATCGTCGGGCAGCGATGCAGCGGTGCGGAACCAGCTATGTGCGTGCGGCGGTTTGGGTTCGCTGTTCATCCAATGCAGCCGGTCGATCGTGCGCATTTCGATCGGGCGGGGGCGAAGCATGAGCTTGCGCTGGGCATCGGGCATGTCGGGCAACGCGTCGGCGAATTTCCGACGTTGTTCCATGTCCGGCATCAGATCTTCGGGCGGGGCGACATCCGGCATCGTCATATCCTGATGCTCCAGCCCATGCTCCCGCATCTGAAAATTGGCGGTGAGGTTGAGGATGGGAGCGCCGTCCTGCACAGCGATGGCCCGCCGATTGGCGAAGCTGCGCCCGTCGAAATCGCGTTCGATGCGGTAATCGATGGGCGGGCCTTCCTTGCCACCTCGAAGGAAATAGGCGTGCAGCGAGTGGGCGATCTTGTCTGCCGGAACGGACATTTGCGCGGCCTGCAACGCCTGTGCGACGACCTGCCCGCCGAACACACGGCCGATACCGTTTTTCTGCGGACTGCCCGTGTAGGTGTCATCACCGCCGGGTTCGACGGTAAGCAACTGCACCAGATCGTCGACCAGGGCGCGCGGGGTGGGGTGTTCGCTCATGCGTGTCCTTTGCGGAAGCGTGGGGCGGGGGTCAACATGCGCGCCCATGATGGGTGATGGGAACGAAAAACCCCGCCCGGAACGAACCGAGCGGGGCTTTCGATCGCCAACCTAAATGCGACAGATCAGCCGGCTG
Organism: Pontixanthobacter sp.; assembly: GCA_049682975.1. Classification (GTDB taxonomy): domain Bacteria; phylum Pseudomonadota; class Alphaproteobacteria; order Sphingomonadales; family Sphingomonadaceae; genus Pontixanthobacter. The sequence continues at coordinate 2,625 of JBAUIN010000232.1, read as the reverse complement.
CGAGGGCCGCCAGCAACAGCAAGGCCACGATATTGGTGATCTTGATCATCGGGTTCACCGCTGGCCCGGCCGTGTCCTTGTACGGATCGCCGACCGTATCGCCGGTCACTGCCGCATGATGCGCGACGGAGTTCTTGCCGCCGTGATTGCCATCCTCAATATATTTCTTCGCATTGTCCCACGCGCCGCCACCGGCGGTCATGGATAAAGCGACGAACAATCCGCCGACGATGACACCCAACAGCAATGCGCCCAACGCAGCGAACCCGTTCTCCTGTCCGGCGATCGCGGTAATGACGAAATAGACGACGATCGGCGCGAGGACCGGCAACAAGGACGGCACAATCATTTCCTTGATCGCCGCCTTCGTTACCAGATCGACGGTACGGGCGTAATCGGGTCGAGACGTGCCCTCCATAATGCCCTTATCCGCCGCGAACTGTTCGCGCACATCCTTCACCACATCGCCTGCCGCGCGGCCCACGGCGGTCATACCCATCGCGCCGAACAGATAGGGCAGCAATGCACCCAGCAACAGTCCGACGATCACGTAAGGGTTTTCGAGGCTGAAATCGACATCGGCCTGCGGGAAGAACTCCGCCAGATCGGTCGTATAGGCGGCAAACAGCACCAATGCGGCAAGTCCCGCCGATCCGATGGCATAGCCCTTGGTGACCGCTTTGGTCGTATTGCCGACCGCATCCAGCGCATCGGTTTTCTCCCGTACGCTGTCATCCAGACCCGCCATTTCCGCGATGCCGCCCGCATTGTCCGTTACCGGACCATACGCATCCAGCGCCACGACCATACCGGCCAGCGCCAACATCGACGTCGCGGCGTAGGCGATGCCCATCAGACCCGCGAGCTGAAAGCTGACGATGATGCCGGTCACGATCGCCAGTGTCGGCAGCGCGGTCGATTCCAGACTGATCGCCAGACCCTGAATGACATTGGTGCCGTGGCCCGTTTCGGAAGCCTTGGCGATGCTTTTCACCGGGCGAAACTGCGTGCCGGTGTAATATTCGGTAATGTAGATGATGATGCCGGTCAGCACCAATCCGACGATCGATGACCAGAACAAATCCCAGCCGGTGAAGGCGGCGATGGACGATGTGCCTTCTTCCGCCAACGGAGCACCGGGATCGATCGCAGCCAAGTTTGCGCCGCCGATCACGGTGTTCATGTCGCCCAATGCAAGATTGATGGCGATCCAGATCATCGGAATGGACAGAATGGCGGTGACTAGGAAGCCCTTATACATGGCCCCCATCACATTTTTGCTTTTACCCAATTTGACGAAATAGGTGCCGATGATACTGGTCACGATGCAGGCACCGCCGATCAGCAGAGGTAGCGCCATCATCGGGAACAGCAAATCGCCGATATTGGACAGCAGCAATGCCGTCAGCACCATCGTCGCGCCTACGGTGACGACGTATGTTTCGAACAGATCAGCCGCCATACCGGCGCAATCGCCGACATTGTCGCCGACATTATCGGCGATAACGGCGGGGTTGCGGGGGTCGTCTTCGGGAATGCCCGCCTCGACCTTACCGACCAGATCGGCGCCCACATCGGCAGCCTTGGTAAAGATACCGCCGCCCAGACGTGCGAAGATGGAGATAAGCGATGCGCCAAAGGCTAAGCCCACCAATCCGTCGATCACCTCACGGCTGTTGGCGGCATGTCCACCGGGACCGGTCAGATACCAGAAGAACACTGCAATTGCGAGCAGGGCCAGGCCCGCCACCAGCATGCCGGTAATGGCGCCCGCGCGAAACGCCAATGTCAGCCCCTCCTGCAAACCCGTTTGCGCCGCAGCCGCCGTACGGACATTGGAACGCACGGAGATGTTCATACCGACGAAACCGGCCACGCCCGACAGGATCGCGCCAATAATGAACCCGACCACCGGAATGATGCCGAGAAACAGGCCGACCAAAATCGCGACGACCACACCGACCACAGCGATGCTGGTATATTGCCGTTTCAGATAGGCTTGCGCCCCTTCCTGAATGGCTCCGGCAATTTCCTGCATCTTGGCATTGCCATTGGCCGCACCGAGCACCTGGCGGCTGGTGACGAAACCATAGACGATGGCCAGCAATCCCAACGCGATTGCGATATAAACGAGTTCCACAGATATCTCCCCCAAAGAGAATGTACGTGAGTGTTCACGATGGACGGCCCGCTTATACGGGTCCGTCCGATGGCATGGGTATATCGGCGCGGCCATGTGGCGCAAGCCCGTTGCGATATTATTGCAATGCGTCGGTACGAATGCGGGACAGTTTCCGTCGCAAAAACCTAATGCCGATACCCTAATTCGTCTTTTGCATCCGCCGGTTCGCCGTCGATCAGCAATATCCCGCCCTCGCCGGACAGGACATGCCCGATGCGATAGGCGAGCAGCGGCAGATCGCATTCCGCCGGGGCGGTGAACAACAATTGATAATCGTCGCCCCATCGCAGCGCGTCACCGCGACGCTCCTCCGCGGTCGCGATCGGAATGTCTGCGGTACGGATAGACAGTTCGACACCGCTCGCGATTGCAATACGGCTTGCATCGAGCAGCAAGCCATCCGATACGTCCATCATGGAGGTAACGATCGGGGCGAGCAGCCG
>JBAUIN010000231.1:0-6844 GCA_049682975.1 Pontixanthobacter sp. | reverse complement strand
TCCGCCGATGCGAATGGCCGCCTTCGCGCGTAAGGTGCAGGTCGCCCGTCTCCTGGTTGAACGGCACACCCAACTCGATCAGCCGTTCGATGGATTGCGGCGCGCGTTCGATAACGAATTCCACCGTCTCGCGCCGATTGAGGCCCGCCCCCGCCACCATCGTATCGCGAATGTGATTGTCGAACGTATCGCCTGCATCCAGCACCGCCGCGATCCCGCCCTGCGCCCAAGCCGTGGACCCGGTGTCGAGCCCGCCCTTGGCGAGAACAAGAACCTTTTTATGTTCGGCCAGTGCCAGCGCCGCCGTTAGACCCGCCGCACCGGAGCCGATGATAAGAATGTCATAAGTCATGGTACAGTCCCTACTGCCGTACCGTCATAACTGCTCGACATTGCCGACCTCGTATAATTGCAGATCGCGATCGTGAATGCCCAGTCGATCCCAATTTGCGCGCCATTCGGCGAGATGGTCCGATTGAAAATGAGTATTCAACGCCTCGCGGTCGCGCCATACTTCGGCGATGCGGATCAGGCCGGGTTCGATCACGTCTTCGGCGTAGGAATAGGATTTGCAGCCATCTTCCGCTTGGCTCGCCTCGATCATCTCCTGCATAACGAAACGCGCTTCGTGCACATTCTCGGCAGGTAGACGAACGGTGCCGATTAGGATCAGCATCAGTTCACATCCTCTTTCGCGCTCGTCAAACTGACGAACACATCCTCCAGATCGGCCTCGCGGGTGGTGACGTCTTCGACGACAAGCCCCTGGTCCTGCAGGATCGCCAGCACCTGTCCGGCGGTGAGCTTGTCCTTGTCATACGTGACTTCCACGCCGCGTGCGCCGGCCAGTTCGGATTTCACAAAAGCGTCATGCCTTGGGGCCGCTGCCAGATCGCTGCCGACCGTCACCGCCACGATTTTCTCGCGTGCCATATCGACCAGTTCGCGGGTCGGTTTGTTGGCGATCAACTCGCCGTGGTTGATGATCGCGATGCGATTGCACAATTGCTCCGCCTCTTCGAGATAATGCGTCGTCAGCACGACGGTCACGCCATCGTGGTTGAGCTGTACGACCAGTTCCCACAGCAACCGCCGCAATTCGACATCGACCCCGGCCGTCGGTTCGTCCAGGATCAGGATCGGTGGGGAATGGACCATCGCCTTGGCGATCAGCAGACGCCGCTTCATGCCGCCCGACAATGTTCGGGCATAGGCGTCGCGCTTGTCGGCCAGATGCACGGCACGCAGCAATTCTTCGGACCGGCGCAGTTTGCGCGCGACGCCGTAAAATCCCGCCTGGTTCTCCAGCACCTCGTAAGGGGTAAAGAACGGGTCGAACACGATTTCCTGCGGTACGATCCCGATCGCGCGCTTCGCATTGCGGCGATGTTCGTCGATGTCGAAGCCCCAGATGCTGGCATTGCCGCCGGTTTTCGTCACCAAGCCGGCAAGGATGTTAATGAGAGTCGATTTGCCCGCGCCATTGGGCCCGAGAAGCCCGAAAATGCCGCCTTCGGGCACATCGAAACTGACATCGTTCAGTGCCAGCTTGCCTGCCTCCGCACCCACGCCGGCATAGCGTTTCGTCAGATTGCGAATTTCTATGGCGGGAGGCTGATTTGTGGCAGGATTCATGGACGGTGCCCTACCCATCGCGGCGAAGCGGCGCAAAGGGCAATTGCTTTGCCGGGGGCAATGGATTATCGACCGCGCCGATGAATACGCCGCCCCCCGAAGTGATTACGACAGACACCCGCCGGGTCGCATGCGATGGCGCGACCGCCATTCGCGAAGGTGCAGGCTATCGCCCCTCCGCCCTCGGCCATCCGCGTATCTATCTGCAGATCGACGAGCATGGTTATGTCGATTGCGGCTATTGCGATCGGCGGTTCGTATTGGCGGGGGGACCGGCCGATGGAGCGGATCATGCCGCGCTCAAGGACATTTCGGAAGGCGGCGATCCGGGACATCGGTAGTTTCGGCGGAGCGACTTGCCCATGCAGGGGGGAGCCGATCATACTTTGAAGCGTTGATAGTGCAGTCAGCCCGGGTTCAGGGCGTTTGCGGTACCTTTGAAAAGCATGTTTTTTTCGACCGCCTTTTGCGTTTTTTCCGCGATAATCCTCGCGACGGTTCTGTCGCCCGCAGCGATGGCGAAAGACGGAGAAGTCCCGGCAGGCGAGCGGGAACTGGCAGACATGTTGGATGGGCGTATTGCAGGGGAACCGGTGCGCTGTCTGCAGCGGCATGAACGTGATCGCATGATAACCATTCAGGATACCGCCCTCGTTTTTCGCAATGGCGACACTCTTTACGTCAATCGCACCGATGCCGCGCGCTTCATCGATGAATTCGATCTTCCGGTCCTGCGAACATTCGGTGGGCGACTGTGCCGTCTGGATCAGATCGAATTCGTGGCCAGACCGGCGGGCATCGGCGGACCGACTGTAACTTTGACCGATTTCATACCGTATATCAAAAGCGGAGGCGACGTAGGGTCGAAAGCAAATACTGTATCAGGAGACGCATTATGAACATGTACACAGCGACCATCCGAAAATCTCTCGCCGCCGTTGCGACTTGTGCGGCCCTGTTCGTATCCCCGGCCTTATCGGCGCAGGACACGCCCGAGCCGACCGAAGGCGAAATCGAACTTGCCGAAATGCTGGAAGGCCGCGTTGCGAGCGAAGCGCAAAGCTGCATTCGCCTGCGGCCCAACACGCAGGTCAAGATGATCGACCGAACTGCGCTCGTCTACGAGGTCGGTAGCACGCTGTACGTAAACATTCCCCGCAACGCCCGTTCGGTCGATGAAGACGACACTTTGGTGCGCCGCACCATTTCCCCGACGCGATTGTGCAATGTCGAAATCATCACCACGATCGACCGCTTCAACGGATTCTATACCGGCAATATCAGTCTGGGTGATTTCATACCCTACCATAAGGCCGAAAGCTGATATTAGCGTATGGCGGCTGTGAACCCGCCCTGGGCTGCCGATCTGCTGCACGTATGGTTCGACATTCTTGCGCCACGCGACTGGTTCGCGCCGGATCGCGGGGTCGATGCGATGTTGCGCCGCAAGTTCGAGAACATCCTGTTCGCATTGTCCAACCAACCAACGGCACAGTTGGGCGTCGGCCCTCGCCGCACATTGGCGGCAATCCTGCTGTTCGACCAAATTCCGCGCAACATCTACCGCGATACGCCGCAGGCATTCGCGTTCGACCGAACGGCGTCGAGCTTGGCCAAACGCGCCATCGATCAGAACTGGGATGCGGCGCTGCCGGACAGGCAACGGCAATTCATCGCCATGCCGCTGATGCATAGCGAGAATATCGCGGATCAGGAAATGAGCCGCGCCTATTTTGCACGGCATCTGTCGGGCAATCTGTCATTCGCACGGAGTCACCATGCGATGATCGCCCGCTTCGGCCGGTTTCCCCATCGCAATGGAGTACTGGGCCGCATTACGACCGCGCGAGAGCAGGCCGCCATCGATGCAGGCTTCAACTGGTAACGATCAGGCCGCGAATTTGATGTTATCGTTATCGAACCGGTCGATATCGATCACATGCGATTGTTCGATAAACACGCCATAGACGCGCTCGACCCGCCCCGTATCGTTGGTCTGGCAGATACCACGGGAAATAACCGCTTTGATTGATCCGTCCTCAGCAACCAGCCGCGCCTTGAATTCGAAATTCTGTCCGCGTGCGATCGCCCGTTCGACCAATGTTTCGACCCGATTGCGATCGGCGACGTGATAATATTCGATACTGGCTTCCAAAGTGGGTTCGCCAAGCGAAGGGTCGCGGTCATGAATAACGAATACGTGATCGGACCATTGGATCGATTGGTTTTTCACATTCAGTACCCATGATCCCACACCCCCCATCGATTCAGCGAGATACAGCGAATTCGACACGCGCTGCAACTCGCTGCGGCAAAAGGCGATACGGCCGAACCGGTAGAATGCGAAGCCAAGCGCCGCCATGCCGATTGTACATAGACCGAAAGCGGCGACTAAAGCGGCGGTGGAACCCGGTACGAATGTATTGAGGAACGACATGACGCCGTTGAAATAAGAACGATGTCGTTAGTAAACCCCGTATCGAAGAATGCGTATTAATGCGTAACGTTCATTCACCGCCTTTCGGACAGTCAGGCCGCGAGAGCATTCATCCGGGTACGAATTTCCTCCGCTTCGCCCATGATGCGGTCGATCAACTCTTTGCAGGTGGGAATGTCGTTGATGAGGCCCGCCACCATGCCGCAGCTCCAGGCGCCGGCATCCATGTCGCCTTCCATCATAATGCGCGGATAGACGCCGGCGACCTGTTCGATGATGTCTTCGAATTTCAAATCGTCGCCCAGCTCCTTCTCCTTCTCCAGCAGCTTTTCGACCGCATCGTTGGTCAGCACGCGTTCCGTGTTGCGCAGCGGGCGCATGACCAGCCGGGTGTCCAGTTCGCTCGCGGCGACGATGGCGGCTTTGACATTATCATGCACCGGCGCTTCCTTGGTCGCGATGAAGCGTGTGCCCATATTCATGCCCGCCGCTCCCATCGCAATGCTGGCCATCAACGACCGCCCGTCAGCCATGCCGCCGCTGGAAACGAAGGGTATCTCCAGCTCGTCCGCCGCGCGGGGCAGCAGGATGAAATTGGGCACATCGTCCTCACCCGGATGGCCGCCGCATTCGAACCCGTCGACCGATACCGCATCGCAGCCGATCGACTGCGCTTTCAACGCATGGCGGACGCTGGTGCATTTGTGGATGACCTTGACGCCCGCTTCCTTGAAGAAAGGCAGCACTTGTGCGGGATTGTTGCCCGCCGTCTCCACCGCTTTCACGCCGCCTTCGATGATCGCTTTGACATATCCGGGGTAATCCGGCGTCGCGACAGTGGGCAGGAAAGTGAGATTCACACCGAAGGGTTTGTCCGTCATTTCGCGGCATTTGGCGATCTCTTCCGCCAGCAGTTCCGGGGTTTTCTGCGTCAGTCCTGTGATGATCCCCAGGCCACCTGCATTAGACACTGCCGCCGCCATTTCGGCGAACCCGACATAATGCATGCCGCCCTGGATGATGGGATGCTGGATGCCGAACATTTCGGTAATGGCGGTTTTCATGGGGCGTTCTCTCCGTCGTTATTGTTGTCCGCGTGATGTTCCGCATACCATAGGCACAGGTCGGACACCGGGCATCTGTCGCATTTGGGGGCGCGCGACACGCACACCCGCTTGCCGAACTGAATGAGCCAGAAATGCCCATCCCGCAAGGCCCAGTCCGGCGTGCGTTCCTCAAGCTGCCGTGCCGTAGCGTCCGCCAGTTTCGCATCGGTCAATCCGATGCGATTGCAGACGCGATGGACATGCGTATCGACCGCGATCACGTCCTGGCCGAAGGTGAAACTGAGCACGATATCCGCGCATTTGCGGCCGATGCCGGGCAGTTTCAGCAGGCCTTCGCGAGTATCGGGCACAGTTCCGGCATAATCGCCCAGCAATGTTTCGCAAAATTTGCGGATGTTGCGGGTTTTGACGTTGTAGAGCCCGCATGGCTTGATTGCCGTGGCAATATCGCGGTCGTCCAGTTCCAGCATCTCTTCGGGTGTGGTCGCCAATGCGAACAATTGTCTGGCTGCCTTTGCCGTGTTGCGATCGAGCGACTGGGCGGAGAGCATACACGATATGCACGACCGGAACGCATCCGGCTGCCCCTTCGGACCCTTGGCATTCTTGATGCGGCCCGGCATGGCTTCGCTCAGGCGTTCGAACACGGTTTCAACGTGTGGCTCGGATAACATGTTCATGGAACGCGCAGGCGGGCCGATCGGTTGCATGTCCCATATAGAATGAAGGAGCTTTCCCATGACCGCCAACCCCCACGGCTTTACCCTCAACCACACGATGTTGCGGGTGAAGGATCCCGCCGCCAGCCTTGCCTTCTATTGCGATGTGCTGGGCATGACACTGCTGCGTAAGGCGGATATCGAGGCGGGCGAATTTTCGCTCTATTTCCTGGGGTTTACCGATAGCGACAACGAAGTGCCGAAAAGCGATGTGGCGGCTACGGAATATGTTTTTTCGCGCCAAGCCGTCATCGAGCTCACGCATAATTGGGGAACGGAGAACGAGGATGGACCGGTCTATCACAACGGCAATCGCGATCCGAAGGGGTTTGGCCATCTGGCGCTGAACGTCCCCGATCTCGATCGAGCCGTCGCGCATTTCGATGCGCATGATGTCAATTTTCAGAAACGGCCCGAAGATGGTATGATGAAGCATATCGCCTTCATCACCGATCCCGACGGCTATTGGATCGAAATCCTCAGTGCAAAGGCGATGGCAGCCGGTTAGGCCGAAAGGCGCGCTTCGCTGGTTTCGCATTCGGAGCGGATCGGGCATTCCCCGCAATGCGTTGTCGCCGGGCGGCAGGTGGTCTGGCCGACCCGCTTCACCAGCATATGATGTTCGTCGATCTGTTCCGCCGACCATTCGGGTGGCAGGATAGGCATGAGCGTATCGTATGCGCGGACCGTGTCTGCTCTTGCCGGGACCAGTCCCACCCGCTGCATTACGCGGCGGTGATGCGTGTCTATCACCAAAGCGCGGCGTGCGAAAACACTGGTATTGGCGATACCCGCGCTGATCTTGCGCGCGATTCCGGGCAGCGTTTCCAGCCAGGCCATCAATTCACCCGTGTCGATATTGGACAAATGCCGCAGATCGACGGTGCCACGCTCGGCGATGATCTGGCGCAAACAACCTTGCAGCCGCCGTGCCGATTGTTCGGGAAAGGTCTGCGTCGATAGCATCGCGGTTACATCGGCGATCG